>NZ_JBZCNG010000004.1:0-13216 GCF_058269195.1 Arthrobacter sp. TJ-240
CCCCACCACCGGTGGGGCCTCGACCCCTTTAACCCCCCACCACCCCCACCCAACACCCCACACCAGGCGCAACCCGGCCGGCGGCGCGGCCGAGGACGACGGACGATGCCCGCCGCATGCAGGTCGGGCAGCGCAGGGCCCCGCGCACCCGTCGTGGCCCTGCACGACTGTAGGGTCGATGCATGAGTGGTTTGTTCTCCCATCCTTCGGGCGCGGCCGATGTCCCCGAGCCCCGGCCGCCGCTGCGGGCCGCAGTAGCGGTTCCCGCTCCGCTAGATCACGCCTGGGCAGGGCTCACGGAGCACCTGCACCTCTGGTGGCCCGGCGGCGAGCTCAGCCGCTGGGGTGCCGACAGCTTCTTCGACCTCGAGGACAACGCACTGGTCGAGACGTCGGTGGATGACGACGAGAACGTGTGGGGCGAGGTGACCGGCAGTCAGGCCGGGGAGTGGCTCGAGCTGCGGTGGCGGCACGTCGGGTCCGCTTCCACCACGCTGCTGAGGCTGGTGATGGACCGAGCAGGCTCCGACTCGTCGACCGTACCGGCTGCTCCCGCCGGTGGATCCGCAGGGCTGCAGGACGGCGGACTCGATGCCGGGCCTTCCGGCACGTCCCTTGCCGTCGTCCACAGCGGGTGGTCCGAGGGCGAGCCCCAGGACGTCTACGAGTTCTACAGGGACTTCTGGCCTCTCGCGCTGTCACGTTACCGGCGCTTCATGGGAGGGTCATGATCGACGGGGCCGCTCTCGAGGAGCTGGTCGCGGCGCTTCCCGGGCGGATCTCGACGACGCCGGCAGACCTGACGCATTACTCGCGCGATCAGGGCCCGGTCCTGCGGGCAGCCCTGCCCCATGCCGTCGTCCGAGCGCGTTCCGTCGAGGATGTACAGGCGCTGCTGCGCTGGGCGACGCGGCATGACGTGCCGGTGGTCAGCCGCGGGGCCGGCTCCGGGGTGTCCGGAGGTGCCCACGCCACGACGGGCTGCGTCATCCTGTCACTGGAGCTGATGGATCGGATCGTGGAGATCGACCCAGACGACGAGACCGCGGTCGTCGAGCCGGGCGTGATCAACGCCGACCTGAACGCCGCGGTGGCCCAGTACGGCCTCATGTACGCCCCTGATCCGGCGAGCTACCGGTGGTCCACCCTCGGCGGGAACGTGGCCACCAACGCGGGGGGCCTTCGCTGCGCGAAGTACGGTGTCACCCGTGATTCCGTGCTCGCCCTCGACGTCGTGCTGGCCGACGGCACCCTCATCTCTACGGGTCACCGGACCTTCAAGGGTGTGGCGGGCTACGATCTCACGGCGCTGATCACGGGGTCGGAGGGCACCCTCGGCGTCGTCGTCGGGATCACGGTGCGGCTCCGCTACCTGCCCCGGGCGGTCCACACGCTGGCGGCCTTCTTCGACGACTTCCCGCAGGCGGCTGCCGGTGTCCTCGCGATCGGACGCGCCCGTGTGCAGCCTGCGATCCTCGAACTTCTGGACGGCAGGACCCTCGAGGCGCTCGACGGCGTACACGGCTCGGACCTTCGGCGCCGGGGCGGCTCGCTGCTGCTCGTGCAGACCGACGGGTACGGAGCCGCGGCGGAGGCGGACGCGGTGAGGGAAGTGCTCACCGGACTGGGTGCCGTCATCAGTGAGGAGGGGTCGGCAGAGGCGGACCGGCTGATCGACCTGAGAAGGCACAGCAGGGGTGACGAGGTCGACGACCTGTACAGGGTGGGGGAGGATGTCGCCGTCCCGAAATCGAAGCTCGTGCCGTACGTGGCGGCCCTCGAGGGCATGGCCCTCCGTCACGAGGTCAATCTCAAGGTCGTGGCGCATGCCGGGGACGGCAACCTGCACCCGACGTTCTGGGTGGAGCGGAGCGAGGGGCCCCAGGCGCAGGAGCGCCTGGAGAAGGCGCTGGACGAATCGGTGAGGCACGCGCTCGACCTCGGTGGGACGATCACCGGCGAGCACGGCGTGGGTCAGTACAAGCGCCGCTGGCTCGCCTGGGAGCAGTCACCGGAGGTCATCGACCTGCAGGCCCGCCTCAAGCAGGTCTTCGATCCCTCGAACATCCTCAATCCGGGCAAGGCGATCGTCTCCTGATCAATGGTCGCTGCTCCTCATCCGTGCTGCCGCCCAGTGATATTCTTCAGGAAACTGCCGGAAATCACTCCGCTTTTTCCACGACTTCCCTTGGGGGAACCATGACCGAGAACGACCCCGGATCGCAGGGCAGCTCGCCCTACGGCCAGCAGAACCAACCCCAGTACGGGCAGAACCAGCCCCAGTACGGGCAGAACCAGCCCCAGTACGGTGAGCAGAGCGCGTCGCCCTACGGGCAGGGGCAATCACCCTACGGCCAGCAGGCACAGTACGGCACGGGGCCGGGCAACTACCCGGGACAGCAGGGCTACCCGGGCCAGGTCACGGAGAATCCGGGCCGCACGCTCGGGATCGTCGGCTTCATCCTCGCCATCCTGATCGCTCCGGTCGGCCTGGTCATCAGCATCATCGCCTTCGTGCAGTCCCGGAAGGCGAAGATGGGCAACGGATTCGCCCTCGCCGGCATCATCATCGGCGCGGTGTTCACGGTCCTCGGCGCCATCCTCATCGCCGTCATCGCCAGTTTTGCCGCCGATCTGGCCGGACAGATCATCGAGGCCTGCGAGGGCCTGCCGTCGGGTTCGCCTGTCACCGTCCAGGGCCAGACGACGACCTGCCCGTAGCCGCCGCTCAGGCGACAAGGACCGGCAGCCGATGGCTGCCGGTCCTTTTCGCTGTGAAGGCTAGTTGTCGCTGTACTCCGAGTCCTCGTCGATGCCGATCGTCCTGGCATCGGCCGTCAGCATGATGGCCGCCTCGTCGCGCCGGTGCCGAAGCTCGTCATCCAGGTAGGACTGCACGGCCTCCGCCAGAGGGACATTCCTGTCCTGGCGCTCCGACATGTACCACCGGTGCTCCAGCACCTCGTGCACCACCTGGGCGGGCTCGAGCTTCCCGCCCAGCTCGCGCGGGACGGCCCGTACGATCGGCTCGAAGACCTCGTTCACCCAGAGGTGGGCGCTGAACTCCTCGTCGAGCGACGGGTTGCTGTCCGCACGGTAGGCATCCATGTCGTTCAGGAGCCGCCGGGCCTGGTTCTCCTGTGCGTCGAGTCCGGTCAGCCGGAGGAGGCGGCGGCTGTGGTGTCCGGCGTCGACGACCTTGGGCTGGAGCTGGATCTGGGTTCCATTGGCCGCCGTCTTGATCACATACTCCTCGACGTCGAAGCCGAGCTCGTTGAGGCGCCGGATGCGGGCCCCGACGCGCCAGCGTTCGCCCAGTTCGAAGGACTCCTTCTCCGTGAGCTCGGTCCAGAGACGGCGGTAGCTGTCCATGATGAGCTCGCTCGTCGCCAGCGGGTCCACCTTCTCCTCGATCAGGCCGCCCTCGGCGAGGTCCATCAACTCACCGGCGATGTTGACGCGGGCGATCTCGAGGTCGTACTCGCGCTGCCCGGTGGAGAGCTCGGGGTACAGCTCTCCGGTCTCGGCGTCGACCAGGTAGGCGGCGAAGGATCCCGCGTCGCGTCGGAACAGGGTATTGGAGAGGGACACGTCACCCCAGTAGAACCCGATGAGGTGGAGGCGGACGAGGAGCAGCGCCTGCGCGTCGATGAGGCGGGTCAGCGTGTCACGGCGCAGGGTCTGGGAGAACAGCGCCCGGTAGGGGAGCGAGAACTTCAGGTGCCGGGTGACGAGAACGGGGTCGAGCTCGTCACCCTCGGGGGTCGTGCGGCCGGAGATGACGGCGACGGGCTCCACGCAGGGCACGTCCAGCCGCTGCAGCTTCCGGAGCATGTGGTACTCGTGCCGTGCGACGTGTTCGCTGGTCTCCTTGACGGCGATCACGGATCCTCCGAGGTGGGCGAAGCGCACGATGTGCCGCGAGATACCGCGGGGCAGGGCGGCGAGGGCGCTGGCGGGCCACTGCTCCAGGGCGATGTGCCAGGGGAGGTCGAGGAGTTCCGGGTCGGAGGCCGCCGCGGTGATGTTCAGCGACCCGAGGTTCGGGGTCTCCGCCGATGCGGGGCGCAGTCTCGGCAGTTTGCCCGTCTGGTCGTAGTCGGTCGGCTCGTCATGCCACTGGGCGTTCGAGGTCTCGGTCATGGTGCTGCCTCCGTGTCGGGGCGGGAAAGGGCCCTGCATCAAGCGTAGATGCCGTTAACGCGGCGGTGGCGTCCGCCGAGCCCCCAGAGGGTGCCCGGTGGACGCCACCGTCGTCGTGCGTGGTGCTGAGTCCGGTAGGACTAGACCGTCTCGGCCAGGCGGAGTCCGCTGGTGGTGTCGAACAGGTGTACGTGGCCCTGCTCGGGGCGGACGAACACGGTGTCGCCCTTCATCGGAGGACGGCGACCGTCGACGCGGACGACCATGTCGTGGTCCTTGCCGTCGAGCGTGGTGTGGCCGTAGATGTAGGCGTCGGCGCCGAGTTCCTCGACGACGTCGACCTCGACCGGCAGTCCCTCACCGGTTGCGGAGACGACCAGGTCCTCAGGACGGACACCCAGCGTGACGGTGTTGCCGGCTGCGGCGTCCAGGACGTTGCCGGGGACCGGGTAGACGATGCCGCCGAAGATGACACCGCCGTCGGCGACGGGCAGTTCGAGGAGGTTCATGGCGGGTGAGCCGATGAAGCCGGCCACGAAGACGTTCTTGGGACGCTCGTAGAGGTTGCGGGGGGTGTCGACCTGCTGGAGGATGCCGTCCTTCAGGACCGCGACGCGGTCACCCATCGTCATGGCCTCGACCTGGTCGTGCGTGACATAGACCGTCGTGACGCCGAGGCGCCGGGTCAGCGATGCGATCTGCGTACGGGTCTGCACGCGGAGCTTGGCATCGAGGTTGGACAGGGGCTCGTCCATGAGGAACACCTGCGGGTTACGCACGATGGCGCGACCCATGGCGACACGCTGGCGCTGGCCACCGGAGAGGGCTTTCGGCTTGCGGTCCAGGTAGTCCTCGAGGTCGAGGAGCTTGGCGGCCTCGCGGACGCGCTCCGCACGCTCCTCCTTGGAGACGCCCGCGATCTTCAGGGCGAAGCCCATGTTGTCGGCGACCGACATGTGGGGGTAGAGGGCGTAGTTCTGGAAGACCATCGCGATGTCGCGATCCTTCGGGGGGACGTCGGTGACGTCGCGGTCGCCGATGAGGATGCGTCCGGAGTTCACGTCCTCGAGGCCGGCGAGCATGCGCAGGGAGGTGGACTTGCCGCAACCGGAGGGTCCTACGAGGACGAGGAATTCGCCGTCGGCGATATCGATGTCGAGCTTGTCGACGGCGGGCTTATCGGTGCCCGGGTACAGGCGCGTGGCCTGGTCAAACGTTACCGTTGCCATGGTGTTGGTTCCTTTTCACGGGCAGGTACGTGCCCGACGATCCGTAGTGAATGGAAGACAGATATTCAGTTGGAGTGCGTGACCCGCCAGCAGTACCGGTGACGTCGGTCACGCCCCCGTAGTATGACACGTTCCCTACGCGGGCGCACCTGCAGTCCGCAGGGCCACCAGGTCCTCGAGGACGGCGCTGAATTCCTCGGGTGATGCGACCGTGAAGCGGGCGGCGGTCGCGCCGGGGCCGATCCTGATGCCGAGGTCGTCCGCGCCCAGCGTGCGCTGGGCGTTCTCGTCGGTGACGTCATCACCCGCGAAGAGCACGCCCGTCGCGCCTGTCAGCCGACGGAGGAGGCTCAGTCCCTGCCCCTTGTCGGCCTCGACCACCGCGATCTCGAGGACGCGCTTGCCATCGGTGACGCCCAGGCCTTCCAGCCGCTCCAGTTCGGCGCGGGCGGAGGCGACGGCGGCCTCGGCCACGTCATCCGTGGCGGTCCTGGTGTGGAGGACCACGCCGGCAGGCTTGTATTCGACGCGGGTTCCCTCGTGTGTGGCGACCGTCCGCTCGACGATGTCGACGGCCCGTGCCCGCAGGTCCTCCTGGTCCGGCGTCAGCGCGAGGGGTGCGCCGTCGGGGCCGGTCCATGTCTCCGCCCCGTGGCTGCCGATCAGCATGGTCTCGGCGGGAGGGTCCGCGACGGTCCGGAGGCTGTCGAGGGCGCGTCCCGAGATCAGTGCTGTCGTCGTCGCGGGCAGCGCCGCCAGGGCGCGGACCGCCGCGGCGGACGCGGGGAGAGCCCGCGCGTCCTCTGCCCGCTCGACGAGCGGGGCGAGGGTGCCGTCGAAGTCCAGCGCCACGAGCAGGTGAGGCGTGGCGGCGAGGGCGCGGAGGGCGGCGTGGAGATCCGCGTCAATCGCCACGGGTAGGGCTCCCGGACTGGAGGGCGTCGAGGAACGCCTGCGACCAGCGTTCGACGTCGTTCTGGACCACCTGGCGGCGCATGAGCCGCATGCGCCGCATGGCCTCGACCTTCGGCATGGAGATGGCAGAGACGATCGCGGCCTTGAGGCCGTCGATGTCGTGCGGGTTCACGAGGATCGCCTGCCGGAGCGTGTCCGCGGCACCCGCGAACTCGCTGAGGACGAGCATGCCCGTGTTGCCGGTGCGGGCAGCGACGTACTCCTTGGCGACGAGGTTCATGCCGTCGCGCAGAGCCGTGACGAGCATGACGTCGGCGGCGAGGTACAGCGCCACCATCTCCTCGACCGGATAGCTGTGGTGCAGGTAGCGGATGGCGGTGTTCTTCATGGTGTCGTGGGTGCCGTTGATGCGGCCCACGGCGCCCTCGATGTCCTCGCGGAGGAGGCGGTACTGTTCCACGCGCTCGCGGCTCGGGCTGGCGACCTGGATGAGGGCGGCGTCCTCGACGGTGATGGCGCCGTCCTCGAGCAGCTCACCGTAGGCCTTGAGCCGGTGCCCGATGCCCTTGGTGTAGTCGAGGCGGTCGACGCCGAGCAGGATGTGCTGGGGGTCGCCCAGTTCACGCCGGATCTCCCTGGACCGTTCGATGACGTCCGGGCGGTGCGCCAGTTCCGTGATGGACGCGGTGTCGATCGAGATGGGGAACGCCTCGGCGCGGGAGACGTAGGCGGGGATCCCGTCGTCGGCCGGCACGTGCACCTGCTGGGACTTGATGGTGTAGCCCTTGAAACGGCGCACGCAGCGGAGGAAGTTGCTGGCGTCGCTCGGGCGCTGGAAGCCGATGAGATCGGCGCCGAGGAGGCCCTCGATGACCTGGCGGCGCCAGGGCAGCTGGGCGTAGATCTCCAGCGGAGGGAAGGGGATGTGGTTGAAGAAGCCGATCTTCAGGTCCGGACGCGCCTGCCGCAGCATCCTGGGCACCAGCTGCAGCTGGTAGTCCTGCACCCACACCGTGGCGCCCTCGGCGGCGACGGACGCCGTCGCCGCCGCGAACCGCTCGTTGACCTTCCGGTAGGAGTCCCACCAGGTGCGGTGGAACTCCGGGGACGCGATGACGTCGTGGTACAGGGGCCAGAGGGTGGCGTTCGAGAAGCCCTCGTAGTAGAGCTCCACCTCCTCCGCGCTGAGCGGTACGGGCACGAGGCGCATGTTCGACTCGTCGAAGGGCTCGAGTGTCTCGTCCGGCGCGCCGTGCCAGCCGACCCAGGCGCCGTCGGCCTTCGACATCACGGGCGCCAGGGCCGTCACGAGGCCGCCGGGGGACCGGCGCCATGCGCTCTCGCCGTGCTCGTCGACGACACGATCGACGGCGAGCCGATTGGACACCACGATGAAGTCGAAATCACCGAACTGTCCCTCGGGTGCGGCCGGTGGCGTGACGCCCGGTGTGGTCGAAGGTTGTGCTGCGCTCAAAACTGGCTCCATCGCATTGGTGTGGTCTCGGAACCGACTCTATCGGTTCACCCCGTCCGCGCACCTGAGTCTTGCGGGCCCGGGAGAAGTCGCTGCCGTGATGTCCGCCGATCCGCCCTGCCGGAGCCGTGCACAGCTGATTTCCCGCGGTGCTGGTGCTGGGCTACCCTTAACGAGCGCTCAGCGTCCTCTCCTGCCCGCCGGTCCGGCGCGGGGACGCCGACGCCCGCCGGCTCGGTCCGGCACGCCTCCTTAGCTCAGTTGGCCAGAGCACCGCTCTTGTAAAGCGGGGGTCGTCGGTTCGAATCCGACAGGGGGCTCCACCGCGCCCGTCCGCCTCGGTCGCCGGCGCCGATCTCACCGCCCCTCCCTGAAACGGTTCCTGTGATCCTTCGCCAGGGCCGCCTCACGGGCCACCCGCTGGAACGATCGCTCATGGCGGCGCTGTTCGGCGGCATCCTGCCTCCGGTGAAGGCTCGCGAGTTCGCGCTCCATCTTCCGGTAGCTCAGCCAGCGCCGCTCTTCCAGCGCCCCCGACCCGATAGCAGCCTGCACGGCGCACCCCGGTTCGCGGTCATGCGCGCAGTCGCGGAAGCGGCAGCCCTCGAACAGGTCCTCGATGTCCCCGAACACCTCGGACAGGCCGGCCTCGGCGTCCCACAGGGCGAAGCCGCGCAGCCCCGGCGTGTCCATCACCACCGCGCCGTCACCGAGGGGCACCAGCTCGCGCGCCGTCGTCGTGTGCCGGCCCCTCGCGTCCCCGGCCCGGACCTCGCCGGTGTCCTGGCGGGGATCGCCCACCAGGGCGTTGATCAGGCTCGACTTGCCGGCACCGGAGGGGCCGAGCAGGGCCAGGGTCTGCCCGGCGCCGATCCTCCCGCGGAGCTCCTCGAGGCCGTCCAGGTCCTCCGCCGAGGTCGTGAGCACCTCCACGCCGCGGGCTCGCTGCACGGTCTCGGCAACGACGTGGTCGAACCGTGAACTGAGATCGGCCTTCGTCAGGATGACGATCGGCACGGCGCCCGAATCCCAGGCCGCGACGAGGGTCCGTTCCAGCCGGTTGGTCGACAGCGGCCGGTCGAGGGGGACGACCACGCCGAGCAGGTCGATGTTGGCGCCGAGGATCTGCGCCTCGGAGAGCGGGTCGTACGCCCGCTTGCGCCGGAGCAGGGAGGACCGGGGCAGGCACCCGATCACGGTTCCTTCGGGCTGGACCGCGGCCCAGTCGCCCGTGACGAGCGTGCTCCCGCCGTCGAGATGGACGATGCCGTGCCGTGACGCGACCAGTACGCGGCCGCGGTCCGAGCGGATGACACGCGCCGGATCCGTAGGGGCCGGACCGGGGAAGTGGAAGGAGAAGAGACCGCCGATGCGGTCGGTGAAGCCGTACTGCTCGAGAGTGGTCAACGTGGGTCCTCTAGGGGGAGGCCTCCCACGGCACGCTAGGGCGCGGTCGTCGCGGAGGCGGGGTCGATGGAGTGGGCGGCGCGCAGCGCAACGACACTGACCTTCATGACTCCACCTCCTCAGGACCCTTCCGGCCCGGTGGCCGGAGGACACACATACTAATTCCGTCCGGACGAGGTGACCAGACCCGCGTGGCGGTCCGCCTGGGAAAATCGGCGTATCAGTCCCACTCCCGGCGTCCGGGCCCGCCGCAGTTCCGGCGTCGCCCTCGGCGCCCGTCCGGGGGGCCGAGCCCTCCGATCCAGGCCGAGACCATCGACCGCACCGGTCAGGGCCGCACGGCAGGTAACCGCGATGTGCGGTGCGCATGATACCGCCTCGGACCGCGTGCCTGTCCAGAGCAAGAGGGTACTGGACCCTGCCCTTGCGGTATGGGGCTCGGACGGGACTTTCGGCCCTAGCCAGTATGGAGGCTCTGGCATGGGATGGGTGGCACGACGACGACGACGACGACGACGTCGTCGCATCGCGCACAGCGCGAGGAGAGCAGTACCCCTGAGGTTCGAGGAGGATCCCCCATCATGACCCTGAACACACTCTGGACCAGGATCGACCCCACCGTGCAGCAATGGCTGCTGGCCAACCCGGGCTGCATCATGCTGCCCCGGACGCTGGTGAACCGGGTGGAGGCGACGACGGGTACGTCCGTGGCGACCGACGGTCATGGGGGACACATCCTGTCCGAGGAGGACCTGGATTTCCTCAAGGACCGACGACGCGAGAGCGTCTCCGACAGTGCCCCGGGCACGCCATCCGGGGTCCGCAGCGCCGAGCACGCGGAAGCCGTGGACCGATGACCCGAGGCACTCCCCAGGAACGGTCGATGGCGGTACACCCGTCCGCTGCGCGGCAGAAGCTGAAGGTGCTCGTCAGGGCCGATCCGGACGTCAACAGCATCCGGATCATCGTCCACGGGTGCGTCTCACCGGTCAACGTGCACGGTCTTGATCTGGTCGTCCGACGGGCTGCCAGTCTGGCGCCCGCGACCGATGTCACGCTCGATCTCGGCGAGGCCGAGGCCTGGGACTCGATCCAGAAGGACCTCGAGGCGGCCTCCTTCGTGTCCCGGCTGGCACCCGGGATGCCGGCCGCCATGGGTCTGCGGCTGCGCGTGATCGGCCCCGGGACCTGAGGCCGTCGAGACCCGCTGCGCTGCCGGTCGAACTCCTGACCGCCCAGGAGGGCCAGGAGGAATCCCATGGGTGTAGTCTCGGCTTCCATAGCGCGAGACGATGCAGCGCTGCGCACCTGCGGGAGGGTTCACGAGGCCCGTCGCAGGGATCTGGATGAGCGGTCCTAGCGGCCACGGATGGCCGAACCCCACCGAGTCGGGGCGAGCCCCGGGCAACAGGACGGAACGTTCTGTGGACACACAGCCGCATTACCTGCCCCCGGGATCAAGGGTGCAGTCCTCCACCGCCACGGGCATCGAGAACCTCCTCTCGGCCTTCGCCGCCGTAGCGGACGATCTCGACCTCGACACCGTCCTCGAGCGGGTGGTCTCCGCCGCATGCCAGCTGGTCGACGCCCGGTTCGGGGCGCTGGGCGTCATCGGCCCCGACCGGATGCTCGGCCCCTTCATCACGGTGGGCCTGGACGACGACGAGAAGAGCAGTATCGGTCCGCTTCCCCGGGGCCACGGGGTGCTGGGGCTCCTCATCACCGAGCCGAAGCCGGTACGCCTCGCCGATCTGCGCCGACACCCCCTCGCATACGGTTTCCCCGACAGCCACCCGCAGATGACCTCATTCCTGGGCGTGCCCATCCGCGTCCACGACAGGGTCTTCGGCAACCTCTACCTGACGGAGAAGCGTGGGGGAGCGGCCTTCTCCGACGCGGACGAGCAGCTCGTAGTCGCCCTTGCCTCAGCGGCCGGCATCGCGATCGAGAACTCACGGCTCTTCGACGAATCGACGCGCAGGGCCCGCTGGCTCGAGGGCGGGCTCGACGCCGCGCGTGAACTGCTCGGACGGCATATCGGGGCGCACAGCGATCTCGAGGTGGTCGCCCAGCATGCGCTGCGCGCGTCGCAGAGCTCCCTCGTGATCGTCCTGCGGGACCTCGGACACCAGCGCGGCCTCATCTGCGAGGCCGCCGACGGATGCGGAGCCGGGACGCACCTCGGGCGGCACGTGCGGGGAGGCCCCGTCCTGCGGGAACTCACGGCGACCTCACCCCCCGCCCTGATCACCGGAGCAGACCTCGCCCTGGTCCTACCCGACGCGGCTGCGGAGACCATCGACGCCGCCCTGTGCTGCAGGCTCCCTGGCGACGGGGAACGGCACTTCCTCGTCATCGGCCGGGCGCCGGGCGCCGTCGCGTTCTCCGAGGCCGACCACGAGATGCTGCGGTCCTTCACCTCCCACGTGTCGCTGGCCCTCGAACTGCTGCGCGCCCACCGCCGGCGCGAGCAGGAAGCCGTGTTCGGTGATCGCGACCGCATCGCGCGGGACCTCCACGACGTCGTCATCCAGCGCCTGTTCGCCGCAGGCCTGAGCATCCAGACCCTTCGCAAATACACGGCGGATGCCCACGCACTGGACCGCATCTCCGCCGTCACGACGGAGCTCGACGCAACCATCCGGGAGCTGCGCGACACGATCTACTCCCTCCGGTCCGTCCCGCAGGCCGCCCCGAGCTTCACCTCCACGGTGTTCTCCCTCGTGGCCGATGCCTTCGACGGCCACGACCTCGAGCCGGTCCTCCACCTCTCCGGTCCGCTGGATTCGTTCGTGGACGGGGAACGTGCGGACCACCTGAGGGCCATCATCCTCGAGGGGCTCTCCAACGCCCTCCGGCATGCCGACGCCCAGGTCATCACCATCACGCTCGGCGTCGCCGACGGGACACTCGACCTCTCGATCGACGACGACGGCCGCGGCTTCACGGAACCCGACCGTGCCAGCGGACTCGTGAACATGAGGCGTCGCGCAGAGCTCTGCGGCGGCACCATCTCCATCACCAGCACTCCCGGCCACGGCACCCGCATCCATCTCGTGGTGCCCGTGGACCTCAGGCAGACGGAGAGCGCTCCGGGCTGGAGATGAAGACCGCCGCCTGGGTGCGCCGCTGGAACCCCAGCTTCGACAGCAGCGATGACACGTAGTTCTTGACGGTCTTCTCCGCGAGGAACAGCTCGGCACCGATCTCCCTGTTCGTCAGCCCGGCACCGATCAGTTCCAGGACCCGCTTCTCCTGGCCCGTGAGCGCGGCCAGACGCGGGTCCTCCACGGAGGGGTCCGCGAGCCCGGCGACGATGCGCTCGCGCACCCCCGCCTCGAAGAGGGACTTCCCCTCGGCGGCCAGCCGCACTTTCTCGACGAGGTCCGATCCGAGGATCTCCTTGAGGATGTACCCCGTCGCGCCGGCGAGGATCGCCCCGCGCAGCGCCTGATCGTCGTCGTAGCTCGTGAGGATCACGCAGGCGAGAGACGGATCCACCGAACGGACGTCGCGGCACACCTCGATCCCCCCACCGTCCGGTAGCCGTGCGTCGAGGATGGAGACATCCGGGCTGAGGGCCGGGATCCAGCGGACGGCCTCCTCCGCCGATCCTGACTCGCCGACGATCACGAAGCCCTCGTCCTCGAGCAGTTCACGCAGCCCGCGGCGCACCAGCTCGTGGTCGTCGAGGATGAACACCGAGACCTGTCGCCGGGTCGTGTCGCGCTCGATGCCGGACATGTCGTCTCCTCCACCTCAACGCCCTGTGCCTGCGCGAGCAGACCCCTTGGTGACCATCATGATCCAAACGGCGCAGGGTGGGGAGGGCCGAAGGGCCTTTCCGTCGGGCCGTTCGGCCCTACCCGATGGGGCGTGCTGCGGTCACCATGGATGAGCGCCGTGCCCGGAACCACCGCCCGGAACCACCGCCCGAGACAGAGGAGCAATCGTCATGGATCCTGCCCACCGGACCGGGAGAACCGCGCCCGTCGGGACCGGCCCAGCAATATGACCGGGGACATGGCCGGGGACATGGCCGGGGACA
>NZ_JBZCNG010000004.1:13279-406603 GCF_058269195.1 Arthrobacter sp. TJ-240
ATGGCCGGGGACATGGCCGGGGACATGGCCGGGGACATGGCCGGGGACATGGCCGGGGACGGGACCGGGGACGGGACCGGGGACGGGACCGGGGACGGGACCGGCGAGATCGACGGTACCGCCCCGCGCCGGCCCGTCCTCGTCGGCTACGACGGGTCCGACGGCGCGAAGCGGGCCGTCCTGTGGGCGTCCCGGTACGCGGTCGCCGCGCAGTTGCCCCTCGTCGTCGTGCACTGCTGGACGTGGCCGTTCTTCACCCGAGAGCTCGGTCCGGTGCCGGGCGTGCAGGACAGCGGGCTGCGCAGGGAGGCCGAGAGGCTCATGGCCGAAGGGCAGGACCTCGCCACCCGGGCGGAACCGGACCTCCTCGTCCGCACACGCCTCGTCGTCGGTTTCCCGTCGGAGGCCCTCGTGAGACTCTCCGCGGAAGCGTCCCTCCTGGTGACAGGGACACGAGGGCTCGGGGGCTTCGCGGAGCTGCTGATCGGGTCGGTCAGCCTCCACCTCGCCGCGAGTGCCTCGTGCCCGGTCATGGTCGTGCGGGACGCACGTCCCACCCACGACACCGTCGTGGTCGCCGTCGACGGGTCACCCGCGAGCGACAGGGCGGCGGCGACGGCCGCTGACCTCGCTCGGACACTGCACAAGCGCCTGCAGCTCCTCCATGTGCACGTGCAGCGCCGCCGCAAGCAGTCCGGCGCGCTTCCCGAGGGCAGGGATCCCGTCCTCGAGCGCGCGGCGACGCTGCTGGCCGGAACCACCGACCTGGCCATCACGGAGGACTCCTCCGCAAGCTCCTCCGCCGCGGGATTCATCGTGCAACGGACCTCGGACGCGTCCTGTGTCCTCCTCGGGGCCAGGGGCAGTCACTCGACGGGGACGAGGCTCGGTTCCACGATCCACGCGGTCCTCCACCATGCGAAGGGGAACGTCGGCGTCGTCCCGTGAAGTCGCCCGACGACGTCGGCCTCAGCCGCGCTGGTCGGGTCCCTGCGCCTCGACCTGCTCGGCCTCGCGCTCCTCGGTCTCCCCGGCCGACGTCGTCGGTCCTGGCTCAATACCGTCGCGCTCACGCCAGCCGCCCCTGCGATAGGCGGGCGTGCCGACCGCCAGGATCACGAGGGTGAGGAGGGCGACGGCGAGCATCACGCATACCATCGCCAGCGAGTTCCCGCCGAGGAGCCCGACGAGCGGACTGACCAGGCCCGCCACACCGGACTGCAGGGCGCCGATGACGGCGGCGGCCGTACCGGCCATATGCCCGTAGTCGTGCAGGGCGAGCACGGAGGCATTCGCGGGGACGAGGCCCTGGGTCCCGAGGACCAGCCACAGGCCCGCGACGAGCCCGACGAAGCCTCCGGCGCCGGTGAGGACGAGGGCGAGGAGGATCAGCGCACACACCAGCTGCACGATCACGGCCACCCGGAGCACACGGATGGGTGCGGCGCGCCGGACCAGGGCCGCGTTGAGCTGTGCCGACCCCACGATCGCCGCACCGTTGAGCGCGAACACGGCGGCGAACTGTCCCTGGGTGAGGCCGTACTCGTCCTGGAAGACGAAGGGGGAGCCGACCACGTAGCTCATGATCACGGCCAGGCCGAGACCCGGGATCACCGCGAGGGCCATGAAGTGCCGGTCGCGGAGCAGGGTGAGGTACCCCCCTGCGACCTGGCGCGGGTCACCCGAGCGCCGCTTCCCGCGGGGCAGTGACTCCGGCATGAAGCGCCACACGATCAGGACCAGAACGAATCCGATGAGCGCGAGGGCGTAGAAGACCGCCCGCCACTGCCAGGCGCCCGCGACGGCCTGCCCGACGGTCGGCGCGAAGAGCGGCGCCACACCGATGACGAGCATGAGGCGCGAGAGCAGCCGTGCGGCGTCGGAGCCGACGAAGCGGTCCCGGATGACGGCGATGGCCACCACCGAGGCCGCGGCGTTGAAGAACCCCTGGCAGACGCGCAGCGCGATCAGGGATCCGATATCCGGCGCCATCGAGCACAGGATCGACGTCACCACGTGGAGGGAGATCCCGATGAGCAGGGGCAGGCGCCGCCCGAACCGGTCCGAGAACGGCCCGATGACGAGCTGGCCCACTCCGGCACCGATGAGCATGCCGGACATAGTGAACTGCGCCGCCGCCTGCGACGCCCCGAGATCGTCGGCGACCGTGGGGAGGGAGGGCAGGTACATGTCCGTGGTGATGGCCGGGAGGGCCGCGAGGGCACCCAGCATCAGGATCCACTTGACGCTGGAGCGGCGGCCGGGCGCGGCCGTGGCGGTTCTCGCGGTAGTCACCCTGAAACCCTAGGCAGATCGTTGACCGGGCGAACAGATGCGCTTCGAATGTCTCGTCGACGGTGAGCCACTGGACACGTGACCGGACCCGGGCTAGCGCGGTGGCAGCCGGTGCGTGGTGACCTCGAGGCGGCCCTCGATGATGGAGGCCGTCATATAGGTGCAGTGCGGCTGGCGGCGGCGGTCGGTGGGGGAACCCGGGTTGAGGAGCCGCAGCCCGGAGTCGGCCCGCGTGTCCCAGGGGATGTGGCTGTGGCCGAACACCAGGACGTCGACGTCGGGGTACAGGGCCGCCATGCGTGCCTCGCGACCCTGCTTCTGGCCGGTCTCGTGCACGACGGCGAGGCGGACGCCGTCGAGCTCCGCCCTCGCGACGAGCGGCAGGCGACGCCGGAGGTCGGGGTCGTCATTGTTGCCGTAGCAGGCGATGAGCCGTTGTGAGCGGGCTTCCAGTTCCTCCAGCAGCGAGGCCTCCGTCCAATCCCCGGCATGCACGACGACGTCTGCGGACTCGACCGCGACCCACACCTGATCCGGGAGGTCCCTCGCGCGTCTCGGCAGGTGGGTGTCGGCGAGGAGCGTCAGGGTGAGGTTCATGAGGCCCATTCTCCGACGTCCGTTCCGGGTGGGCACGGCAGGGGCGGGCACCCGTGACATCGGGGGGACCCTGTGCCATGCTTTCGTAAGCACGCTTAGTAATAGCGTCCGGGACTACGAGGAGGCATCAGTGCAGATTGACAAGTCGCAGATCATCGACCTGCTGAAAAGCCAGGGCAAGCACGAGCACGCCGATCAGGCGCAGGCCGAACTCCCGGATCAGGTGGACCCGGAGCAGCACTCGGACCTCCTTGCGAAGTTCGGCATCAACCCCAAGGACCTGCTGGGCAAGATCCCCGGCCTGGGTGGCTTCGGGGGCTAACCGATCCGGCGCCCAGGCGCCGACGAGGAGAGGAGTCAGCAATGGATACTACTCAAGTGGTGTGGATCGTCGTCGCGATCGTCGTCCTCCTGGCCATCATCGCCGTCGTGGCGATCCTGGCCCGGAAGCGCGGCACCGCCCAGCGGCAGCGCCAGCAGGAGAAGGACAGGCATCGCGCCGCGGAGATGCGCGAGCAGGCCAAGGCGACGGAACTCGAGGCGCGCGAGCGCGAAGCCAAGGCCTCCATGGCGGAGGCCGAGGCACAGCGGGCCGAGGTCGAGGCCGAGCGGCTCCGGCAGCAGGCCCAGGAACGGCAGGGCGACGCCCAGGGGTTGCGGGACAAGGTGACCCACCATGTCCAGGCCGCGGACGAGGTGGACCCCGACGTCACCACGGACAAGGACCCGCGTCGCGGCTCCTGAGCCCTGTCGGCATCCGGACACACCGAAGGGGGCACTCGATGAGTGCTCCCTTCCGTGTGTCCGACCCTTCGGGGGATGCGGGCGGCGCAGAAGTGCGTGACAATTCCGGGGCGGCCCCGAAGACTCGGAGGGGAGCCCGTGCCACCGCCCGGGCCGGTGGAACCGGAGGCAGGCACATGGGTGAGGGCATCACCGAGGGCATCACCGTGGTCATCACGGGGGCATCGAGCGGTATCGGACGGGCGACGGCGTGCCTCTATGCGGAGGACGGCGCCCGCCTCGTCCTGGCCGGCCGGGACTCCGGCACGCTCGAGGCCGTCGCGGCCGAATGCCGCGACCGGGGGGCCGTGGCCATCGCCGTCCCCACCGATGTGTCCTCCGAGGCGGACGTCGACCGGCTCGCCGACGCGGCCGTCGAGCGCTTCGGCAGCATCGACGTATGGGTCGGCAACGCGTCGCTCTACAGCTTCGGCACGTTCGAGCAGACCCCGTCGGAGGTGTTCGACCGGCTCATCGACGTGAATCTCCTGGGCCAGGTGTACGGGGCCCGTGCAGCCCTGCGGGTGTTCCGCCGCCAGGGCCGGGGCGTCCTGGTCTCCGTGGCATCCGTCTACTCGAGGATCACCTCACCCCTCGTGAGCCCCTACGTGACGAGCAAGTTCGGGCTCCTCGGCTTCCTCGAGGTGCTGCGCATGGAGTTGCGGGGCGCGCCTGGCATCCACGTCTGCGCCGTCCTGCCTGCGACCATCGACACCCCGATCCACCAGCACGCCGCGAACTACACGGGCCGGCCCGTGCGCCCGCTCCCGCCGGTCACGGACCCCGTGCGTGTGGCACGGGCGATCGTCAGGGTCTCCCGCAGGCCCCGGCGGCTCACGCAGGTGGGACGGATCCAGTCCCTGTTCGTCTACGCCAGGGCCCTGGCTCCCGCCGTCTACGAACCCGTCGTCGCCCGGGCCTACGTGGCGCTCGCCCTGAAGCGCGGTTCGATGCCCGAGGCCCCCGGCAACGTGTTCCAGCCCGATCGGGACGCCACGGGCGTCACGGGTGGGTGGCGGATCCTGCCCTGGCTGCGGCGGACGCCGGGGCTTTGAGGCCGCTGCGGCGGACGCCGGCGAAGGGCTCATTCGCACGGGCCAGGAGGGCTGTCAATGTGAGGGACACGATATCCGCGGCGCGCAGCCCTGGAGGGCCGCCCGGTAATAGTTGACCTATGAATCAATGGCAGGGTCTCCTGGCGCAGTGCGCCCGGAGCATGGGCTTCGACCGCGGGCACCGCCGTGCGGCCTACGCGCTCCTGGGCGTCGGGGTGTTCTGGGCCGTCGGACTGTTCGGCGGGCTGCGGGTCCTCCACACCGCATCATCGCCGATGACCACCCTGGTGCTCCTGTACGTGATGCTCGCCGTCGTCGCCCTCTCGCTGGTCATCGCCGCGGCCGCCGTGGCCGAACTCGGGCGGCAGGCCGCCCAGAGACGCCGCCGCTAGGCGAGACGGCCGCTCCTGCCGGCCCGAGCCGCAGGATCCGGCCCCCGGGTCCGGCCGCTCAGGAGGACCTCGAGCCGGTGCCCTCCTCGATCTCCGCGTAGCGCTGCAGAAGCCCGGCCGCGCTGCCCGCCGGTTCCTGCTCGATGGCCCCCCGCATGGATCCGAGCTTCGCCGCGCCCGCGGGGAAGGGCGGCAGCAGCGGCACGTCCGGGTCGGTCACGACGTCGAGGACGAACGGGCGGTCCGCGGCGAAGGCCTGCCGCCAGGCGCCGGCGAGATCCTCGGGGTCCTCCACCCGGACGCCGTCGAGGCCGAGGAGCCGGGCGTGCGCCGCGACGTCCACGGCAGGCAGCGCCTGGCTGGCCCCGAAGCGCGGTTCCCCCTCCATCTCGCGCTGCTCCCACGTCACCTCGGCGAGGTCGCCGTTCGAGAAGACACACACGACGAAGCGGGGATCGGCCCAGTCCCGCCACATCCCCGAGACCGTCACGAGCTCGGCGAGACCGGCCATCTGCATGGCGCCGTCGCCGGCGAGCACGACGACGGGACGGTCCGGGCGCGCCAGTTTCGCGGCGATGCCGTAGGGCACCCCGGCGCCCATGCAGCCGAGCGTGCTGGAGAGGTGGGCGGGCACGCCGCGCGGCAGCCGGAGCTGGCGTGCGTACCAGTAGACGCAGCTGCCGACGTCGATCGCCACCTGGGCGTCGTCCGGGAGCACGGCGTCGAGTTCGTGCACGACACGCTCCGGGTTCACGGGTACGGCGGGCGTCATGGCGCGCTCGGCCGCGACCCGGTGCCACTGGCGCACCTGCTCCTCGATCTCCGTCCGCCACGAGTGGTCCTGCTGTCCGTGCAGGAGGGGGGCCAGTGCGGAGAGCGTCGTCGCCGCATCACCGTTCACGGCGACCTCCACGGGGAAGCGGTTGCCGATGGCCTTCGGATCGATGTCGATCTGCACGGCGCGGGCCTGGCCGGGGGCGGGGTAGTACTCGGTCCAGGGGTCGTTGGAGCCGATGATGAGCAGCGTGTCGCAGTGGTCCATCAGGTACGCGCTCGCGGTCGTGCCGAGGTGGCCCATGGTGCCCGTGGCGTGGGGCAGGGACTCGTCGACGAACGGTTTCCCGAGCAGGCTCGTGGTGATCCCCGCGCCCAGCCGGTCGGCGATGGCCACGACGTCCTGCTGGGCGTGCGCCGCGCCCTGCCCCACCAGCAGCGCGACCTTCCGGCCCGCGTTGAGCAGTGCGGCGGCATCGTGCAGGTCCGCCTCACGCGGGGACAGGCATCCCAGGGACCACGCCGGCGACGACGGAACCACGCCGTGCTCGTGGGGCACCTCGGGCGCGGGTGCCTGCTGGACGTCGTGCGGGAGGATCACGACGGTAGGTGACCGGGTGGCGAGCGCCGTCCTGAAGGCGCGGTCGAGGACCATGGGTAGCTGTTCCGGGCTCGAGACCTGCTGCCGGAACCCCGACGCGACGTCCTTGAACAGGGTGAGGAGGTCGATCTCCTGCTGGTAGGCGGACCCGAGCACGGTCTGGTTCTGCTGCCCGATGAGTGCCACGACCGGCACGCTGTCCATCCGCGCGTCGTACAGCCCGTTGAGCAGGTGGACGGCGCCGGGGCCCTGCGTCGCCATCACCACGCCGAGGCCGCCGGTGTACTTGGCGTGGGCCACCGCCATGAAGGCGGCGGCCTCCTCGTGGCGCGCCTGGACGAACGCGGGCGCCCCTGCCCGGCGCAGCGCGCCGAGCAGGGGATTGATGCCGTCACCGCTGTAGCCGAAGATCCTCTCCACCCGCCATGCGGCGAGGCGGCGGACGACGAAGTCCGCCACGGTGCCTGGGGCCGCGTCGTCGGCCACGGATCAGACCGCGGCCGGGACGTCGGGGCCCGTGGGCCAGCGCAGGAGTGCGGCGATGGGTTTCGCCTCGAGGGCGCCGGACGGGTACATGGTGACCTGGGCGTCGGTGAGGGCCGCGGCCCGGAGCAGGGCGGCCACGGCCGGGACCTCGCCCAGCACGCCGGCGCCCGCGGTCTCGCCCTCGGACGTCGCGACCCAGGGCACCGCGTCGAGCGCGAGGAGCGTCTCGCCGTCCCATGCGGTGGTCTCGAGGAGCAGGGACTCGACCTGCGCCTGCTGCAGCGCAGTGATCACGGGTCCGCGGCCCACGGCGGACGTGCGCGTCCCCTGCCCCTCCTTCTCGGAGAGGCGTTCCAGCAGTGCGTGCTGCTGGTCGGCGATGGTTCGCGCCACGAGCAGCTGGACCTCCTCGAGGAAGGTCTCCTCGTCCGCCCCCGCGGCGCGCGTGTTGGCCTCGATGATGGCGAGCTTGGCACGGGACTCCTGCGACACCTGGTCGGCGACCAGCTGCCGCGCGCGGATGTCCCCGGCGAGCACGATGAGCTGCGCGCGGTGCTCCGCCGAGATGCGGTCGATCTCCGAGGCCACCTCTCCGGCGTTCATCTTCCATACCTTCTCGGCGTGTCCCTGCATGCGGCGGTGTCCCCAGCCGCCGCCGGGCAGCTTGCGGGTGTGGTCCGTGTCCCCTTCGATCACCGCGTCCGCGCCACCGGCCCTGGGGTGCTCCTCGTCGCCGTTCGCGTAGCGCAGGTACACCTCTCCGCCGTGGTGGCCCACCTCGGCGACGATGTAGGCGAAGTCTTCGGGAGTGTGTCGGACCAGGGGGGTGAGGTCGGGGATCGGTCCCGTGGCGGTCACGGCGAGGCCTACGAGGCCGCCGGGGAGGAACTCGTCGACGACGGCCTTCCCGTCGTTCACGAGGATGTAGCGCGTCACCGGGTCGGGCAGCCCCTTGGCGGTGGTGCCGAGCGCGGTGACGACGGCCTCGATGTCCTTCTCGGGGGCGCCGGCGACCTGCAGTTCCTGCGCGATGCTGCGGGGGAGGATCTCATCACTGGCCAGGCCGTCCACGGTGCCGGTGCTGCCGTCGGCGTAGATGGTGGTCCATGGGCCGGGCAGCTCGAACAGCCCGGCGTGGTCTTTGAGTACGTGCGTCACGAAGATCCCCTGTCGTGTCGGTGGTGGTTCGTCCGGCGTGGTCCTGCGCCGGAACACTAAGGACCCTTATGGTCTACCACTCCGGACGGGAGGCGAGAAGTCGCGATGCATCTGCGCCCTGGCTTGAAAATCGCTCGGCAGGCGTGGGCGGCGGCAGGTAGCGTGAGGTCATGCTCACCGTTCCCGAGAACCTCCCGCCCGCCTATGTCGCGTTCCTCGAAGCCCAGGACGAGGGCTTCGCAGAGACCGTGCTGATGGTCATGAAGCAGTCCGTCGCCGAGGGCAAGTACGGCGTCCTCGTCAGCAGCCACGCCCTCGACCGGCAGGCGGAGTTGTCGCAGGAGGTCCCGTTCGGCGAGGTCGTCGAGGGCACGCGCTGACCCGGCGGAGGAGTCCGGCCCGCCGGCCGAGGGCGATCGGGCCCGAGCGCACGAACGCCGGCCCTGGGGCCGGCGTTCGTGTCTCTCGTGCGGTAGGGGCTGCTTACGAGCCGTCGCCCGTCTTCTCCTCGGAGTCCGCGCCTTCCGCGGGCTCGTCGGGGCGGGCACGTACGGTCTCGGGGTAGTCGTCCGAGGCGCTGTCCGCAGAACCGTTGTCGCCGGGATTCTCTGACATGTGTTCGTCCTTTCGGTTGCGGGGAAGGTAAGCCCCCTTACGGTCAGTCTACGGACGGTGTGGCCTGAACATAACCCGCACCTTCCGCGTGACGCGGGGTCGTCAGCATGCTTACCATCAGGGCATGGAACCCGCCGCGGACACCGCGTCCCGCCCTGACGATCGCACCCCGATGCTCCTGCGGTCCGCCGGTGCAGGGATCCTGTCCGTCGGCCTCGGGCTGGGCGCGCACGCCCTGTCCGGAGGCTCGCTGCCGAGCATCCCGATCCTCGGCTGCCTCGCGGCACTCGCCGTCCTGGCGGCCACCCTCGTGGCGCAGTTCCGGCCGCCGGGCTGGGCGGTGCTGCTGCTGCTCGGGGCCGCGCAGCAGGTGCTGCACTGGCTGCTCGGCGGCCTCGGCGCAGGGGCGTCGTCGACCGTGTCCGTCACGGGTGTGCACCACGGCGGCGAGGTCCCGGTCGGGGCCGGCGGGAGTCAGGGGCACTCGCCGGAGATCATGCTGATGCTCCACACCCACCTCGCGGCCGCGCTCCTGATCGCCTGGGCGGCCGCGCAGTCCCACCGGCTGAAGGGCCGGCTGTCCCGGCCCGACCGGAGCAGCAACGCCCTGCAGGCGCCGCAGATGCAGGAAGGCGCCCCCGTCAGGTGACGGGAGCGCCTTTCCGCCGGTGCCGCGCCGACCGGTCCGGCGCGGAACCGGCCGGGCACCGGCCGGACTAGTTGGCGCTGACCGATCCGTCGTAGAACGGGTAATCGGTGTAGCCCTCGGGCCCGGTCGAGTAGAACGTCGCGGGGTTCGGCTCGTTCTCCGGGAGGTTCTCGCGCCAGCGGCGTGCCAGGTCCGGGTTCGCGATCGCGGGACGGCCGACGACGACCGCGTCGCCCACACCGTCCTCGAGGATGGCGATGGCCTCCTCGCGGTTGGTGATCACGCCGAAACCACTGTTGATCAGCACGGGTCCGTGGAAGCGCTTCCGGAGATCCTGGATCAGGTCACCCGTCGGTTCCGCATGCAGCACGCTGAGGTACGCGAGGCCCAGGGGCGCGAGCGCGTCGACGAGCGTGCCGTACGTGGCGGAGACCTCGGAGGCCTCCGTCTCGAGGGCGTCCTGGATGTTGTGCGCGGGTGAGATACGCAGCCCCACCTTCTCGGCGCCCACCTCCGCCACGACGGCGGTGACGAGCTCGATGACGAACCGTGCGCGCTTCTCGGGGGTGCCTCCGTAGGCGTCCGTCCGCTGGTTCGATTCCGGTGAGAGGAACTCGTGCAGCAGGTAGCCGTTGGCGCCGTGGAGTTCCACGCCGTCGAAGCCGGCCTCGTCGATCGCCCTGCGCGAGGCCGTGACGAACTCGTCGATGATGCCGGGAAGCTCCTCGGTGGTGAGGGCGTGGGGCACGGGGTAGGGCTGCTTCCCGGTGCTCGTCCGCGTGGTGCCGGTGATGGCGATGGCGCTCGGAGCCACGACCTCGTGGCCGCCGTTGGTGTCGGGGTGGGTGACGCGTCCGGCGTGCATGACCTGCGCCACGATACGTCCGCCGTCGGTGTGGACGGCGTCCGTGACGCGCTTCCAGCCCGCGAGCTGCTCGTCCTCGACCAGGCCCGGCTGGCCCGGGAAACCCTGGCCCGCATGGCTCGGGTACGTCCCCTCGCTGATGATCAGGCCGAGGGAGGCGCGCTGGCGGTAGTGCTCGACGACCATGTCGCCCGGTACGCCCGCCTCGCCCGAGCGGACCCGGGTGAGCGGTGCCATGACGACGCGGTTGGGGAGTTCGAGCGTGCCGAGGGTCAGGGGGGAGAACAGCTTCACGAGGCCTACTTCCGGGTTGGTTTACTACCGGGCGGTAACCGGGCAGGGTGAAGTGCTATTCCGGGTGTGGCCCGTCTCACGCCCGCCTCCCCCTGCTCCCCGGCCCGCCGGGCGGGGATGACGCACGGACGATACCGGTGCGACACTGTGCGTGATCCCGCGGCGTGGCGGGCCGGGCGGACGGGGAACTCATGGGTCGGATCAGGATGGGCACGGCGCCCGGGAGGTGGATCCTGCTGGCCACGGTGCTGGGTTCCGGCCTCGCGGGGATCGACGCCACGGTGGTGAACGTCGCCCTGCCGACCATCGGATCCGAGCTCGGCACGGACTTCGCCGCCCTGCAGTGGATGGTGACCGGCTACACCCTCACGCTCGCGTCGTTCATCCTGCTGGGGGGTTCCCTCGGGGACAGGTTCGGGCGGAGGCGGGTCTTCGTCATCGGGGTCGTCTGGTTCGCCGTCGCCTCCCTGCTGTGCGGGCTCGCTCCCGATGCCGGCCTGC
The DNA here is from genome assembly GCF_058269195.1 of Arthrobacter sp. TJ-240. NCBI lineage: Bacteria > Bacillati > Actinomycetota > Actinomycetes > Micrococcales > Micrococcaceae > Arthrobacter > Arthrobacter sp. TJ-240. Next base: position 24,345 of record NZ_JBZCNG010000004.1, read on the forward strand.
TCATCGCCGCGCGCGCGCTGCAGGGCGTGGGCGGGGCGCTCCTCATGCCGGGGAGTCTCGCCATCATCCAGGCCGCGTTCTCGGGAGAGGACCGTGCGCGGGCCATCGGTGCGTGGTCCGGCCTCGGCGGAGTGGCCACGGCCATCGGGCCCTTCCTCGGCGGCTGGCTCGTCGAGAGCGTCTCCTGGCGGTGGGTGTTCCTCATCAACGTGCCCCTGGCCGCCGTCGTCGTCCTGATCGCCGTGCGGCACGTCCCGGAGAGCCGCGATACGGATGCGACGGGCCGGCCCGACGTCGCCGGGGCCGTCCTGGGCGCCCTCGCCCTCGCCGGCACCACCTATGCACTGATCGAGGCGCCAGGCCGGGGCCTCGGCACGCCGTCCGTCCTGGTGAGCGCTCTCCTGGGTCTTCTCGCAGCTGTGGCGTTCCTCCTCGTGGAGTGGCGTACGGCGCATCCGATGCTCCCGCTGCAGATCTTCACCAACCGCCAGTTCAGCGCGGCGAATGCCGTCACCTTCCTCATCTACGCGGTCTTCTCCGGCATCTTCTTCCTGCTCGTCCTCCACCTGCAGGTGGTGGCGGGCTTCAGCCCGGTCGGGGCGGGGACCGCGATGCTGCCCGTCACGGCCCTCATGCTCGTCCTGTCGCCGCGCGCGGGAGCGCTCGGTGCGCGGATCGGGCCGAGGCTCCCCATGGCGGTGGGGCCGCTGCTGTGTGCCGTCTCGCTGGTCCTCATGCTCCGGATCGGGCCGGGGGCGTCCTACGTCCCTGACGTGCTGCCGGCCGTGATCGTGCTGGGTCTGGGACTCTCGCTGCTCGTCGCCCCCCTCACGTCGGCGGCCCTGTCCGCGGTGCCCGAACGCCAGGCGGGCCTGGCCTCGGGGGTCAACAACGCCGTGGCCCGCGCGGCAGGCCTCGTCGCCATCGCCGTGCTGCCGGCCGCCGTGGGACTCACCGGCGACGCCTACAGCGATCCGGCGGTCTTCCGGGCAGGGTTCGACGGCGCGTGCCTCATCGGCGCCGGGGTGCTCGTACTGGGTGCCGTCCTCGCGGCCGTCACCATCCGGAACCCCGCGGTCCGGGCGACGGCCGTCGCGGCGAGCGAGCATCCTGCCCACTGTGCGATCGAAGGACCACCGGCCGCCCCGGGTGCCCTCCACGGGGCAGGTCGAGGGGCGCGTCCGTGACGGATCCGGACAGAACGAACCCCCCGGGCGGAGGCCCGGGGGGTTCGGTGGTTCACGGCAGGTGCCGGGCTATCTGACGTCCTGCTCGTCCATCGCGCTGAGCGGCGAGCCACCGCGGTTCGCGGGATCGTCGCTCGCGTCGACCTCGTCGTCCTCCATCATGCCGAAGTCGACGTCGGCGGCCGCCTCGCCCATCATGGGCTCAGCCGGCGGGATCTGCTCGTCACCGTGGGCGAAGCGCACCTCGGAGGTCTCCTCGCGGAGCGTCTGGTCGCTGAGGTAGCCCTCCTCGCCGATCGCGGAGACGCCGTTCTCGTCGTCGCCGCTCTCGGCCACACCCGGTTCGTCCTGCAGGAGGGGATCCTCCTGCCAGCGGTCGGGGTCGACCTCCGCCGCGCCCTCGTACACGTCCGGCTGACCCTCGAGGACGGGGTCGAAGGCCTCGGGAGCGAGCGAATCGTTCGGCGTCTCGGGCTCCTCGCCCACGATGGTCAGTTCCTCGTCGGGAAGGTTCTCGGTCATCTTCTCTGCCTTTCGTCGGTGCGCATCCTCTGATCATCAGCCTACTGATGTTCTCCGCCGGGCGACAGTCGACGCCGCCGCCCGGCCGGGAGCGCAGGTGCTAGACGTGGTCGCGCCAGCTGTGCCGGGGCTCGTACCCGAGGACGCGGCGGGCCTTGTCGATCGAGAGGAGGGTCTCGGTGCCGGTCACGTCCCGCGTCAGCTCGACGTCGGGGAACACCTCCGCCGTGAGGTCGGTGCTCGGGCGCGTCATGACGGTGTCGGCGGCGGCGATGATGAAGCGGTCGAATCCCGGAGCCGCGTTCTCCAGTGCCTTCGCGACGGCCTGCGCGCCGTCGCGTCCGTCGATGTAGCCCCAGAGGTTCCACTTGCGGGCGGTGGCATCCGCGTCGAAGGACGGGAACTCCGCGTAGTCCTCCGGATCCATCACGTTCGAGAACCGCAGCGCCGTGATGCTCAGCTGCGGGTCCCAGCGCGTCAGCTCGACGGCCAGCTGCTCCTCGAGGTGCTTGACCAGCGAATAGGTGCTCTCGGGCCGGGCCGCGTAGTCCTCGTCCACCGGGATGTACGGGGGAGGGGTGTCGAACGGCAGCCCGAGGACGGTCTCACTGGATGCGTAGACGACCCGCTTGATACCCGTACGCCGGCACGCCTGGAACACGTTGTAGGTGGCCGTCATGTTGTTGTGGAACGTGGCCACGTCCGCCTGCAGGCCCGGGGCGGGGATGGCGCCCAGGTGCACGACGGCGTCGAACCCGCTGTGCCTGTCGTCCACGCCGAGGAGGGCGTCGATCACCTGGCCGTAGTCCCGCAGGTCGATCCGCAGGAACCCGGGGCTGCGCTCGCCGTACTGGTCCAGTTCGAGGACGGTGTGCCCTGCCTCGCGCAGGCCGCGCACCACGCTGCGGCCCAGCTTGCCGTTGGATCCGGTGACCGCGACGTTCAGCGGTGTCGGACCCGCCATCAGACGGGCCGCTTTTCGGGGGAGACGGTCTTCGTGACGTCCGTCTCGGCGAGGTCCCCGATGGCGTCGTCGATCGCCTTCAGGACGTCGTCCTCGAGCTTCACGCCGGCGGCGGCCGCGTTCGACTCGACCTGCTCGGGGCGCGAGGCGCCGATGATCGCGGAGGCGACATTGCTGTTCTGCAGCACCCAGGCGATGGCGAGTTGCGCCATGGTGAGGCCCACGCCGTCGGCGATGGGTGCGAGCTTCTGGACGCCGGTGAGGACGTCGTCGCCCATCCAGCGCTTGATCATGTCCGCGCCGCCCTTGTCGTCCGAGGCACGCGTGCCCTGCTCGGGCTGCCGGCCCGGCGCGTACTTGCCGGTCAGGACACCCTGCGCGACGGGCGACCAGACGATCTGGGACAGCCCGAGCTCCTCGGAGGTGGGGACGACCTCGCCCTCGATGACCCGCCACAGCATGGAGTACTGCGGCTGGTTGGAGATGAGCTGGAAGCCGAGGTCCTTCGCGAGGGCGTGACCGTCGCGGATCTGCTGGGCCGTCCACTCGCTGACGCCGATGTAGAGGGCCTTGCCCTGCCGCACGATGTCCGCGAACGCCTGCATCGTCTCCTCGAGCGGCGTCGCGTAGTCGTACCGGTGCGCCTGGTACAGGTCCACGTAGTCGGTCTGCAGGCGCTGGAGGGAGCCGTCGATCGACTCCATGATGTGCTTGCGCGACAGCCCGACATCGTTGTGGCCCTTGGGGCCCGTGGGTCCCCAGACCTTCGTGAAGATCTCGAGCGACTGGCGGCGCTCGCCCTTCAGTGCCTCGCCGAGGACGGTCTCCGCCGCCGTGTTCGCATAGACGTCCGCCGTGTCGAAGGTGGTGATGCCGACGTCGAGCGCGGCGCGGACGCACTGCGTCGCCACGTCGTTCTCGACCTGCGAGCCGTGGGTGAGCCAGTTGCCGTAGGTGATCTCCGAGATCTTGAAGCCGCTGTTTCCGAGGTGTCTGAAGTCCATATCGCCGATGCTAGCCCTGCCGGCACACGCTGCGGTAGGTCGCCCGGGCAACCACCGGGGCGGGGGGAGTGCTTTGGAGGGGATTCGGGCCCTACCGTAGACTCGATCATCATGACTACCCGCTTCGCGACGCCCGACGAGATAGCCCGTTGGAACACCATCATCAGCGATAATCCGGACGGCGGGAACGTGATGCAGGGGCGGGAATTCGCCGAGCAGAAGCGTGCGACGGGATGGATGCCGGTCTACCTGATGGTGGGTGGGACAGCGCTCACGGTCCTGCAGAAGACCGTTCTCCCGCTCGGCCGCTACTGGTACGTCCCCAAGGGCCCGGGCGTCGGTGACGCCGCAGCCCTCGTCGCGCTGCTGCCCGAACTGAAGGCCTTCGCGGCCCGCCGCGGCGTGTTCGGCGTCAAGGTGGACCCGGAACTCCCCGCCGATCCCGCCGTGGCGGGAACACTCGAGGCCGCGGGCCTGGTGCGCACCGTCAACGTCCAGCCCAACGTCTCGACGGTGATCCTCGACATCTCCGGTGACCTCGAGAGCATCGAGGCGTCCTTCGGGTCGAAGACCCGGTACAACATCCGCGCTGCCCGCAAGGCCGGCGTCGAGACGCGCGTGGTGGAGGTCGACGACGAGAACTGCCGCATCTTCTACCGCCTGCTCGACGAGACGGCGGAGGGCAGCTTCTCGATCCGCAGCGAGGAGTACTACACCGCTTTCTGGCAGCGCCACGCCCGCGCCCAGGCAGGGACCTTCCTGTTCGCGTACGTCGACGGCGAAGTGGTGTCCGCGGACTTCGTCATGGTGCTCGGTGCGAAGGCCAGCCGCAAGGACGCCGCCAGCACGCGCAAGCGGACGGTCCGCGGAGCCAGCGCCCTGCTCGAGGTGGCGGCGATCGAATGGCTCAAGGCCCGCGGGGTCACGGAGTACGACCTCTGCGGGGCGCCGCCGTCGAGCCAGGCGAAGAACAAGGACCACGAGCACTTCGGCATCGGCATGTTCAAGACCGGGTTCAACTCCACCATCACCGACTTCGTGGGGACCTTCGACCTTCCGGTCAGACCCCTCCAGCACCGCGCCTGGCTGCGGGTCGGAGAACGGGCCGCCCTGAAGATCCACCGCATGCGCCACCACGAGAGCTGGTACTGAGAATGACGAAGTTCACCGCCCGTGCCGCCACGGCGGACGAGGTGGCGCGCTGGGACGAGCTCATCCCCGCGAACCCGCTGGGCGGCAACGTCCTCCAGTCGGGTCCGTTCAGCCGTGTGAAGCAGCGCCAGGGCTGGGTGCCGGTCCACCTCGCCGTCGAGTCCGCGGACTACACCAGCTACGTCATCGCCCACCAGCGCAGCATCCCCGCCCTCGGCGCCCTCTGGTACCTGATCAAGGGCCCCGACACTGCTGTCCCCGAGGAGGTCCCGCCGTTCGTCGACGCCGTGGTCGCCTATGCCCGGAGCCGGCCGGGCCGAGTGTTCGCGGTGAAGATCGAACCCGACTTCCCCGACACCGAGGAGCTGCGCGCCCTCTTCACGGGCGCCGGGCTCGTCAAGACGTTCAACATCCAGGCCAATGACAGCACCGCGATCCTGGATCTCACCCCGGACGAGAACCAGCTCCTGCGGAACCTCTCCTCGCGCGGGCGGAACGCCGTGCGTCGGGCTCTGCGCGACGGCGTCCAGGCGCAGCGCGTCGATCCGACCGAGGAGACGTACAGGACCATGTACGCGCTGATCGGCCAGGCCCAGCAAGGCCGCCTCTCCGCCGTGCCGAGGCCGTACGAGTACTACCGCGGCTTCTGGCAGGAGTTCGTCGACGCCGGTATGGGACGCTTCTATTTCGTCTTCGAGGACGGGAAGCCCTCGGTCGGTGCGTTCGTCATCCTCTACGGCCGGAAGGCCACCTACAAGGACGGCGGCTCCCTGCCGAAACGCAACCAGTACGGGGACTCGCACCTCGTCCAGTGGGAGGCGATCCTTGATATGAAGCGCCTCGGCGCCCGCGAGTACGACTTCTGCGGCACCCCTCCAGCCAGCCGGCTCAAGGACAAGGACCACCCGCAGTACGGACTCGGGATGTTCAAGACGAGCTTCACGAAGACGGTGACCGACTTCGCGGGATGCTACGACGCCGTCGTCCGGCCTCGCACCTACCGGGTGTGGCACTCGGTGGGCGAACGCGTAGCCCGCCAGATCCACTGGCGCCGTCACCGGCAGCCTTTCTACTAGGCCCCCCAGGCCGCCCGAACCACCTGGATGGACGATTCAAGAGGTGCTCCCATGACAGACGGCAACCGTGAGAAACCGGTGGAAACCCACTCGCCCCCCAACAACCCGTCGCCCGTCGCCGAAGCACTGCCCGTCATCCGGCGTCCCTTCGATCCGAGCGACGACGAGAAGAGCAGGCTCACGGCGGGTCAAGGCAGCGGCGGAAGGAAACCTCCGAAAGCCACCACGCCTCCGCGGCGTCCCGCATCGGAACCGAAGGTTCCGCGTCCGGGTCGCCAGCGACAGCCGCGGCCGACCGACGCCCTGCCCACCACCCCCAGGAGCGTCCCGGCGTCGAGCCGGCCCAATGCCGCCGCCCGCACGGTGCTCCGGCGGCTCGTGCAGGGCGAGGCGCCGCCGACCCAGGCCATGAGCATCGTCGAGCGACTGGCCGGCAGCCCCTACGCGAACCCGATGATCCACGTGGGCGGCCCGGATGCCAGTGCGCGCAAGGCCCTCGACTTCGCCCTCAACCTGGCCGAGACCATGTTCCGTTACGGTGCCGGGGCCCTCGAGGTCGAGACCAGCATCATCGCCGTCACGGCTGCGTTCGGACTGGACCACATCGAGGTGGACATCACCAACCAGTCGGTGGTGATCAACTACTCCGCGAAGGACCAGACACCGACGACGGTGCTGCGGGTGGTGCGCTCGTGGACCAACAACTATGCCGGTCTCACGGCCATCCACCAGCTCGTCTCCGACATCGCCGACGGCGGGGTCTCGCGGACCGAGGCAGCACAGCGGCTCGACGAGATCATCCACCGCCCCAAGCCCTTCCCCCGCTGGATGGTGACCGCGGCCTTCGGGATCTTCTCGGCGGCCATCGTCGGATTCGTCGGCGGGACCCCGCTCGGATCCCTCATCGGGTTCGTCAGCTGCATCCTGGTCGACCTGGTGAGCCGCAAGCTCGGTGAGTGGCGCGTGCCGGAGTTCTTCTCGGTCGCCACGTCGTCCGCACTGGTCACGCTGATCGCCATGCTGTTCTGGTGGCTGCAGGTGCCGATCTCCCCGGCGCTCGTGGTGGTGGGAGGGATCCTGCTGCTCCTGCCGACCGGACGGCTGGTCTCCGCGACCCAGGACGCCATCAACGGCTTCCCGGTCACTGCCGCAGGGCGCTTCCTCTCGGCGATCCTCATCTTCGCAGCGCTGGTGGCGGGTATCGCCGTCGCGCTGGTGGCGGGAGCGGCCCTGGGGATCCCCGAGCTCGAGGTGCTCGAGTCCTCGGGCAGCCAGTACCCGTGGCCGGTGGTCGCCCTGCTCACGTTCGTGGCCGTGGCCATGATCTGCGTCGCCGAGCAGACGGACGTGAGGCTGGTCGTCCCGACGTCGCTCGTCGCCGTGGCCGGCTACCTCCTGATGATCAGCGCCATGGCCGCCGGGGCGGGGTACCGGCTCGCGCCGGCCCTCGCGGCGATCCTCATCGGTGCGCTCTCCCGCGTCGTCGCCCTCCGGCTCGGCGCCCCGCAGCTGGTCGTGGCCGTACCGGCCGTGCTGTTCCTGTACCCGGGGCTGACCATCTTCCGCTCGATGTACATGCTCACCATCGACTCCGGGGTGGCGAGCGACGGCGCGTTCGGCCTGTTCAACGCCCTGACCATCGTTCTGGCTGTGGCGGCCGGGGTGGTACTGGGTGACAACCTGGCCCGACCGTTCACGAGGAAGCTCAGTTCCGACGAGCGGCAGAGGAACCGACGGCGCTAGCTGCGCGGCGCCGTCGGGAACGGCCTGTCCTGTGCGCCCGGGGCCGCCGACGTGTGCGACCAGTCGATCGGGTCGGCGCCCTGCTGGGTCAGGAGTTCGTTCACGCGGCTGAACGGTCGTGAGCCGAAGAACCCCCGGGAGGCGGAGAGCGGGCTGGGGTGCGCCGATTCGACGGTGGGCGTCGGGCCGAGCATCGGCTTGAGGCGCAGGGCGTCCTTGCCCCACAGGATCGCCACGAGCGGTCCGCCCCTGGCCACGAGCGCCCGGATGGCCGCGTCCGTCACCAGTTCCCAGCCGATCCCGCGATGCGAGGCGGTTTCTCCTGCGCGGACCGTCAGCACCCGGTTGAGCAGGAGGACGCCCTGCGCGGCCCAGCCCGACAGGTCGCCCGTGGCGGGTGGTGCGGACCCTGTGTCCGAGGCGAGCTCCCGGTAGATGTTCGCCAGGCTGCGCGGGATGGGGCGCGTGGCGGGGTCGACGGCGAAGCTGAGTCCGACGGCGTGGCCCACCGTCGGGTAGGGGTCCTGCCCCACGATGACGACCCGCACGCGATCCAGGGGCGTGGTGAAGGCGCGCAGGATGGAGTGGGCCTCGGGCAGCACCCGCCCGCCCTTGTCGAGGTCGGCGCCGAGGGACTCGGCGAGCTGGTGGAGCACGGGCTCCACGGGCTTCAGGGCCGCTGCCCAGTCCGCGGGCAGGAGGTCGCCGACGTCCGCGGGTGCCGCGAAGGGGAAGACCGAGGCGTTGGGCGAGGGGACGGAGGGTTTCGCGTTCCTGCCGGGCCCGCGACCACGCGTGGTCCCGTCCCGGGGAAGAGCCTCGGGAAGGTCGAAGAGTGCTCCGTCGTCGTGGGTCATGGGCCCATTCTTGCGTGCTCCTCCCACAGCCGTGTCCGGAATGACACCGGTGTAATTCCCCTCTACCATGGGGTGACAGTTGTGCCGGCAGATGGAAGGCGGTGGCGCGATGGCCGATCCGCAGAGGCACTCGGACACCTCCGGGCAGGACCCGAAGCCGGCCCTGGGCGACCGCGAACAGCGCATGCTCGCCCTCGAGCGCGAGTGGTGGAAGTATTCGGGCGCGAAGGAGCAGGCCATCCGCGACCTGTTCAACATGTCCGCGACGCACTACTACCAGGTGCTCAACGCCCTGATCGACACCGAGGCAGCCCTCGCCCACGACCCCATGCTCGTGAAGCGACTGAGGCGCCTGAGGTCCACTCGCCAGAAGGCACGCTCCGCCCGCCGCCTCGGCGCGGACATCTGATCCAGCCCGCGACGGCCACGAGCGAAGGACATCCTCATCCATGACTGATCACCCACGGGACGAGTTCGACAAGGTCCCGGAGGCTTCGGCGCGCCAGGGCGTCCACCGCGAGCGGCTCATCCCGGCGCGTGCGGGCGGTCTGGGGCTCAAGATCACGGTGGGAGTGCTTGCCCTCGTGATCGGTCTGGGAGCGTACTTCCTCCTTCCCCGGCTGGGCCTCACCGGGGGCGGCGACGGCGCGACGGCAGTGCTGCCCACCAGCGCCCCGAGCGAGGCCGCGGCGCAGGACGACGAGGCATCCGACGCTCCATCGGCATCGGCCACACAGGACGCCGAGGCGACCGATGCGCCAGGCCCGGAGACCACCCCGACCGCGGGCACGGACGGGGAGGAACCCGACCTGGCGCAGACGGTCAACGTGCTCAACGGCACCGGTTCTCCCGGGCTCGCCTCGGTGGCCGCCGCCCGTCTGGCGTCCGAGGGCTGGGTGTCGGTGCTCCCCGGCAACTGGGCGGGGGCACCGCTCGACACCTCCGTGGTCTTCTACAACGGCGAGGAGCAGCGCTCCGCTGCCGAGTCGGTGGCGGCAGACCTGGGCATCGGCGATCTCGCCGACAGCCCCGGGATCTCGCCGTACATCTCCGTGGTGCTCGGGCCGGAGTTCCAGTAAGTACCCCGGCCCGTCCCGCGGGCCGGTCACTCCGGGCCGGTCGGCCCGTGGGCTGTCAGTCCCTCAGCGGTATGCCGCGTGCATCCGTCCGGAACGATCCGGATCCGACCAGGATCAGGATGCCTTCGACGAGTCCCCAGATGCCCGCCGCGATGGCGCTGAGCCCGAACGTCAGGAACACCCCGACGGTGGACATGAGGACCAGGACGACGCCGATCGTGGTGTAGCCGAGATAGAACCTGTGGATGCCGAGGGAGCCCAGCAGGATCCCGAGGACTCCGGCGACCACGCGGGACTTCTGGGGCGCGTACTGCCCCTGGCCGTACTGCCCCTGGCCGTACTGCCCCTGGTTGTACCCGCCCTGGTTGTACCCGCCCTGGTTGTACCCGCCCTGTGCGGGGGAGGGCTGTCCGTAGGGCCCCTGCGAATACCCCTGGGCGTGGGGGTTCTGGGCGGGTGACCGGTGCGTGGACGGGTCCTCGCTCTCCGGCGTGTAGGGCCGGGGGACGGGCTTCAGCGGCGATGGGTCGGCGTCGCTCGCGCTCGAACGATGCGGGGAGGTGCTCTCCGCGGCGGTGGGGCCCTGCCCCGTTCCCTGTGGAGTGCTTCCCGGAGCCCCGCCGTCCCGTTCCTGCGCGCCGGAGTGCTCATGCGATGACCCGTCGGACTGCCTGTCCGAACCGTTTGCTGACGACGACACCGTGTCTCCCCTTCTGCTCGTTGTACGCCCAACCTATGCGCTCGATGCTCTCCGCGCTACGCCTCCGTCGCGGCCGTTGCCCGAGCCGCCGCAAGGTCGCCGTCCCGGGCTGCGGCAGGTTGCACTCACGTGGTGAGAGTGCTAATTATTGAGTTGGCACTCACGCGCGCAGACTGCTAAATCTGCGGGTGGAGAGGCAGGAAAACCTCTGTGGTGGGGATGGCGCCCGGAACGTGAAAGAGATCGTTCAGGCGTCGTCCGGCCGTCGCGGGCACCGCACACAGGCAGAGCATTCAAGTGCTTCAGATGCAACCGTCCCGAAAGGACCTAAGCCGTTATGGCCAAGATCATTTCTTTTGATGAAGAGGCCCGCCGCGGCCTCGAGCGAGGCCTCAACATCCTCGCTGATGCCGTCAAGGTAACGCTCGGCCCCCGTGGCCGTAACGTCGTGCTCGAGAAGAAGTGGGGCGCCCCCACCATCACGAACGACGGCGTGTCCATCGCCAAGGAGATCGAACTCGACGACCCGTTCGAGAAGATCGGCGCCGAGCTCGTCAAGGAAGTCGCCAAGAAGACGGACGACGTCGCAGGCGACGGCACCACCACCGCCACCGTGCTCGCCCAGGCCCTCGTCAAGGAAGGCCTGCGCAACGTCGCTGCCGGTGCGGACCCGCTGAGCCTGAAGCGCGGCATCGAGAAGGCCGTCAAGGCCGTCACCGATGAGCTGCTCGCCTCCGCCAAGGAGATCGAGACCAAGGAGCAGATCGCTGCCACGGCGTCCATCTCCGCCGGTGACACGCAGATCGGTGACCTGATCGCCGAAGCCCTCGACAAGGTGGGCAAGGAAGGCGTCATCACCGTCGAGGAGTCGAACACGTTCGGCCTCGAACTGGAACTCACCGAGGGCATGCGCTTCGACAAGGGCTACATCTCGGGCTACTTCGTCACCGACGCCGAGCGCCAGGAGACGGTGCTCGAGGATCCCTACATCCTGATCGTCAACTCGAAGATCAGCAACGTGAAGGACCTCGTCGCAGTCCTCGAGAAGGTCATGCAGTCCGGCAAGCCGCTGCTGATCATCGCCGAGGACATCGAAGGCGAAGCCCTCGCGACCCTCGTGGTCAACAAGATCCGCGGCACCTTCAAGTCCGTCGCCGTGAAGGCTCCGGGCTTCGGTGACCGCCGCAAGGCGCAGCTCGCCGACATCGCCATCCTCACCGGCGGCCAGGTCATCGCCGAGGAAGTGGGTCTCAAGCTCGAGACCGCCACCCTCGACCTGCTCGGTACCGCACGCAAGGTCGTCGTGACCAAGGACGAGACCACGATCGTCGAGGGAGCCGGCGACGCCGACGCCATCGCCGGTCGCGTGGCCCAGATCCGTGCCGAGATCGAGAACTCCGACTCCGACTACGACCGCGAGAAGCTGCAGGAGCGCCTGGCCAAGCTGGCCGGCGGTGTCGCAGTCATCAAGGCCGGCGCAGCCACGGAGGTCGAGCTCAAGGAGCGCAAGCACCGTATCGAGGACGCCGTCCGCAACGCGAAGGCAGCCGTCGAGGAAGGCATCGTCGCCGGTGGTGGCGTTGCCCTCATCCAGGCCGGTGCCAAGGCATTCGCCAACCTGGAGCTCACGGGTGACGAGGCCACGGGCGCCAACATCGTCCGGGTCGCCATCGACGCACCGCTGAAGCAGATCGCCTTCAACGCAGGCCTCGAGCCCGGCGTCGTCGTCGACAAGGTCCGTGGCCTGCCTGCGGGTCACGGCCTCAACGCGGCGACCGGCGTGTACGAGGACCTCCTCGCAGCCGGTGTCAACGACCCCGTGAAGGTCACCCGTTCGGCGCTGCAGAACGCGGCCTCGATCGCGGGCCTGTTCCTCACCACCGAGGCCGTCGTGGCCGACAAGCCGGAGAAGGCAGCTCCTGCCGGCGGCGGCGACGACATGGGCGGCATGGGCGGTATGGGCGGCTTCTAGCCCCCATCGGCTACCCGCCGACGCAGTTCGAGAAGGGCGGCACTCCCTGAAGAGGGGGTGCCGCCCTTCCCTTGTCCGCGACCCGGACGGAAGCCGCAGGGGCGTCGTCCTGTCCGGGGAGGGGCGCGGACCCGGCGCGACCCGGCCGGGTCAGCTCATGAACATGCGGGCGTTGCTCTGCTCGGCATCGGCGTACTGCCGGGTGGCGACGGTGAGCGCCTCGTTGATGCCGGTCAGGGACTCCTCGACCTGCTGCTGCGTGGCCCTCCACTGCAGGATCAGCTGCTGGAAGTTGGTGGCCGCCTGACCCGTCCAGAGGCCTTCGAGCTCGCGCAGCCCGGCCTGCATCGAATCGACCTCCGCACGCAGCCTCGTGATGGTGCCCTGCACCTGGCTGCTCCTGGCGGCGAGGCCGTCGGTGTCCACGTTGAAGAATGCCATTGCTGTGCTCCCTGTCCTCGCGCTTGCATGATGCCCCGACGCTAGGGCACGGCGGAGAGCGATCAGCGGTCCTCGCGGGGTTTGTGGACAACCGGCTTCGCGGACGGTGACTGTGGAGGAGTGGCCCCGTTCGAGTAGGCGTGTTCCCCCTCGCGCGGGGCGGACTGCTCCGAGGGATCGGCGTCGTCGCCCTGACCCTCGCCGGGCGCATACGGCAGGCGGATCGACAGCGTCGCCCCACCGCCGGGGGTCTCCTCCAGCCGTACGGAGCCGTCGTGCTGCGCGACCAGCGCCGCCACGATCGCGAGGCCGAGCCCTGTGCCACCCGTCTCCCGATGACGGGACGTGTCGGCGCGGTAGAAGCGCTCGAAGACCTTGGCGGCGTCGTCCTCGGAGATCCCGGGGCCGTGGTCCCGCACCTCCAGCACGGCGTCGCTGTGGCCGTGGAGCACGGGTGCGACGCCGACCGCGAGCTCGATCGGTGAGCCCTCGGGCGTGTAGCGGAGGGCATTGGTCATGAGGTTCGCGACCACCTGGCGCAGGCGGGCCTCGTCACCCCTGGTGGGCGCGGAGCGCGGGTGGCCGCCGTCGAGCCCGATGACCGTGATGGTCCGATCGGGCGCCGTGGCGCGGGCGTCGAACGCGGCGTCGTGGCCGAGCACCATGAGGTCCACGGGCTTCACCTCGAGGGGGCGCTGCTCGTCGATCCTCGCGAGGGTCAGGAGGTCCTCGACCAGTTGGCCCATGCGGATCGCCTCGCTCTCGATGCGCCCCATGGCAGCAGCGACATCCTCCTCCTTCTGCAGGGCGCCGTGCCGGTAGAGCTCCGAGTAGCCGCGGATGGTGACGAGCGGTGTCCTCAGCTCGTGAGACGCGTCCGCGACGAAGCGTCGCATCTTGGTCTCCGACATCGTCCGGGCGGCGAACGCACGCTCGATGTGCGCCAGCATCGCGTTGAGGGACCGGGACAATCGGCCGATCTCGGTGGAGGGACGCTCGACGGCGACGCGGCGGGAGAGATCGCCGGCGGCGATGGCGGCAGCGGTGCGCTCCACCCGGGCGAGGGGTGCGAACTGCCGGGTCACGGCGACGAAGGCGATGAGGGAGGCCAGTGCCGTGGTGATCAGGCCCGAGGTGAAGATGATCTCCCCGGCTTCCTGCAGCGACTCGTTGACGGTGTTGAGCCGGGAGGCGATGGCGAGGTAGCCCTCGGTGTTCGCGAACCGGAAGATCCGTACGCGCCAGCCCTGGCTGTCGTCACCGGTGCTGGCGACGTCGAAGCCGGCACCGTCGAGGGCGATGATGCGTTCCGGCGTGATGCCCTCGAGGTCGGGGATGTCCTCGGCGTCATCGGACTGGTTCGCCACGAGCTTGGTGCCGTTCCGGTCCAGCACGGCCGCGTAGTACCGCAGGACGGCGCCGTCCGCCTGCGGTTCCGCGGTGTAGATCTCGGCGGCGACGGCGCGTGCGTTGCTCTGGAGGTCGGCGTCCACCCGGTCGATCAGGCCGTCGCGCAGGAGGGAGACCGTGGCGAGGCCCGTGATGCCCACCGTGACGATCATGAGGAGCATGATGATCGCCACGAGCTGCGAGCGGAGCGACGCCGCGTTCCAGCGCTTGATCAAGGGGTGGCGCTACCGCTTGTCGGCGGTGCGGAGCAGGTAACCCACGCCGCGCTTGGTCTGGATCAGCGCCACCGCATCGGGGTTCCGGTCGATCTTCCGGCGCAGGTACGAGATGTAGGACTCCACGATCGAGGCGTCGCCGTTGAAGTCGTACTCCCAGACGTGGTCGAGGATCTGCGCCTTCGAGAGCACGCGGTTCGGATTCATCATGAGGTAGCGCAGGAGCTTGAACTCGGTGGGCGAGAGGTCGATCGTCTCCCCGCCGCGCCGGACCTCGTGGGCATCGTCGTCGAGTTCGAGGTCGTCGACGCGGATCACGGCGTCGTCGTCCTCCAGGGGATGTGTGCGGCGCAGGACGGCCCGGATGCGGGCCACGACCTCGTCGAGGCTGAACGGCTTCGTGACGTAGTCGTCGCCGCCGACCGTCAGGCCGGTGACCTTGTCGTCGGTGTCGTCGCGGGCGGTCAGGAAGACCACGGGGAAGTGACGACCGGCAGCACGCAGCCGCCGCGTGACCGTGAAGCCGTCCATGTCGGGGAGCATGACGTCGAGTACGGCGAGATCGGGATTGTGCGTCTCGGCGGCGGCGAGGGCGTCACGCCCGTTCGCCGCGGCGACGACGTCGAAACCGGCGAACCGGAGCGAGGTCGACAGGAGCTCGCGGATGTTCGGTTCGTCGTCGACGACCAGCAGTTTCGCTTCGGGGGCTGATTTCTTCACCCCACCAGTATCCGCAGGTTGGCTGTGAATTGGCTGGACCATTCCTGTTGGGTTGCTCTCTGGACGCTGGGCTAGTTCTCCCCGGTCGGGGCGTCCCCGCGCTCCTTGTCGGGCGCGTCCCCGATCGATGCGGCATCGAGGATCCGGTATGCGTAGCCCTGCTCGGCGAGGAACCGCTGGCGCTTCGCCGCGAAGTCCTGATCCAGGGTATCCCGTGCGACCACGGTGTAGAAGCGGGCGGCGCGGCCATCGGCCTTGGGCCGCAGCAGGCGTCCCAGGCGCTGGGCCTCCTCCTGCCGTGACCCGAACGAACCGGAGACCTGGATCGCCACGGATGCCTCGGGCAGGTCGATCGAGAAGTTCGCGACCTTCGACACCACGAGTACGTGCACGTCGCCCGCCCGGAAGGCGTCGAAGAGCCGCTGCCGCTCCTTGACCGTCGTCTCACCCTTGATCACCGGGGCGTCGAGCCGTGCCGCGAGGTCGTCGAGCTGGTCGATGTACTGGCCGATGACGAGGAGCTGCTCGCCCTTGTGCGCCGCGACGAGTTTCTCCACCACGTCCGACTTCGTGTCCGACGTCGAGCACAGGCGGTACTTGTCGGCGTCCTCGGCCATGGCGTAGGCGACACGCTCGTCGCGCGGCAGGTCAACCCGCACCTCCACGCAGTCGGCCGGGGCGATGTAGCCCTGTGCCTCGATGTCCTTCCACGGTGCGTCGTACCGCTTCGGGCCGATCAGCGAGAACACCTCGCCCTCGCGGCCGTCCTCGCGGACGAGGGTGGCCGTGAGGCCGAGCCGGCGGCGCGCCTGGAGATCGGCGGTCATCTTGAAGATGGGGGCCGGCAGGAGGTGGACCTCGTCGTAGACGATCAGGCCCCAGTCGTTGGCGTCGAGCAGTTCGAGGTGCGGGTAGAGTCCGCCGCGCTTGGTCGTGAGGACCTGATAGGTCGCGATGGTCACGGGCCGCACCTGCTTCACGGCGCCGGAGTACTCGCCGATCTCCTCCTCGGTGAGCGAGGTGCGCTTGAGCAGCTCGTCCTTCCACTGCCGTGCCGACACCGTATTGGTCACGAGGATCAGCGTGGTGGTCTGGCTCGTCGCCATCGCGGCCGCTCCCACGAGTGTCTTCCCCGCGCCGCAGGGCAGGACGACGACCCCGGAGCCGCCCGACCAGAAGTTCTCGACGGCGAGCTGCTGGTACGGGCGGAGCGCCCACCCGTCCTCGTCGAGCACGATGGGGTGCGGTGTGCCGTCCACGTAACCCGCGAGATCCTCGGCGGGCCAGCCGAGCTTGAGCAGCAGCTGCTTGAGCTGGCCGCGCTGCGAGGAGTGGACGACGACGGTCTCGCCGTCGATCCTCGGGCCGAGCAGCGGCTGGATCTTCTTGGCGTGCAGGACCTCCTCGAGCACGGGGTAGTCGGTGGTGCGCAGCACGAGTCCGTGCTGCGGGTCCTTCTCGAGGCGGAGTCGGCCGTACCGGGACATGGTGTCCTCGATGTCGATCAGGAGGGCATGCGGCACCGGGAAGCGCGAGTACTTCAGGAGCGTGTCGAGGACGCGCTCGGCGTCGAGCCCTGCAGCGCGTGCGTTCCACAGGCCCAACGGCGTGAGGCGGTAGCTGTGCACGTGCTCGGGGGCACGTTCGAGCTCCGCGAACGCGGCGATCGCATGCCGCGCCTCGGTGGCCTGCTCGTGGTCCACCTCGAGCAGGATGGTCTTGTCACTCTGGACGATCAACGGCCCGTCAGCCATCTGCGATGCTCCCTTCGAGGATCTCGACGTCCATGACACGATGCACGGACACGACTTTCTCCACCTGCGTCTCGGGATCGACCACGCGCAGGCGGCCACCCGACACCGAGAGTGGAACAAGGACCTGGCGTACGTGATTCCCCTCGCTGTCGGCGGTGCCGAGGCGGATGCGGCTGCGGGACCGGATGGCCGCACGCAGTGTCTCCAGCCCGAGGAGCGTCTCGCTGTCGGAGCCGCCCGCAGGGTCTGCGGCGACCGGCTTCGCCGAGCGCAGGGCTTCGACCTGCGTGGCGATCTCCTCCTCGGCCACCGACCAGGGGTTCAGCCGTGATCTCAGCTGGTCGGCCGGTACACGGGCCGCCGTGACCGGATCGCCCGGTGCAGGGGAGGGCCCGACGGCGTCGGCGTCCGATGCGGGGGAGAACCCGAGATCCCGCAGGAGTGCGGTCAGCTCCGGCGCGGAGGCGGGTGAGACCAGGACGGTCGGTGCGATCCGGACGACGCCGAGCACCGCGGCCCGCGGATCGGCCAGCACAGCGGCGGCCACGGCGTCGTCCTCGGTGCGGAGATAGCTCCCGGCGCGACCGACACGGAGCCTGCCGTACCGCGACGCCGTGTCCTCAACGAGATACGCCAGGGCCTGCGGGATCTCGGTGATCGACGAGGAGCGCAGGAAGGCGAGGATCGACGATGCGTCCTCGCCGGCGTCGAGCGCGGCACGGATGGAGTCCGCGGAGAAGCGGTAGGTGGTGGCCGGGCCCTGGCCCTCGGGCGTGGCCATGCGCAGCAGGCCGCGAGCGACCTCCGGCCGCAGGTACCCGGGTGCCACGGCGGTGAGGTCCGCCTGCAGCACCACCTGGGAGACCGGCTCGGGCAGGGCGCCGCGCACGGCGAGCGCGGCATCCTCGAAGCGGCCCTCGGCAACCAGCCGGCCGGCCCCGGTGAGGGCGTCGCTGCCGGTCAGCCCGAGGGACGCGGCTTCGGTGAGCATGCCGGGCAGCAGGCGGGCGAACCGTCGGTGCAGGCGAGGCTGGTGCCAGGAGGCGAGGCCCACGACGGAGGACTCGTCGAGGACCGGTACGGCGGCGGGGCGGTCGGTGGTGTCCTCCCTGGGGGTGGCGGGGTCCGCGCCGGTTGCCCGGTCGCCGCTCGCGGCCCCCGAGAGTTCGACGGCGACGGCCAGCAGCCGCTGGCGCACCATCGGGGCGTCGGGCCGGGAAGCCTCTGCGGCGAGGGCGTTGATCGCAGTGCCGTCGGGCATCCGGGAGCCCACGAGTGCCGGTGCGCGGTCCACGGCCAGCCACCCCTCGACGAGCAGGAGCCACTGGGCGTCCCGGTCCAGGGCCTCCCAGGCGTCGAGACGTGACGTCTTCCAGCGCGAGTCGTCCGGATCGAGGGTGAGGAGTCCGACGGCGGCTGCCAGTTCCAGCAGCCAGGCCGTTGTGCCGTCGTCGATGCGCAGCGCCTCGCGGACGCGCCGGAGTTCACGCACCCCGATGCCCCCGGACCGCAGGGTTGCGACGGGCGTCGACGCGACGGAACCGAGGAGGGCGGTCATGAGTCGGAGTGTCTCCGCGATGGCGCCGAACGCCGCATTGTCGCGCAGGCTCGCCCGGGTGGTGCTTCCCGTGGCGGTGGGCGGTGCGACCTCGAGGGACGCGAAGACCGCGTGCCCGCGCAGCGCCATCCCGACGCTGCGTGGCAGCTCCACGTGCAGGGCGTCCAGCGGTGCGAGCAGGCACCGGTCCTGCAGCCAGCGCACGGCAGGCTGGGCGCCACCGTCGCCTCCCGCCGCAGTGGATCCGACCGGGGCGTCCCTCAACCGGCGGAGGAGGATCGCGGCGGCCTCGGGGGCGTCGGCCAGGACGCGGTCCCAGGCCACCTGGTCCGACGTCAGGAGGGTGAGGGCCTGCGCGGCGGACGCGCTCGTCATCGTGTCGTCCGCCGCAGCAGGGTCGAGGAGCGGGACGGCCTGGATCAGCGCCTGGCCGAAGCGTGGGATCGACCGGGTGAGCGCGCGGAAGGGCCTGCCGAGGCCGGCGGGGTAGGGGCCGACGGCGTCGGGCAGCGCGCCGACGGGCAGGAAGCCCTCCGTCGCGGATCCCACGATCAGGGCACGCCCGAGGAGGCCCGTGAGGACGGCGTCGATGGCTTCGGGATCCGAATCGGCGAAGGCGCTGGTGAGGCGTTCGCGTGGGACGGGGCCGCCGTCGTCGTCGCTCAGGACGACGATCGCCTCGATGACCTGCAGGTGCGGTCGGGACACGTTCTCGAGGGCGCGCTGCAGACTGGCGCGGGTGGACGCCCGTGCCGCGAGCGCGGCGAAGTCGGGCACCGGGGGGAGGATGAGATCGGGCCGGACGGCGAGCAGGCCGCGCAGGTCGTCGTCGCTCCTGCGGGCCAGGTCTTCGGCCAGTGCTCGGATGGCGGACATTCCTTCAAGGGTACCCGCCGCCTCCGACACGGGCCCGGCCGTCCGCGTGCCTCACCCGTCCTCGCGGAACGGCGTGAGGTCAGGATCTGCGGCGGGAGACAACCGACCAGACGACGAGCGCCGCCATCAGGAGGAAGGCGATCGGCAGGCAGAAGTAAGTGGCGAGCACGAAACCGGGCCACACCGTCCCCTGGAGAAAGGCGGTGGCGAGGATCGCTGCGAGCGAGACGAGCCCGACGGCCGCGAAGGCCACCGCGAGGATCAGCACGACCGACCGGCCGCGGGATCTCTCGTCCTGTGCGTCATCGGCGGCGCCGTGCAGGGGGTCGGTGGAGCGGGCCGGTGCCGGTTCGTCGGGGATCATAGCTGTCCCAGACTACAAGAACCACGGCGACGGCGGCCCCGGGCGACGCTATATCCTAGGGGGTACAGACTTCCCCGGCCGGACCGAGCGGCAGTGCGCCCGGGCATCGGGACACCCGAGCGCTCACGGATCGGGGCCAGGACCGCAGGCGCTCGCCGCCCGGTACAGCTAAGAAGAGGTAGACGACGTGCCCATCGGCAAAGTGAAGTGGTTCGACGCGGACAAGGGCTTCGGGTTCCTGTCCACCGACGACGGCAAGGAAGTGTTCCTGCACGCCTCGGCGCTGCCCGCCGGGGTGAGCGAGGTGAAGGTCGGGACAAAGCTCGAGTTCGGCGTGGCCGACGGGCGGCGCGGACCCCAGGCGCTCTCCGCGCGCATTCTCGAGCAGGCACCGTCGGTGGTCAAGGCCACGCGCAAGAGCGCCGATGACATGGCCGTCATCACCGAGGACCTCATCAAGCTCCTCGACGGGGTGTCCAACGGACTCCGCAAGGGCCGTTACCCCGAGAAGGCGCATGCCTCGAAGGTCGCGGCCGTGCTGCGCGCCGTCGCCGACGACCTCGACGCGTAGGCTTCGATCATGACCTCGAGCAACCTTGAGACTGCCGACGCCGCTGCTTCCGCCGATGCCGGGACGTCGGCCGAGGCTTCGACGACCGCTCCGGGCGAGGCGCCGCGCAAGCCCCGGGCATCGCGTCGCATCCCCAAGTCCGACGTCGTGCTCGAGTCCGCCGTGGACCGAGCCCGCCTCGGCATCCTCGAGGTCGCTCCCGAGGAGCAGGTCGGCCGCCACGTGTCCGCGGTCGTCGAAGGCGAACGGCTCGTCACGCACCGGTTCGAGGCGTTCGTGCCGGGCTATGGAGGATGGCACTGGTACGCGAGTGTCGCCCGTGTGGCGCGCAGCAAGGACGTGACGGTGTGCGAGGTGGGTCTCCTGCCCTCCGCGGCGTCCCTCATCGCGCCCGAGTGGCTGCCATGGTCCGAGCGTGTGCGTCCCGAGGACTCCCAGACGGACGGGCCGGTGCCGGCCGACGGCGTGGCGCAGGTCCAGGACGACGAGGCGCCCTCCGCTGCAGCCTCGGACGAAACCGCGTCGGGCGACGACGCCGCGGAAGCCCCCGACGCCGGGTGACCGCGTCGTGGCGCCGTAGCGGAAGGTGAGGAACATGAGTACCTTCCGTTCGCTCGGTATCCACAACTACAGGCTCTGGTTCGTCGGGGCCCTGATCTCCAACATCGGCACCTGGATGCAGCGGACAGCCCAGGACTGGCTGGTCTACGACATCCTGACGCCGCAGAGCGCCTCGGCCCTCGGGATCGTCATGGCCCTGCAGCTGGGGCCGCAGCTCGTCATCGCCCCCTGGGCAGGCCTCATCGCCGACAGCGTCGACCGGCGGCGTCTGCTCGCCGTCACGCAGGTGGGCATGGCGCTCCTCGGCGTAGGGCTCGGCGTGCTGGTCCTGCTCGACGTCGCCGTCCTGTGGCACGTCTACGCCTTCGCCCTGGCGCTCGGTATCGTCTCGGCCTTCGACGCCCCGGCGCGGCAGGCCTTCGTGTCCGAACTCGTGCGTGACGAGTACCTGCCCAACGCCGTGGCCCTCAACAGTGCCTCCTTCAACGGCGCACGCCTGATCGGTCCGGCGATCGCGGGCCTCCTGACCGCCGCGGTCGGGCCCGGGTGGGTGTTCCTGATCAACGCCCTGACCTTCGGCGCGATGGTCTACGTCCTCCTCGCGATGCGCAGTTCCGAGCTGAACAGGCAGCCGCGGCAGGCGCCGGGCAAGGGCAGGATCCGTGCCGGGTTCGCCTATGTACGGCACCGGCCCGACCTCATGATGGTGCTGCTCGCGATCTTCATCGTCGGAACGTTCGGCCTGAACTTCGCCGTCTTCATCGCCTCCATGGCGCGCACCGAGTTCGGGCAGGACGCGGGGGTCTTCGGCGTCCTCTCCTCCGTGATGGCCATCGGATCGGTCGCAGGAGCCCTGCTGTCCGCGCGGCGCGACCGTCCGCGCCTGCGCTTCGTCTTCGGGGCGTCGGCCGCCTTCGGTCTCGCGTGCATCCTTGCTGCTCTTGCACCGACCCTCTGGCTGTTCGGGCTGGCGCTCGTGCCGGTGGGCCTGTTCGCGCTGACCCTGATGACGAGCGCCAACGCCTACGTGCAGACCACGACCGATCCGATGATGCGTGGTCGTGTCATGGCCCTCTACTTCGCCATCTTCCTCGGCGGGACGCCGCTGGGTGCGCCGGTGGTCGGCTGGGTCTCCGACGCCTTCGGTCCGCGGTGGAGCCTCGGGGTCGCTGCGGCCTCAGGACTCATCGCGGCGGCGGCAGGGATCTTCTGGGCGTGGCGTTATCACGAGGTGCGGTTGCGCTACGACCGGTCCGCACCGCGCCGCCTGCGTCTCGACCATGAAGCCGGAGCCGGCGACAACGCGCCGTAGGGTTTCCGGCGGCTGAGCCGGGCCCGTCGATGATCCATCATCGACGCCCACCACAGGGACCTACCGGTTCGGTTGGTCCGGGTAGGTCGGAACGGGCAGGATTCGTCGATGCGCGACCTCCGCATCGATGACCTGCCCTGCCTGCCGGACCAGGTTTCGCCGTGGTCCGCCCGGGCGTCCCCTGAGGGTGCGCGGAGTGAACCACGGGATGCCGGCCCGTGAGCGGACGTCCCGGGTGCCCTGATGAACGGTGTGATGGTGGTGCGAGCACAGCAGGACGCCGTTGTCGATGCTGGTGGATCCGCCACGGCACCAGGGTGTCAGGTGATGGGCTTCGCACCAGCTGGCGGGGATCGAGCAGTCGGGGAAGGCGCAGCCCCCGTCACGTGCGACCAGGGCACGGCGGAGGTGGGGAGGAAAGAGCCGCTGAGCCCGAGATCCAGCACCTGGCCGCTTCCTCCCAGGACCACCGGGATGAGGCCGGCGTCGCAGGCGAGTTTCCTGATGGTGCGGGCACTGGCCTGTACCGAGAACACAGCGGAGCCGGCCTACTCGGTCATGTCGACGAGATCCTGGTAGGCGATCGTCACCATGACATGTGGGCGGTGTCCGCCAGTCGCCGGGAGGCCGGGGCCGGACAGGGCGGGCAGTACGACCGCAGCCAGGGCGGATCTGCAGGCGATCGACGATCCTGGACACGTTCTCGACCTCGACGACGAGGTCGCGGGCCTTGGTCCTGGAGAGGCCATGGTGCCGACAGCTGATGGCACGCGCACAGTCGGCAAGGGCTGTGCGCGCCGAATCCAGCGAACTGCCTGCCCGCGTCAGCGGTTCGGTCGGTGCGATGGCCATGGCTCCACTTTATGGAACACATGTTCTATTCCGCGGAGCAGGACGTGAATGTGGAGGACCAGTCGCGCGATGTCGTCCCCATGGTGCGGGCCTGTGGGCGACCGGCCCTAGAGCAGGTTCTCGACGACGTGATCGATGCAGGCGATCAGGGCCGAGACGTCGTCGGGCTCGATCGCCACGAACGTGGCGACCCTGAGCTGGTTGCGGCCCAGCTTGCGATAGGGCTCCACGTCGACGATCCCGTTGGCCCGGAGGATCGCGGCGATACGTGCTGCATCCACGGCGTCGTCGAAATCCACGGTCACGATCACGTTCGAGCGGTCTTCGGGACGGGCGACATACGGGCGGGCGACGGCGGACGCCTCGGCCCAGCGGTACAGGCGCCCCGCCGAATCCGCCGTCCGTGCGGTGGCGAAGGGCAGTCCGCCCTGCGCGTTGAGCCACTGCACCTGGGCATCGAGCGTCACGAGCGTGGACAGCGACGGCGTGTTGTAGGTCTGGTTCAGGCGCGAGTTGTCGATGGCGGTCTGGAGGTTCAGGAAATCCGGGATCCATCGGTCGCCGGCATCGATCCGCGCGGCGCGTTCGAGTGCCGCGGGGGAGAAGAGCCCCAGCCACAGGCCGCCGTCGGACGCGAAGTTCTTCTGCGGCGCGAAGTAGTAGACATCGGCCTGCGCCACGTCCACGTCGAGCCCGCCTGCTGCGGAGGTCGCGTCGACGATCACGAGTGCGCCGTCGTCGGCGCCGTCGATCCTCCGGACCGGAGCGGCGACACCGGTGGACGTCTCGTTCTGCGGCCAGGCGTAGGTGTCCACGCCGGCCTCCGCGACAGGATCCGGGCGTGTGCCGGGTGCCGACGTGATGACGGAGGACGCCTCCAGGAACGGCGCCTTCGTCGTCGCGGAGGCGAACTTCGAGCCGAACTCGCCGAAGGACAGGTGCTGCGCCTTCCGCTCGACGAGCCCGAACGTGGCGACGTCCCAGAACGCGGTGGAGCCGCCGACGCCGAGGACCACCTCGTACCCGTCGGGGGCGCCGAAGAACGTGCTGAGACCCGTCCGGACCCGGCCGACGAGGTCCCGGACAGGAGCCTGCCGGTGCGAGGTCCCGAGCAGCGACCGCCCCGCCGCCACGAGCGCGTCCACCTGGCCGCTCCTGACCTTCGACGGGCCCGCGCCGAAACGGCCGTCCGAGGGCAGGAGGTGGTCGGGAATACGGGGCGAGTCACTCATGCGATGCTCCAGCTGTTGGGCGGCAGGTACGGCCTCATTCTGCCCCAGCGGTCCCGGGCCCTCCATTTGTTAACCGGCTGCGGGAAGCCGCCCTGACCGCGCTCCGCCCGATTGCCGGGGCCGTTGCGCCATGGGTTAACCTTGGGGGGCGTGGGGCGGAGCAGTCCGTGGCGGCTTTGGCCTGCCTCACCGGCGTGAGGCATTCCAGCCGCGCACCCGCACCGCACCGCACCAAGGAGCTGAACCGCATGACGGACCTCATCGACACCACCGAGATGTACCTGCGGACCATCCTTGAACTCGAGGAAGAGAACATCGTCGCCCTCCGCGCGCGCATCGCCGAGCGCCTCCGCCACTCGGGTCCGACCGTCTCCCAGACCATCGGCCGCATGGAGCGTGACGGTCTCGTGGTCGTCTCCGGTGACCGGCATCTCGAGCTCACCGAGCTGGGCCGCCACAGGGCCACGGGCGTCATGAGGAAGCACCGCCTGGCGGAACGGCTGCTCAGCGACGTCATCGGCCTCGACTGGGCCTACGTCCACGACGAGGCCTGCCGCTGGGAGCACGTGATGAGCGAGCGGGTGGAGCGGCGGCTCTACGAGCTCCTCGGCAAGCCCTCCGAATCGCCGTACGGCAATCCCATCCCCGGACTTGCGGCCATCGGTGGCATCGAGTCCGAGCGGTTCACCGACGGCGTGGTGACCCTGCTGTCCGCCATGGGCACGTATGCACCCGGGAAGCAGGTAACCCTGGTGCGCCTCGCCGAGCCGATCCAGGTGGATCCTGAACTGCTCACGCAGCTCGACGAGGGCGGCCTCCGTCCCGGAGCGCAGCTCAATCTCGAATCCGTGGGTGACTACGTGTCCGTCCGTGTCCCGGGGGTCGAGGGAGCCCTGGAACTGCCGCCCGAGGTGGCCTCGCACGTGTTCGTCTCCGTCGCCGCCTGAGGACTCGGCCGCCGCCGCGCGGGTGTGCAGACGGTCCTCCGAACCGGCGTCGTCACCAAGAACACACCATTTCGTGATCGTAACGTGACAAACGGGTGTTTGTGAGGTAGCTTTCATCTCGTGCCAAATTCGCTCTAGATCCGGCACCCTCCTGCAAATCGCCTAGCTCTGCCATTGCTCGAGGTCCGTCCGCACCATCGCATGGCAGAGGCGGGGGAACCAATTTCTGGGTTTCGTAACCGAAATCCTTGGGGTTAAGTCGCTGCTTCACGCAGCGGCCGGGTGACTCCCATCCGAATCCGACAGCTCACCTCGCAGGCGTTGGGAGAGGCAATCCAACGTGTCCAATAGCTCTTCACTGGGCCGCCACCGTGCGGCCCGGAACGTCAGTGCGCTGACGAACCTGTCCACTGCAGTCACCTCCAACGCCGGATCGGTCGGCCGCCAGGCAGCCGTCATCGTGGCCGCCTCGGGCCTCGTCCTCACCGCCGGTCTCCCGGCCCACGGGGCCACCCCCGCAGAGCGCGAAGTAACGTCCTCCACGGCGTTGACCGTGAGCCGGGTCGTCTCGGCCGAGGTCACCGTCCCCGCCACCGCCACGGTCTCCTTCGACCGCGTGGCCGTCGAGGTCACCGCCGCCCCCGAGCCCGTCGTCGAGGCGCCCGCTCCCGTGGTCGAGGAGCAGGCACCCGCCGCGCCGGCCCCGGCCGCAGCGCCCGTCGCCGTCGTTCCGGTCGCAGCGCCGGCCGCTCCCGCCGTGGCTGCCGTCGCCGCACCGGCTCCCGTCGCCGCACCGGCTCCCGTGGCCGCCGCCGTCGCACCGGCTCCCGTCGCCGCACCGGCTCCCGTGGCACCGGCCGCAGCGCCCGCCGCCGTCGCACCGGCTCCCGCTCCCAAGCCCACTCCTGCTCCCGCCCCGTCCTCCGGCGTCGCTGCCGGCCTGGTCGGCTCGGCGTACGCCCAGATCGGCGTCGCCCAGGACTGCACCGCCATGGTCGAGAAGGCACTGCGCTCGGTCGGCAAGTCCGTGGGCGATCTCGCCCCGGGCCAGTTCTTCCAGTTCGGCGACGTCGTCAGCAGCCCCGCCCCCGGCGATCTCGTGATCACCGGCGGCCACGTGGCCATCTACGTCGGCAACGGCCAGGTCATCAGTGGCGGCCTGAACGGTATGAACACCGGCCTCCACTTCCTGGCCGACCTGCCCGGCGCCAGCTTCGTCCGCGTCCGCTAGAAACACACACCTGGAGTTATCCCCCATGCCTTCATCCGTCATGCCCGCACGCCATAGAGCAGAAGCACGGTCCGCCGCCGGCTTCTCCGAACTCGCCAAAGCAGTCACCTCGAACGCGACCGGGATGGGCCGCCAGGCCGCCGTCATCGTCGCCGCTTCGGGCCTCGTCCTGTCCAGCGGTGTCGCCGCCAACGCGGCCGACCTCCAGCCCCAGCGCGACGTCGCCGCGTCCAGCGTCTCCCTCGCCTCGGCCCGGGCGGCCGTCGTCGCACCCGCCGGGCCCGTCGTGTCCTTCAACAGGACCGCGGTCAAGGTCAACGCGAAGCCCGTCGTCGCCCCGGCCCCCGTCGTCGAGGCCCCCGTCGCCCCGGCTCCCGTCGTCGAAGCCCCCGTCGTCGTGGCCCCCGTGGCCGCAGCGCCCGTGACCGCCGTCGAGGTCCCCGCGGCCGTCCAGGCCGCAGCTCCCGTGGCCACGAAGGCTCCGGCACCCGTCGCCGCCCCGGCGGCAGCCGCCGCTCCGGTCGCCCCGGCACCGGCAGCCCCCGCTGCTCCCGCCGCGTCGTCGGGCGTCGCCGCGACGATCGCCGCAGCGGCCAAGGGCCAGCTGGGCGTCACGCAGGACTGCACCCGCCTGGCCAGCAACTCGCTCGCCGCCGCAGGCATCAACTTCCACGGCTGGCCGGCAGGCTACCTCTCCCTGGGGCGCACCGTCAGCGCCGGCGAGGCCATCCCCGGAGACCTCATCTACTACGCCGACGGCGGCATGGGCATGGCCCACATCGCGGTGTACATCGGTGGCGGCCAGGCCGTCCACGGTGGATTCAACGGCAACTCCACGGTCATCGCCCCCGCCGAGCTCGGTTCGGGCGGCGTCTACATCCGCGTCGGCGGCTGATCGGCGGACGCATACGATCACGGGAGGACCGGCACGATGTGCCGGTCCTCCCGTGCGTGAGCAGGTAGCAGATTCTGCAGTGCGCCACACGGACGCCGCGGAATCCCGACGATTAGCCGCCTGCGTGTGTTTTGCTTACCCTTGCAGTGTCAATCCGAAGCACGTCTCCCGAACCCCGGGATGGCAACCGGTTGCGGGAACAGGTCAGCATCGAGGCTTTGTTCATGCGCACTCTTGTTCTGAATGCAGGGTATGAACCACTGGCGGTGGTCACCTTCCGCCGGGCACTGGTGCTTGTGCTCACGGGGAAGGCCAGCGTCGTCGCCGAGGACGACGATCCGGTCGTCGGACCGACGGAAGTGCTGGGCCGGCCGTCGGTGATCCTCCTCAACCGGTACGTGAAGATCCCGTACCGGCACGACGTGACCGCCACGCGACGCGGGGTCCTGCGCCGCGACAACCACCTGTGCGCCTACTGCGGGAAGACCGCCTCGACCATCGACCACGTGCAGCCGCGCTCCAAGGGCGGCGCCGACACCTGGGAGAACCTCGTGGCGTGCTGCCTCAGGTGCAACAACGCCAAGGGCGACAAGACACTCAGCAGCCTCGGCTGGAAGCTCCGGGTGGTCCCGCTCCCGCCCCGCGGGCCGCAGTGGCAGATCCGCGAACTCGAGAAGCCGGCACCGCAGTGGAGCGAGTTCCTCGCGGAGAACGCCGCGTGAGCCCGGGCGCGCCGCCGTTCGACGCCATCGTCCTGGCCGGGGGACGTTCCTCGCGACTGGGCGGCGTCCCGAAGGCCGGTCTGGTGCTCGACGGCGAGACCCTGCTCGAGCGCACCTGCGCCGCCCTCTCCTCGGCCCTGCACCTGACCGTCGTGGGGCCCGTGCCCGACGACGGCCGCCCCGGGACGGGCACCGCGTCGTTCGTCCGGGAGGAACCTGCCTTCGCCGGTCCGGCGGCCGCCGTCGTCGCCGGATTCCGCGCATCGTCCTCCCGCGCCGTGACGCAGCCCACGGCGCCGTGGTGCGCCGTCGTCGCCTGCGACATGCCCCGGGTCGGGGAGCTGGTCGCAGTCCTCCTCGCCGAGGCCGCGAAGGGCGGCGACACCTCCCTGGTGGCGGTCGACGGCGGCCGCGACCAGCCGCTGGCGGCGCTGTACCGCACCGATGACCTCTCCGCCGCCGTCGACGCCGTCCTGGCCCGCGGACCCGCCGACAACCTCTCGATGCGAAGCCTCCTTGCTAGTGTGAGCACCAGATACGTCCCGGTTCCGCCGGGCACGACGCACGACGTCGACACCTGGCAGGACGCACGAGAGCTGGGTGTCGACGTCCCCTGACACCGCCCGGAGGGCCCATGGACGACCGCGAGAAACTGCTGCAGGAGTGGACCGAGAAGCTGCTCGCCGCCTTCGAGATCGAAGGGACGGACGTCGACATCGACGCCGTCCTCGGGCTGGCCGGACGGGCCGCCCACGGCGTCGTACGGCCGGCGGCGCCCCTCACCACGTTCGTCGTCGGCTACGCCGCCGGTCTCGCCGTCGGCAGCGGGCAGGCGGACGAGCAGGTGGCCATGCGGTCAGCGTCGGCGGTGGCCGATGCCCTCTGCGCGCAGGCCGCGGCGGAGCGAGGCACCGCATGAGCGGGGCAGCCGCAGGACGCGGCGTCGACTGGGCGACCGCCCGCACGCTCGCGCACACGGCGGGACGCCCCCTGCCGTTCCAGACCGTCACCCTGGCCGACGCCCTCGGGCAGACACTCGCCGAACCCGTCCACGCACTGCAGGCCATCCCGCACTACGCGTCGTCGGCAATGGACGGCTGGGCGGTCAGCGGCGAGCCGCCCTGGACGCTGGTGAGCCACGCGGAGCCGGAGGAGCACCTGCGGGGCAGGCCCTCACCGCACGCCGATTCCGGGGAGGTGTCGCTCGCGCCCGGGGAGGCGACGTTCATCCTCACCGGAGGAGTGGTCCCGCAGAACGCTCACGGCATCCTCCGGACCGAGCACGGCGCCGTCCGCGGCGACACGCTCGAGCGGAACGAGTCCGCACGACCCGACGAGCCCTCGCTCCACGAGCACGTCCGGCCCGCAGGGGAGGAGGCCGAGGAGGGCTCCGAGGCCATCCCCGCCGGAGTCGTCCTGAACCCCGCGCAGATCGCCCTGGCCGCGGTGTGCGGGCACGACACGCTCGCCGTCCTCAGGGCACCGCGCGTGTCGCTGCTCATGACGGGCGACGAGGTGATCGACCACGGCCTGCCGCACCCCGGCCAGGTGCGGGACACCTTCGGCCCCCAGCTGCCCGGGTTCGTGGCGATGCTGGGCGGCCATGTCGACGTCGCCGGCCGCGCGAAGGACGACCTCGACGACGTCGTGGCGGCCATCAGCGCGGAACCGACCGACGAGTTCTCGCTGGCGCGTGCCTCCGGCGACGTGCTGATCACGACCGGCGGCACCGGCAGCTCCTCCGCGGACCACATCCGCCGCGCGCTCACGGAACTGGGGGCGGAGCTGATCATCGACGGCATCGCCATGCGGCCCGGACACCCGACCCTGCTGGCACGCCTGCCCGACGGACGTTTCCTCGTGGGGCTCCCCGGCAATCCGCTCGCCGCCATGATGGCCATGCTCACGGTCGCCGCGCCGCTGCTCGCCGGACTGCGCGGCTCCGCGCTCGACGAGCCCCGGACGGTGGCCAGCGCCGACGCCTTCGAGCCGCTGCCCGGCAGGAGCCGCCTCGTGCCCTACCGGGTCGAGGCCGGGCGGGCGGTGCCGAGCACCCACCAGCGCTCGGGCATGCTGCGCGGCCTCGCCGCCGCGGACGGTGTCCTGGTGGTCCCGCCCGAGGGCTGCGCGGCGGGCGACGACGTCCCCGCACTGTCCCTGCCCTGGCCCGCCCCCGGGGCCTGAGGCTTCCTGTCCACCTCCCTGCGGGGACACGGGCGGGCCGGGTAACCGCCCGGGGTCGACTAACCTCGTTCTAGGACCGAGGCACGGACCGATGCAAGGAGCACAGCATGAACCGGGTCACCCAGCGACGCCGCATCACCAAGTTCCGTGTGGGGGCACAGACGGGGCGCCGCGAGGACGTGCTGGCGGGGGAGGAGCCGCTGGAGATCCGTCTCGGCGGGAGCGCCTTCACCGTGACCATGCGCACCCCGGGCGACGACTTCGACCTCGTGGCCGGGTTCCTCGTCTCGGAGGGCGTGGTCTGGGAGCCCGGCCAGCTGCCGAGCCTGCGGTACTGCGCCGGCGTGGACGACAACGGCCAGCAGACCTTCAACGTGGTGGAGGCCCAGCTCCGGCCCGGCGTCGAGCTGCCGGACACCGCGATGGAACGCCACGTGTACACCTCGAGCTCGTGCGGCATCTGCGGCACCGCGTCGATCGACGCGGTGCGGAAGTCCTCGCGGTTCGACCTGCACGAGGACGCCGCGCCCGTGGACCTCGGGATCCTCGCGTCCCTGCCCGACCGGCTACGCGAGAGCCAGAAGCTGTTCGACCGCACGGGAGGCGTCCACGCCGCGGGTCTCTTCACCGCCGAGGGCGAGCTCCTGTGCCTGCGGGAGGACGTGGGGCGGCACAACGCCGTCGACAAGGTGGTGGGCTGGGCACTGCGCGAGGGGATGCTGCCGCTGCGCGGGACCATCCTGCAGGTCTCGGGCCGCGCGTCCTTCGAACTCGTCCAGAAGGCGCAGCTCGCCGGCATCCCCGTGCTGGCGGCCGTCAGCGCGCCCTCGTCGCTCGCGGCGGACCTCGCCGACGATGCCGGACTCACGCTCGTGGGCTTCAGCCGCGGCACGACGCTGAACTGCTACTCCCACCCCGACCGGATCGTGGCCTGAGGGCCTAGAACGGGTTGAGCAGGCGCTGGACGAACCGGCGCGTCCGTTCCTCACGCGGATTGCGCAGCACCCGGTCGGGGTGGCCGTGCTCCACGACGACGCCGCCGTCCATGAAGACGACCTCGTCGGCGACCTCGCGGGCGAAGGCCAGCTCGTGTGTCACGATCACCATGGTCCACTGCTCCTCGGCGAGTTCCTTGATGACGGTGAGCACCTCGCCGACGAGCTCGGGGTCGAGGGCCGACGTCGGCTCGTCGAACAGCAGCAGATCCGGTTGCAGCGCCAGCGCACGGACGATCCCGACACGCTGCTGCTGGCCGCCGGAGAGGTTGAACGGATAGTCGTCCCGCTTCGCAGCGAGGCCCACCCGCCCGAGGAGCCGCTCGGCGTCCGCGACGGCGTCCTTGCGGGGCCGCTTCCGCACCCGGACGGGGCCCTCGATGATGTTCTCCAGGACCGTCATGTGGGGGAAGAGGTTGTAGTTCTGGAAGACCATGGCGCTGCGGTCCCGCAGCGACAGCGCCTCCTTCCTGGTGGCCTTGCCGCCGAACTCCACGGACGGGCCGCCGCTGAAGGCCACGGTCCCGCCGTCGGGCGTCTCGAGGCCGTTGAGGCACCGCAGCACGGTGGTCTTGCCGGAGCCGGACGGACCGACGAGCGCGACCACCTGACCGCTGCCGATGCGCAGGTCGATGGACTTCAGCACCCGGGTGTCGCCGAACGACTTCTGCAGGCCGGTGACGGTCAGGAGGGGCTCAGTGGGCGACATAGCGGTCCAATCTCTTCTCGAGTGCGGACTGGCCGCTGGACAGGACGAGGCAGAACACCCAGTAGATGGCGGCGGCCTCGACGTAGAGCAGCATGAACTGCTGCGAGAACGCGGCGATCTGCTGGGCCTCACGGAACAGCTCCGTCACGAGGATCAGCGACGCCAGGGACGTGTCCTTGACGAGGCTGATGAACGTGTTGGAGAGCGGCGGCACCGAGACGCGGGCGGCCTGCGGCAGGATGACGCGGCGCAGGGTGAGCGCACGGGACATGCCGATGGTGTAGCCCGCCTCCCACTGGCCCTTCGGAACGGAGAGGATCGCGGCGCGCAGGATCTCCGCGGCGTAGCCCGCGACGTTGAGCGAGAACGCGATGATCGCGCTCGGCCACGGATCGATGGTCAGGCCGATGGACGGCAGCCCGTAGAAGATGACGAACAGCTGCACCAGCAGGGGGGTGCCGCGGATCACCGAGACGTAGAAGCGGGCGATCCCTGAGAGCACCGCATTGCCGCTGATCCGCATGAGCGCGATGACCAGAGCCAGCGCCAGGCCGATCGCGAAGGAGGCGAGCGAGAGCGGGATGGTGCCCGTCAGACCGCCGGAGAGCATGGGCCAGAAGGAGGTGCGCAGCAGTTCCCAGTCCATCAGTCAGACCCTCCGCGGCCCGTCGGGTACCTCCACGCCGGCATCACTCGCTGACGTCGGTACCGAAGTACTTCTCGGAGATCTCCGCGAGCGTGCCGTCGGCGCGCAGCTCGGCGAGGGCCGTGTTGATGGCGTCCACGAGCTCGGTGCTGCCCTTGCGGACCGCGACGGCGCTCTGGGACGACTCCTCCGTGGTGGCCGCGATCTTGATGCCCTCGTTGTTGTTGGACTTCTGGTAGTCGAGGTAGGTGAGCTCGTCGTTGATGGTGGCGTCCACGCGGCCCTGCTCGAGGAGCGTGACGGACTGCGCCCAGCCCTCGACGGGCTCCACGTTCGCGCCGCTCTCCGTGGCGAGCTCGTACCAGTTGCTGGTCAGGGACTGCGCGGTCGTCTTGCCGGAGAGGTCCTCGAACGAGGTGATCTCGGTGTTGTCGGCCGTCGTGACGATCACGCCCGAGCTGACGGTGTACGGCTCGGAGAAGTCGTAGGTCTCCTTGCGCTGGTCCGTGATCGAGACCTGGTTGGCGATCACGTCGAAGCGGCCGGCCTCGAGGCCCGCGAAGATCGCGTCCCACTGCGTCTCCTGGAACTCGGCCTCGACGCCCATCTTCTCCGCGACGGCGGTGATGACCTCGACGTCGTACCCGGTGAGCTCCCCGCTGCCGCCCTCGTGGAAGCTGAAGGGCTGGTAGGTGCCCTCGGTGCCGACGGTCAGGACGCCGGAATCCTGGATCTCCTGCAGCGACGACGACGCCGCCGACTCCGACGATCCGCCGTCACCCGCCGGGGACGACGAGCAGCCGGCGAGCGCGAGGGTGAGGGCTGCGGCGGTTCCGAGGACGGACAGGCGATACTTCATGGGGGGCTTCCTTCGGTTGCATGGGGCGGACACGGCTGGCGGGGAAATAGAAGACGCGGGGAACGGCTTGAACCCTACGTACCTCCGCCCCGGCCGGGACCGGAGTCGAACACTACTGACGTGAACACCGGAGCATCCACTTATTGTTCCGAAGTGTTGCGTCACGGGTCCAGACACCGGCAACCCCACGGTG
Organism: Arthrobacter sp. TJ-240; assembly: GCF_058269195.1. Classification (NCBI taxonomy): domain Bacteria; kingdom Bacillati; phylum Actinomycetota; class Actinomycetes; order Micrococcales; family Micrococcaceae; genus Arthrobacter; species Arthrobacter sp. TJ-240. The sequence continues at coordinate 57,848 of NZ_JBZCNG010000004.1, forward strand.
GGACTGGCATCCCTGGAAGGAATCGCAATGAGCATGGAAGGCGCGGCCTGGAGCTCGCTGTACAGGATCTCGACCGCGAAGGACACGAAGCACGGGTTCTCCCGGGAGTCGGTCCGCCGGATCCTCACGTTCGCCGTGCCCTACCGGTCCAAGCTCGTGCTGTTCATCCTGCTGTCCGTGGTCGGCGCGTTCCTCGCGGTCGCGACGCCGGTGCTCGCCGGCCAGGTGGTCGACGTCATCGTCGCGGACGGCGAGACGGGCACGGTCATCCGGCTCGCCGTCGTCATCGCGCTCGTGGCGGTCGCGGACGCCGCGGTGTCCCTCGTGACGCGCTGGTACTCGGCGCGCATCGGCGAGGGCGTGATCCTGGATCTCCGCACCGCCGTGTTCAACCACGTGCAGAAGATGCCCATCGCCTTCTTCACCCGCACCCGGACGGGCGCCCTGGTGAGCCGCCTCAACAACGACGTCATCGGCGCGCAGCAGGCCTTCAGCGGCACGCTCTCCGGCGTGGTCACCAACCTCGTGGCCCTGATCCTCACGCTCGCGGTGATGCTGAGCACGTCCTGGCTGGTCACGGTGCTCGCCGTCGTCATGCTGCCCGTCTTCCTCGTGCCCGCCCGCCGCATGGGCAGCCGCCTGGCCGCCCTGCGCCGCGAGGCGGCGGACCACAACTCGGCCATGAGCACGCAGATGACCGAGCGCTTCTCCGCCCCCGGAGCCACCCTGGTGAAGCTCTTCGGCCGGCCGGACGAGGAGTCCGAGGAGTTCCGCGTCCGCGCCGCGCGCGTCCGGGACATCGGTGTGCGGACCGCGATGCTGCAGTTCGTGTTCTTCACGGCCCTCATGCTCGTCTCCGCGCTGGCCCTGGCCCTGGTCTACGGGCTGGGCGGCTTCCTCGCCCTCCAGGGACAGCTCGACACGGGTGAGGTGGTCACCCTCGCCCTCCTGCTGACGCGGCTCTACGCGCCCCTGACGAGCCTCGCGAATGCGCGCGTGGAGATCATGAGCGCCATCGTCAGCTTCGAGCGCGTCTTCGAGGTGCTCGACCTGCAGCCCCTCATCCAGGAGAAGCCCGACGCCGCCACCGTCCCCGCGGGCCCGGTCGCGGTGGAGTTCGACGACGTCCGCTTCGCCTACCCGTCCGCGGACAAGGTCTCGCTCGCGTCCCTCGAGGAGGTCTCCACGCTCGACACGCGCGGCGGCGAGGAGGTACTGCACGGGGTGTCCTTCCGGATCGAGGCCGGGCAGACGGTCGCCCTCGTGGGCACCTCGGGTGCCGGGAAGTCGACCATCGCGCAGCTCCTGGCGCGCCTGTACGACGTCGACAGCGGTGCGGTGCGGCTGTCGGGGACCGACGTGCGGGACGTGACCTTCGCCTCGATGCGGGAGACGCTCGGCATGGTGACGCAGGACGGCCACCTGTTCCACGAGACGATCCTCGCCAACCTCCGGCTCGCGCGTCCGGAGGCCACCGAGGACGAGGTGTGGGACGCCGTCCGGCGGGCGCGGCTGGAACCGCTCGTCCGGTCGCTGCCCGACCAGCTGGACACGATGGTCGGCGAGCGCGGCTACCGGCTCTCCGGCGGTGAGCGCCAGCGCATGACCATCGCGCGGCTGCTGCTCGCCCACCCGCGCGTGGTCATCCTCGACGAGGCGACGGCGGCGCTCGACTCGACGTCGGAGGCGGCCGTGCAGGCCGCACTCAGTGAGGCGCTCGCGGGACGCACCGCCATGGTGATCGCCCACCGCCTGTCCACCATCCGCAGCGCCGACATGATCCTCGTGGTCGAGGACGGCCAGATCGTGGAACGCGGCTCGCACGACGAGCTGCTGGCGTTCGGCGGCCGCTACGAGGAACTGCACCGCACCCAGTTCGCCATGCAGAAGAACGTGGCGGTTGACGAGGAGCCCGAGGCGCTCAGCGGCGTCTAGGGCTCAGCCGCGCAGCGACAGCAGTGCGGGGATCACGAAGTCGGTCAGCAGCGGGGCGAGGTCCCGGCGCCCCGTCGCGTGCCCGAGGTCGAGCCAGTCGATCTCCTCGATCTCCGCAGCGGGGAGCGGCTCGGCCGTCAGGGGGCACAGGAAGACGGTGGCGACGAGGAGCGTGTCCGCCTCGTTGGCCGCCGGTCCCCGCCAGGTGTCCAGGAGCGTGAGGTCGCCGGGCCGGACAGCCAGGCCCAGTTCCTCGGCCAGCTCCCGTACACCGGTCTCTGCCGGCGTCTCGCCCTCCTCCGGTTTGCCGCCGGGCTGCATGAAGAGCGTCGTCCCGCGTTTGCGGACCAGGAGCAGGCGGCCGCGGTCGTCCAGCAGGCACAGGGCGGTGACCGTGATGACCGGAGCGTCAGCCATCGGCCTCGGCGACGTCCCTCCGTCATTCCCCATGACGTCCAACCTACCGCGCACGCGACGAGGGGGAGGATGGGCGGTTCCGCCCGTCCTCCCCCTCGTCGGCTGCCTGTGCCCCTGGCCGGAATCGAACCGACGACCTTCCCTTTAGGAGAGGGACGCTCTATCCTACTGAGCTACAGAGGCCGGGATGGTGCAGTGCACCGATCCGGCGGTCCTAGCTTACCCGCTCGCCGCGCGGTTTCCCTGCCCCGTCCGTACCCCGCAGACGTGAGGGCAGGAAGACGGCCGTCGCGCCCGCCACCAGGCTCAGGGCGAGCAGCACCCATCGCAGCACCGTCAGGGTCGATGCGAGCATCACGGCGCCCGGATCGGCGGTCGCCTGCGCCAGCGCGGTGTCGATCGCGATGTTCTCCCACAGATCGACGACGACGAACAGGATCACCGGGCACCACAGGAGCCAGCGCAACCAGCGGCGGCCTGCGTTGAGCTGGATCAGCAGGAGCCAGGCGAACGCGAAGATCAGGGGGAAGAGCGTACCCGCCGTGCGGTGGAGGTAGCTCAGCTGGCCGCGGGCGTCGTCGTCCATCTCCCCGTGCAGGCGCTGCACGTACGCGGTGTCGTACCCGCCGATCATCATGTCCGGCATGGTGAGGCCGCCCGACAGCTGCGTCATCTGGCCGAGGGTGAGCAGGTGGAAGTACCAGAAGAGGAGCAGGGACGCGATGGCGGCGGGGACGATCACGAGCGTCCCGTTGCCCTGCCTGTTCCGCGCGGGCGCGGCAGTCAGGGGGGATGGAGCGGGTGTCGCGCCCGTCGCGTGCTTGCGTGCTATCTGAGCCCTTGTCTTTCCCACTCCTCCAGTATGGGTGAGAGTGCCCCACCCATCCCCGGAAGGGCGAGTGTCGGGGGCACGGCCTAGACTTGATGCACCATGGACATGCTCTTCGATCCCTACGTCTCCCCGCCCACGCCCGCCGAGAAGAAGCGAGCACGCGAGGCGGCGATGGCGGGGACGGCGGAGCCTGCGGACCCCGCCACCGAGCACGTGCCGTCGCGTGTCGGCGTCGACGAGCACCGCGCGCAGGAACTCCTGGTGGGGCTGAACCCCCAGCAGGAGGAGGCCGTGAAGCACGGCGGGTCGCCGCTGCTGATCGTCGCGGGAGCCGGCTCCGGCAAGACCCGCGTGCTGAGCCATCGCATCGCGTACCTGCTCGCCACCGGCCGCTCCCACCCGGGGCAGATCCTCGCCATCACGTTCACCAACAAGGCAGCCGCCGAGATGCGCGAGCGCATCGAAGGGCTGATCGGCGACGTCGCCAAGCGCATGTGGATCTCGACGTTCCACTCCTCCTGCGTGCGGATCCTGCGCCGGGAGGCAGCCTCCGTGGGCCTCAACTCCAACTTCTCCATCTACGACTCCGCCGACACGCTGCGCCTGATCACGCTCGTCGCCAAGGGACTGGACCTCGACCCCAAGAAGTTCGCCCCGAAGGCCATGCAGCACAAGATCTCCGCGCTCAAGAACGAGCTGATCGACGAGGAGGCCTTCGCCTCCGACGTGGACCCCTCCGATCCCTTCGAGCAGGCCGTCGCCGAGGTCTACTCGGGCTATGCGCAGCGCATGCGCCAGGCCAATGCGATGGACTTCGACGACCTGATCGCGCAGACGGTGTTCATGTTCCGTGCCTTCCCCGGCGTGGCCGACTACTACCGGCGCCGCTTCCGGCACGTCCTCGTCGACGAGTACCAGGACACCAACCACGCCCAGTACGCCCTGGTCCGGGAGATCGTCGGCGTCCCGGGCGAATCCTCGGACGACCCGGCCGAGCTCACGGTCGTCGGCGATTCGGACCAGTCCATCTATGCCTTCCGCGGCGCCGACGTCCGGAACATCGTCGAGTTCGAGAACGACTACCCGAGCGCCCGCACCATCCTGCTCGAGCAGAACTACCGCTCGACCCAGAACATCCTCAGCGCCGCCAACGCCGTGATCTCCCGCAACCCGAACCGGCCTGAGAAGCGGCTGTGGACCGCAGAGGGCAGCGGCGAGAAGATCATCGGGTACGTCGGCGAGAACGAGCACGAGGAGGCCCGCTTCATCGCGGAGGAGATCGACCGGCTGCAGGACGAGGACGGCATCCGTCCCGGCGACGTCGCCATCTTCTACCGCACCAACGCACAGTCACGGTCCATCGAGGAGATCCTGCTGCGCGTCGGCCTGCCCTACAAGGTGGTCGGCGGCACGCGGTTCTACGAGCGCAAGGAGATCAAGGACACCCTGGCGTACCTGCGGGTCCTCGTGAACCAGGACGACGTCGTCAATCTCCGCCGCATCCTCAACGAGCCCAAGCGCGGCATCGGCGACCGCGCCGAATACGCCATCGCGGCCCTGAGCGAGCGCGAGCGGGTCAGCTTCATGGAGGCCCTGCGCCGGGCGGACCAGGCACCGGGCATGGCCACGCGCTCGGTCAACTCCGTGGCGGGGTTCGTCAAGCTGATCGACGACCTCGCGGAGGTGGCCGGCGGCTCCGGCGCGTCCGCCGCCGTCGAGGCGGTGCTGGAGCAGACCGGGTACCTCGAGCAGCTGCGGACCAGCAACGACCCGCAGGACGAGTCCCGCGTGGAGAACCTCGCGGAGCTCGTCGCCGTCGTCCGTGAGTTCGAGCGTGACAACCCCGAGGGCACGCTGGGGGACTTCCTGGAGCAGGTGTCCCTCGTGGCCGACGCCGACCAGATCCCCGACGCCCTCGAGGGTTCCGCCGCCGATGTGCAGCGCGCGGTGGAGGAGGCGCGGCGCCAGGGCGTCGTCACTCTCATGACCCTCCATACCGCCAAGGGCCTCGAGTTCCCCGTGGTGTTCCTGACGGGCATGGAGCAGGGCATCTTCCCGCACCAGCGCTCCGCCACCGACCCCAAGGAGCTCGCCGAGGAACGGCGGCTGGCCTACGTGGGGCTCACGCGCGCGCGGCAGCGCCTCTACGTCACCCGTTCCGAGGTGCGCAGCATGTGGGGGCAGAGCCAGTACAACCCCGAGAGCCAGTTCGTCAGCGAGATCCCGGAGGAGCTCATCCAGTGGAAGCGCGAGGGCGCCGCGAAGCCCGCGTGGGCCACGGGCGGCAGTATCGGTGGTCCGCGGTTCAGCGGCTCCTACTGGGGTGCGAGCGGTGGCGGCTTCGACGGCGGTACCACCTCGCCGTCGAAGGCGGTGGGGCGTGTGCAGCCCCAGAAGGAGGTCGTCTCTGTCACGGCCGGGGACAAGGTCAATCACGCGAGTTTCGGTAACGGCACGGTGCTGTCCGTCGAGGGCGCCGGCGACAAGACGGTCGCCAAGGTCCGGTTCGACGTCGGGGAGAAGCGGCTGCTGCTGCGCTACGCGCCGCTCACCAAGGTGGCCTGAGCCCCGGGGACGGCATGATCCGCGGGAACCTCGCGACCGGCAGTGGCTCCGTCGCCGGCCGCGGGACGGTGACGGGATCCGGGTGAAAAACCCCAACGAACGGCAGACCGTTTTCTACAAAGGATAGAACTGTGGCCTTACTCACTAAACCGGTACTCTGGGGAGGGCCTCGGGCCCGAGAGGCTACAGTTCCCTCTTGTACACCTGCTTCGACGTAGAAGGACTTCAACTCAGTGGACCTGTTCGAATACCAGGCGCGCGATCTTTTCGAGGCACACGGAGTTCCCGTGCTCGCCGGTATCGTGGCGCACACCCCGGAAGAAGCTAAAGCAGCGGCCGAGAAGATCGGCGGCGTCGTCGTCGTCAAGGCTCAGGTCAAGGTCGGCGGCCGCGGCAAGGCCGGCGGCGTCAAGGTGGCCAAGAACCCCGACGAGGCCTTCGCCTACGCCTCGGACATCCTCGGGATGGACATCAAGGGACACACCGTCCACACGGTCATGATCGCGCAGGGCGCGGACATCGCCGAGGAGTACTACTTCTCCGTCCTGCTCGACCGCTCCAACCGCAACTACCTGGCCATGTGCTCGGTGGAGGGCGGCGTGGAGATCGAACAGCTCGCCGTCGAACGCCCCGAAGCGCTCGCGCGCATCGCCGTCGACCCCGGCACCGGGATCGACCAGGCGAAGGCCGAGGAGATCGTCGACACCGCAGGCTTCGCCCCCGAACTCCGGAGCGGCGTCATCAACACCATCCTCAAGCTCTGGGACGTCTTCGTGAAGGAGGACGCCACGCTCGTGGAGGTCAACCCGCTCGTGAAGACCGGCAGCGGCGACATCCTCGCCCTCGACGGCAAGGTCACCATCGACGAGAACGCCGGGTTCCGCCACGCCGGCCACGCCGCGCTCGAGGACAAGGACGCCGCCGATCCGCTCGAGGCCAAGGCCAAGGAGCACGACCTCAACTACGTCAAGCTCGACGGCCAGGTAGGCATCATCGGCAACGGCGCCGGTCTGGTCATGTCCACCCTCGACGTCGTCGCCTACGCCGGCGAGGCCCACGGCGGCGTGCTGCCCGCCAACTTCCTCGACATCGGCGGCGGAGCGTCCGCCGAGGTCATGGCCGCCGGCCTCGACGTCATCCTCGGCGACAGCCAGGTCAAGAGCGTCTTCGTGAACGTCTTCGGCGGCATCACCGCCTGCGACGCCGTCGCCAACGGGATCGTCAAGGCACTCGAGATCCTCGGTGACGAGGCCAACAAGCCCCTCGTGGTGCGCCTCGACGGCAACAACGTCGAAGAGGGCCGCCGCATCCTCGCCGAGGCGAACCACCCGCTGGTCACCCTCGCCGACACCATGGACGAAGGCGCCGACAAGGCCGCCGCTCTGGCCTACGGAAAGTAAGAGAACCCCTATGTCTATCTACCTCACCAAGGACTCCAAGGTCATCGTCCAGGGCATCACGGGCGGTGAGGGCACCAAGCACACAGCCCTCATGCTGAAGGCCGGCACCCAGGTGGTCGGCGGCGTCAACGCCCGCAAGGCCGGCACCACCGTCACCCACGGCGACGTCACGCTGCCCGTGTACGGCACCGTCGAGGAAGCCGTCAAGGAGACCGGCGCCGACGTGTCGATCGTCTTCGTCCCGCCGGCCTTCACCAAGGACGCCGTCGTGGAGGCCATCGAGGCCGGCATCGGCCTCGTCGTCGTCATCACCGAAGGCGTGCCCGTACAGGACTCGGCCGCCTTCTGGGCCCTCGCCCAGTCGAAGATCGACGCCGACGGGAAGCAGATCACGCGCATCATCGGCCCGAACTGCCCCGGCATCATCACGCCCGGTGAGGCGCTCGTCGGCATCACGCCGGCGAACATCACCGGCAAGGGCGGCGTGGGCCTCGTGTCCAAGTCCGGCACCCTGACCTACCAGATGATGTACGAACTCCGCGACCTCGGTTTCTCCACCGCGATCGGCATCGGCGGTGACCCGGTCATCGGCACCACGCACATCGACGCCCTCGCGGCATTCGAAGCCGACCCCGAGACCAAGGCCATCGTGATGATCGGCGAGATCGGCGGAGACGCCGAAGAGCGTGCCGCCGAGTTCATCAAGGCGAACGTCACCAAGCCGGTCGTCGGCTACGTGGCAGGCTTCACGGCCCCCGAAGGGAAGACCATGGGCCACGCCGGCGCCATCGTCTCCGGGTCCGCGGGGACCGCGCAGGCCAAGAAGGAAGCCCTCGAGGCCGCGGGCGTCAAGGTCGGCAAGACGCCGTCCGAGACCGCGACGCTGCTCCGCGAGGTCTACGCCACGCTCTGATCCTGGTTCCTCGGCAACAGCCTCCTCCGCTCGCGCGGGGGAGGCTGTTCCGTTTCCCGGGACCCTGCAGGCGCGGGCGGTCCGGCCGTGTCAACCCGCGTCGACCCATCGGCACCCCGCGAGAGTCCTCGCGGGGCGACGTAGCGTGAGGAGTGCGCCGCCTGAAGCGGAACGGTGCCGCGGACCGGTGGCGCGGAACGGCGGAGTCGGCGGAACGGCGGAGTCGGCGGAACGGCGGAGTCGGAGGAGCAGCAGCGGAAGATGAGCGGACCATGAGCAGTACGACCAGGCACGGCACGGCGGCAGCCGCCGACGGCGCGACGCAGAGCAGGTACCTGCGGCGCGTCACCTGGGTGGCAACCCTGGGCGGCCTGCTCTTCGGCTTCGACACCGGGGTGATCAACGGGGCCCTGCCGTTCATGGTGGACGACCTCCGGCTCACGGCCTTCACGGAAGGACTCGTGGCGAGCTCGCTGGTGTTCGGTGCGGCGTTCGGGGCCCTCGCCGGTGGGCGGCTCACCGACGCCTACGGGCGGAAGAAGATGATCATCGTGCTCGCGATCGTCTTCCTGATCGGGACCCTCGGCACGGCCCTCGCCCCGGATGTCACCGTCATGGTGGTGTCGCGGCTCGTCCTCGGACTCGCCGTGGGCGGCGCGTCCGTGATGGTGCCGATCTTCCTCGCGGAGCTGTCGCCCGCCGGACGGCGCGGACAGGTGGTGACGCGCAACGAACTGATGATCGTGACCGGACAGCTGCTCGCCTTCAGTACCAGCGCCTTCCTCGGGAACGTGTTCGGTGACAGCCACGGCATCTGGCGCTGGATGCTCGTCCTGGCGACCCTCCCGGCAATCGGCCTGTGGATCGGGATGCACTTCGTGCCGGAGAGTCCCCGCTGGCTGGCCGGCCAGGGAGCCTTCGGCTCCGCCCTCCGCGTGCTGCAGCGGCTCCGTCCGCCGGCCGTGGCACGGCAGGAGTACGAAGAAGTCAGGTCGACGGCCATCGAGGACCGCGAACGCGAGGACGTGGGCTTCCGCGACCTGCGCGTGCCGTGGCTCCGCCGGATCGTCGTGGTGGGCCTCGGCCTCGCGGTCATCCAGCAGATCACCGGCGTGAACTCGATCATGTACTACGGCACGCAGATCCTCGTCGTCGCGGGCTTCGGGACGCAGGCCGCGCTGACGGCGAACATCGCGAACGGGGTCATCTCCGTGGGTGCCACCTTCGTCGGGATCTGGCTGCTGGGCAAGGTGGGGCGCCGTCCCATGCTGCTGGTGGGCCAGATGGGGACGACGTCCGCGCTGCTCACCATCGGGGTCGTCTCGCTGCTGGTCCCCGAAGGCACGGTCCGGGGCTTCCTCGTCCTGTCACTGACGGTGACGTTCCTCGCCTTCCAGCAGGGCGCCATCTCGCCCGTGACCTGGCTGATGCTGTCGGAGATCTTCCCCATGCGCCTGCGCGGCCTCGGCATGGGCGCCGCCGTGTTCGTCCTGTGGATGGTCAACTTCGCCGTGAGCCTCAGCTTCCCGATCCTCATGGACGTGATCGGCATCTCGAGCACGTTCTTCGTGTTCGTGGTCCTCGGGGTCGCGGCGATCGTCTTCGCCCGTCGCTACATCCCCGAGACCCGGGGGAGGAGTCTCGAGGAACTGGAGCACGAGTTCAAGTCCGCCACGGGGACACCCCGACGGTAGGGCCGCCTTCGCGCTGCTTGTACAGTGGCGGCAGGGGAACCATTACTTGCGTCAGGCAACTTCCAGGAGATCACATGCGCGCCACCATCATCCACGGACCGGGCGATATCCGCGTCGAGGACCGTGACTACCCGACCATCATCCGTCCCACCGACGCCGTCGTCCGGGTCACCGCCACGTGTGTCTGCGGCTCGGACCTCTGGCCCTACCGGGGGGTCCGGCCCACCAAGGAACCCAAGGCGATCGGGCACGAGTTCGTCGGCGTGGTGGAGTCCGTCGGCGACGACGTGGCGGACCTCGCGGTCGGCGACTTCGTGATCGCGCCGTTCGTGGACAGCTGCGGGAAGTGCCCGCAGTGCCTCAACGGCGTGACGGTCGCGTGCGACCATCTCGCCGGCTGGGGCAGCACCGACGAGCACGGCGACTTCCTGCAGGGCGGCCAGGGCGAAGCCGTGCGCGTCCCGCAGGCCGACGGCACACTGCGCAAGGTCGAGGGTGTCTCCGAGCCCGACGCCGCCCTGACGGCCAGCCTCCTGACCCTCTCCGACGTCATGTCCACCGGACACCACGCCGCCGTGTCCGCGAACGTGGGCCCGGGCAGCACCGTCGTCGTGGTCGGTGACGGGGCCGTGGGTCTCTGTGGCGTCCTCGCGGCCAAGCGTCTCGGTGCTGCGCGCATCATCGCGATGTCCCGCCACGAGGACCGCCAGGCCCTCGCCCGCGAGTTCGGGGCGACCGACATCGTGGCCGAGCGCGGCGACGAGGGCGTGGCGAAGGTGCGCGAGCTGCTCGGTGGAGTGCTCGCCGACTCGGTGCTCGAGTGCGTGGGCACCAAGGAGTCCATGGACCAGGCGCTGCGCAGCACGCGACCCGGCGGCCACCTCGGCTTCGTGGGTGTGCCGGCAGGCGGACCGGAACTGCCCATCGGCGTCCTGTTCGCGAAGAACATCACGGTGGGCGGCGGCATGGCCCCCGCCCACACCTACATCCCCGAACTGCTGAAGGACGTCCTCGACGGGACGATCAACCCCGGACGCGTGTTCGACGTCGAGATGCCCCTCGAGGACGCCGCCGAGGCGTACCGGGCCATGGACGAGCGCCGCGCCATCAAGGTGCTGCTCAAGCCCTGACCGGCGGAGCCGGGCCCTTCCGCACGGAGGGGTCCGGCCCTCGGACCCGGGTCCGACGACCGGGCAGAATGGGGACATGACGACGACGCCCGGCACGGACCCCTATCTCATCGCGCGCGAACGGATCATCCATGCGCCCGCCGGACGGATCTTCGAGGTCCTCGCGACCCCGGCCCTCCACAGCGTGATCGACGGGTCCGGGACCGTGCGCGGCGAGCAGCCCGACGGCCCGGCGCGCCTGTCCCTGGGAGCGAGGTTCGGTATGGACATGAAGATGGGCGCGCCCTACAGGATCCTGAACCGGGTGGTCGAGTTCGAGGAGGGCCGCCGCATCGCCTGGCGGCACTTCTCGGCCCACGTCTGGCGCTACACGCTCGAACCCCGCGGTGACGCGACCCTGGTGCGGGAGGAATGGGACGGCCGTGCCGTGCCGTGGAGGTTCGTCTTCCGACTGACCGGGTTCACCCGCAGGCACCCCGCGAGCATCGAGGCGACGCTCGGCAAGCTCGAGGACCACGTCCTGCAGCAGCGCGACGCAGCCTAGGCGGCGCGGCGGAGGGCCGGCCTCCACACCTCAGGGCACGCGCAGTTCCTCGGGCTGGACGACGATGTCCACCAGGGCTCCATTGCGCCAGACCGTCATCTCCATGCGCCGTCCGATCGCCGTCTCGACCATCAGCCGCTGGATCCCTGTCGCGCTGCGGACGGGGAGATGGTCCAGGGAGATGACGATGTCGCCGGCGCGGGCCCCGGCGCCTGCGGCAGGACTGCCCGCGACGACGGAGGCCACCTGCATGCCGGTGCGCGATCCTACGCGGGCCGCGAGTTCGGGGCCGAGGGTGAGCTGGGCTCCCACCACTCCCAGCCACGCGCGCCGGACGCGGCCACGGGTGATGAGCGCGTCGATGATCTCCCGGGTGGTCGCATTGATCGGCACGGCGAGACCGAGTCCGATCCCGGCGACGGCGGTGTTCACGCCGACCATGCGTCCCGCACTGTCGACGAGCACTCCTCCGCTGCTGCCCGGGTTCAGGCTCGCGTCGGTCTGGATGACCTCGTCCACCACGCGCCCGGAGAGCGTGGGCAGCGACCGGCCGAGCGCGGACACGATCCCGGCGGTGACGCTGCCTGCCATGCCCAGCGGGTTGCCGAGCGCGACCACGAGCTGCCCGACGCGGAGCTTCGCGGCATCCCCCCACGGCACCGGCGGCGGCGTGCTGCCGTCGGCCTCGAGGACGGCGAGGTCCGACAGCGGGTCCCTGCCCGCCACGCGCGCCCCGAGGACGGACCCGTCACCGAACGCGACCTCGGTGCGCTGTGCGCCGGCGACCACGTGGGCGCTCGTGAGCAGGTGCCCGCTGGTCGAGATGACCGACGCGCTGCCCGCCCCGGTCCCGCGCGCGGTACGCACCGACACCGCCGCGACCGACGGCAGGGTGGACTCGGCGATCCGTACGACCGCCGCCGAGTACGCGTCGAGAGCCTCCTGCTCGTCCATAGGGACCATTGCAGCACCGCACGGGTGGCCGGGGGGAGGCACGTTCGCGCAGGGCGCACGCGGAGGCCGCCCGGTCAGGCCACCGAGGTGCCGAAGAGCAGGCCGAGCAGGTAGGTGACGCCGGCGGCACCGAGCCCGATGGCGAGCTGCCGCAGCGCCAGGCGCAGCGGCGACGCGCCGGAGAGCAGGGCGACCACCGCGCCGGTGGCCATCAGGGCCAGCCCCACGAGCACGCAGGCCGCAACGACGGCGGTCAGGCCGCCGAGGCCGAGGATGTACGGCAGCACCGGGATGATGGCGCCCGAGGCGAAGAAGCAGAAGCTGGAGGCGGCGGCACCGAGGCCTGTCCCGACCGCCTCGTGCTGGTCGACGTCCTCCTCCTGCTCGGGCTGCAGCGAGAAGCTCGGGTCGCAGTCGCAGCTGTACAGGCCGAGCCGCTCCGCCGCCCGGTGCTCCGCCGCCGCCGGCGTCATGCCGCGCGCCCGGTAGACGAGCACCAGCTCGTTGGAGTCGATGTCCAGTTCCTTGGCCGCGGTGAGGGTGATCTGCGTGGGGCGCGTCGCCGAGAGCAGCTCGCGCTGCGAGCGGACCGAGACGTACTCGCCGGCGCCCATCGACAGGGCGCCCGCAAGCAGCCCGGCCAGGCCACTGAACAGGATGAACGAGGTGGAGACACCCGTGGCACCGATACCCATGACGAGTGCGAGGTTGCTGACGAGGCCGTCGTTCGCTCCGAAGACGGCGGCCCTGAAGTTGCCGGAGAGCCGGTTGCGGCCACGGGTGGCGAGGCCGCGCACCACCTCCTCGTGGATCTGCTCGTCGGCCACCATGGCGCTCGTGGCGGAGGGGTCCGTCCCGTAGGGGGAGCGCCCTTCGGCGCGCTGCGCGAGCGCCAGGATGAAGACGGACCCGAAGCGCCGCGCGAGCAGGCCGAGGAGCCGGTTGCGGAAGGAAGGCCGCTGGGGGCGTCCGACGTGATCGCCGAGAAGGGCGAGCCAGTGCGCCTCGTGGCGGCGCTCGGCTTCGGCGAGGCCGAGGAGGATCTCCCGCTCCTCACCGGTCCGGCGGCGGGCGAGGTCCCGGTAGGTGGCGGCCTCCGCGCGCTCGTCGGCGAGGTACTGGCGCCACCGGCGGATGTCGTCGCGGGAGGGGGACTGTTCGGGGGGTGTCACGGGTGCTCCGATGGGTGTCGTGCGCCTGCGCATCCGGCACCGAAGCGGGAAGCTCCGGCCGGTGGACTCAGGTGCGTCGGTTCGGCCGAAGGTCTCGCTCGCCGGGTTGACCGGTGGATTGCCGGGCACCATCGGTGCCAGTATGTCGACAGGCCGCACGTCCTGACGACGTGGAGCTACTCCCCTTCGACCCACCAGTCTACCCGACCATGTGTCCCGGCCGGGGCGGGCGAGGATGGGCGGCGTGCGGGTACCGTGGCCCGGCCACCCGCGATATCCTCGAACGGATAACAGAAAGCAGGCTTATGGATTTGGCAGCCCGACCGTGGGTCGCAAGCTATGCACCGGACGTGCCGCGTGTGTTCGACGTACCCGACGGCACCCTCCCGGACCTGCTCGACGCATCGGTGCGGGAGTACCGGACGGCACCGGCCCTCGAATTCTTCGGCGCCCCGACCACGTACGGGGATCTGGGGAAGGCCGTCGCCCGGGCCGCCGCGGGCCTGTCCTCCCTCGGGGTGGGCGCCGGTGACCGCGTGGCCCTCGTGCTGCCGAACTGCCCGCAGCACATCGTCGCGTTCTATGCCGTCCTGCGGCTCGGGGCGATCGTCGTCGAGCACAACCCCCTGTACACCGACCGCGAGCTGCGGCACCAGTTCGAGGACCACGGGGCCACGGTGGCGATCGCCTGGGACCGCGTGGTGCCCCGCATCCAGCAGCTGCCCGCCGACATCGCCGTCACCACCGTGGTATCGGTGGACCTCGTCAGCGCGATGCCCGCCTCGCGCCGCCTCGCCCTGGCACTGCCCATGCGCCGGGCCCGTGAGGCCAGGGACGCGCTCACCACGACGGAGAAGCTCACCGGGCCGCGGACGCTCGTGCGGTGGCGGGACCTGCTGCGTCACCGGCCGCTGTCGGCGAAGCACCCGCGCCCGACCGCGGAGGACACCGCGGTGCTCCAGTACACGAGCGGCACCACCGGGGTGCCCAAGGGCGCGATCCTCACGCACCGGAACCTGCTCGCCAACGCGGCGCAGGGCCGGGCCTGGGTGCCCGGCCTCGAGGCCGGGCGGGAGACGGTCTACGCCGTCCTGCCCATGTTCCACGCCTACGGCCTGACGCTCTGCCTGACCTTCGCCATGAGCATCGGCGCGAAGCTCGTGCTGTTCCCCAGGTTCGACGTCGACCTGGTCCTCGATGCCGCGAGGAAGAGCCCACCCACCTTCCTGCCTGCCGTGCCGCCGATCTACGAGCGGCTGGCGGCAGGGGCAGCCGCCCGGGGTGCGGACCTGCGCAGTATCCGCTTCGCCATCTCCGGGGCCATGAACCTGCCGCAATCCACCGTGGAGACGTGGGAAACCGCCACCGACGGCTACCTCATCGAGGGTTACGGCCTCACCGAGACCTCGCCCGTCGCCGCCGGCAACCCCATCGGGCCCACGCGGCGCCCCGGGACCGTCGGCGTGCCCTTCCCCGGGACGGACGTGCGCATCGTCGATCCGGAGGAGCCCGGCACCGACCGCGCTGCCGGGGAGACGGGCGAGCTGCTGATTCGCGGTCCGCAGGTGTTCCAGGGCTACTGGCGCAAACCTGACGAGACCCACGCCGCCCTGCTCGACGGCGGCTGGTTCCGGACGGGAGACATCGTCCGGATGGACGAGGACGGCTTCATCACGATCGTGGACCGCATCAAGGAGCTCATCATCACGGGAGGCTTCAATGTCGCGCCGTCCGAGGTCGAGGACACCCTGCGGGCCCATCCGGATGTCGCCGATGCCGCCGTCGTCGGACTCCCGCGCAGTGGTGGCGGCGAGGACGTCGCCGCCGTCGTGGTCCCGGCGACCGGGGCGGACTTCGACCCGGAGGCCCTCCGCGCCCACTGCCGCGGGGCGCTCGCGGCCTACAAGGTCCCGCGCACCATCTCCCGGGCCGAGGACCTGCCTCGATCCCTGATCGGCAAGGTGCTCCGCCGCGAGGTACGCACCCAACTGCTCGACGATGGCCATCGCGCCGAAGGAGAAAGAGACACTCGATGACACAATCCGCAGAAACACGGGCGGGAATCCCGGGACCGAAGGGGCCCTGGCGGGACAGCCTCGGCAATGCCAGCATCAGGGCTGCGCAGGTCCTGCTGCTCCTGGTCCTCGGCGTGGTGGCCGTGTACGCGTTGATCCAGGTCAGGCTCGTCGTCATCCCGATGCTGCTGGCGCTCATCCTCGCCGCTGCCATCGGGCCGTTCGTCAACTGGCTCCGACGGAAGGGCTGGGGGGCATCGGCGGCGACCGCCGTGTCGTTCCTGCTGCTCCTGGTCCTGTTCGGCGCACTGATCACGGGCATCGTGTTCGCCGTCGTCGGTCAGGCCGACGAGCTGGCCTCGAGCGCCGTGGAGGGCTTCGACAAGCTCTATGCCTTCGTGCAGAACGGACCCATTCCCGTCGACGACGCGCAGATCCAGCAGGCGCGTGACTGGGCCGTCGATTTCGCGACCTCGAGCACCGTGGGAGCGGGAGCCATCTCCGGTCTGAGTGCGGCCGGCAACTTCTTCGCCGGGGCCCTGCTCATGGTGGTGATCCTGTTCTTCTTCCTCAAGGACGGCGAGAAGATCTGGGCCTTCATGCTCCGCGCGTTCAAGGGTCGCCGTCTGGTCAAGGCCCGCCGTGTGGGCTACAGCAGCATGGCCGTGCTCGGCGGGTACGTCCGCGGTACGGCGATCGTCGCGCTCGTCGACTCCGTCTTCATCGGTCTCGCGCTGTTCTTCCTCGGCGTCCCACTCGCCCTGCCGCTGGCAGTGATCGTGTTCGTCGGCGCGTTCATCCCGCTCGTCGGTGCGACCCTCGCGGGCGTCCTCGCGGCGCTGATCGCCCTCGTCGCCAACGGGCCGTTCGTGGCCCTCATGGTCATCGTCGCGGTCATCGTGGTCAACCAGCTGGAGGGCAATTTCCTGCAGCCCGTGGTCATGGGCCGCACGCTGCAGGTGCATGCCCTCGTCATCCTGGTCGCCCTCACGGCCGGCACCATCCTCGCCGGGATCATCGGCGCCATCCTCTCGGTGCCCGTGGCCGCGGTCAGCTGGGCCGCCATCAAGGCCTGGAACAAGGAGAAGGACGGGGAGATCACCGAGGACGAGGTCGCGGAGGCCGAGAAGCTGACGGCCCTCGACGAGACGGGCCACGGTCTCAGCTCCACACCGAAGGAGGAGCACGCCCAGAGGAAGGCGGAGGCGGGGATCGCCGTCCACGAGGCACACGAGAGGCCCGGGACGCAGGAGCGCAGGATCGAAGGGCACGACGACGACGACAACCCCACCGGCCGCATGGCCGGCGATCCGTCCGCGCACGCGGGCTCATCGGGCAGTTCTCCGAGCAGCACCCCGACCGCAGGATCAGCCGACGCCACCGGGACCCCCGACGGCGCAACCGGCGAGGCTGCTGCCGCGGAACCGGTCGAGGGGAGCGGCAAGGGCCTGCGCGGACGCCGCGGGCGCGGGGGAAGCTCGTCCGCCCCGAAGGGCTGACCGGCGGCTTCCCGCGGCGAGCGGGAGCGCGCAGCAGTCTGTGGACGAGGAAGGCCTCCCGGCGATGACCGGGAGGCCTTCCTCGTCCGTTCTCCGGTCCAGACGGAACATGGTCAGCGGACGGCGGGGACGTCCTCGGGCACCTCGCCGGCGACCCGCCGGTCCCAGGCGGCCATGACCTCCGGGTCCGTCGGCCGCGTCAGGACGGACACGACCGTGTACACGAGGAGCGATGCGCCCAGTCCGAAGTAGATCGGCTCGTTGGCATAGATGCCGTCGTACCGGGCCTCGGCGGTGACCTCCAGGTACGTCATGACGCCGAGCGTCACGAGGGTGCCCGCCGCCATCGACGCGCCGGCGCCCACACCGTTGCCGCGACGCCAGACGAGGCCGCCGAGGATCGCGACGAGGAGTCCGCCCACGAGGATGTCGTAGGCGATGGTGAGGGCCGCCACGACGTCCTGCACGATCACGGCGAGGGCGATCGTCACGAGCCCCAGGCCGAGGACCCACCAGCGGCTGGAGGCGACGTCGTGCTCCGACGTCGCACGCTCGGTGCCGCCCGTGCCACCCCTGCCGAACCAGCCGGCCACGAACGGCACGACGTCGGTCCTCGCCACCGTGGCGGCCGCGATCAGCGCACCGGACGCAGTGGACATCATGGCCGCGACGGCCGCGGCGAGGACGAGCCCGCCGATACCGATCGGCAGGACGTTCAGGGCGATGTCCGCATAGACGTCGTCCCTCGACTCGATGTCCGGCAGGATGACGCTGGCGCTCATGCCGATGACGGCACCCGCGACCCCGTAGAGGATGCAGTAGATGCCGGCGGCGGACCCGCCCCAGCGGGCGATCTCCGGGGTCCGGGACGTGAAGACGCGCTGCCAGATGTCCTGGCCGATGAGGAGTCCCAGCGTGTAGACCACGAAGTAGGTGATGATGCTCTGCGCGCCGATGCCGGTGATGCTGAAGAACTCGTCCCCGGCGCGTTCGGCGATGCCGGAGAAGCCGCCCGCCGCAGCGAGGGAGAAGGGCAGCATGAGGGCGAAGACGCCGATGGTCTTGATGACGAACTGGGCCATGTCGGCGAGCGTGATCGACCACATGCCGCCGATGGTCGAGTAGACGAGGACGATCGCGCCGCCGACGGCGATGGAGAGGGCGCGGTCCCAGCCGAAGAGCACCACGAAGATGGTGGCGTAGGCGCCCGTGGATGTGGCGCAGAGCATGAGCGTGTACGCGAGCATCACGATGCCCGACACGCGCGTGGCGCGGTGCCCGTAGCGCAGGGTGAGCATCTGCGAGACGGTGTAGATCTTGAGCCGCTGGATGGTGGGGGCGAACAGGAGGCTGAGCAGCAGCACGCCGGTGCCGATGGCCACCACCAGCCACATGCCGGAGATGCCGTACTGGTACCCGAGGCCCACACCGCCCACCGTGGAGGCCCCGCCGAGGACGACGGCGGCCATGGTGCCCGTGTAGAGCAGCGGGCCGAGACGCCGGCCGGCCACGAGGTAGTCGCTGGCGTTGCGCGTGCGGGACTTGCCCCACCAGCCGAAGCCCAGCATGGCGACGAGATAGGCCACCACGATGGCTATATTGAGTGCTTGCATGGACGAGCCTTCCGGTCGAGATTCCCGCGTCGATGCCCTGTGAGCAACTAATGTTGCCTAGTAAGCTACTCGTGACGCGGGTCACGCGTCAACCATGGCATGCCCGTCGAAGGCCGCCGTCCTCCCGGGGACGAGGGACCTTCCCGGAGCGCCGGAGGAGAGGACACGCATGAAGGCACTGCCCGTCGAGCCCACCAACGTCCCGGTCGCGATCGGCTCGCGGATCCGTGCCGCGCGGCAGGCGCAGCGCATGACGATCGAGCAGGTGGCCGATTCCACCGGCCTGACGAAGGGATTCCTCAGCAGGGTGGAGCGGGACCTCACGTCGCCGTCCGTCGCCTCGCTCGTGACCCTGTGCCAGGTGCTCTCCATCTCGATCGGGGACCTGTTCCAGGTGCCCGAGACACACCTGACCCGGTCAGCTGAGGCACCCCGGATCAGTCTGGGCGGGCAGGGTATCACCGAGCGGCTCATGACCGCCCGCTCGGAACGCCGGCTCCAGATGATCCGCGCCGTCGTCGAGCCCCGCGGCAAGGGGGAGGACGAGCTCTACTCGGTGGACTGCGAGGTGGAGACCCTCCACGTGGTCGAGGGCCGCTTCGTCCTGATCTTCTCCAACACCCGCTACGAGCTCGAGGCCGGGGACACCGTCACCTTCCCTGGCCGTGAGCCCCACACGTGGCTCAACCCGGACGACCGCGAGGCCGTCGTGCTGTGGACGCTCGTTCCCGCAGCCTCCGGGAAGTAGCTCGCCTCAGCCCACGTGCACCCAGGGGCGCTTCGTCACGTCCGGCTCGGCCGCGCGCAGGACCTCGCGCGTGACAGGTGCGATCTCGCCCTCGCCGGTGAAGAGGAACCTGAACAGGTTGGACACCGGGTCGCCCTCCGTCCAGCGGAAGTAGACGTGGGGCATAAGCCCCGTGATGTCGCGGATGTGCAGCATGACGGCGGCGATGGTGTTCGGCACGTTGGAACTGTGGACCTCGAGGATGCGGTAGCCGTGCCGCACCACGCCGCGCACGCGCAGTTCGGTCTCGAACTCGGACGAGTCGTCCACCGTCACCTCGATGAACAGCGGGCGGGCGGTGCCCGGGAAGTGCGAGACGGCGCAGGCGTGCTGGAGCTTGTGCCGGTAGGCGGAGCTGCTGAGGCGCTTGGGTTCGTGCGCGATCAGCAGGATGTCGCCGTCGTCCTGCGAGCTGACGAAGGACACGGCCGCCTCGTCCATGCGGATGTCCGTGGCCCGCAGCTCGAACGCGCGGCGCAAGCGGGAGACGAACGAGATCACGATGATGCCGAGGATGAAGCAGGTGGCGATCTTCAGGCCGTCGGGGCGTTCGATCATGTTGACGGC
Organism: Arthrobacter sp. TJ-240; assembly: GCF_058269195.1. Taxonomy (NCBI): domain Bacteria; kingdom Bacillati; phylum Actinomycetota; class Actinomycetes; order Micrococcales; family Micrococcaceae; genus Arthrobacter; species Arthrobacter sp. TJ-240. Next base: position 77,885 of record NZ_JBZCNG010000004.1, read on the forward strand.
CGTCGTCAGGACGAACACCACCGTCGCGATGCCGAAGCCGATGGTCAGGCCGCGCTGGCGCTTGCGGCGTGCCGAGAGCGTGACCGCGACCGAGGCGGACGTGATGAGGGCCAGGACACCCGTGGCGTACGCGCCGCCCTGGGCCTCGACGTCGGCCCTGAAGAAGAAGGTGACGAGGATGGCGATGAGCGTGATGACCAGCACGAGCGGGCGCACGGCCTTCGCCCAGGCCGGGGCCATGCCGTAGCGGGGGAGGTAGCGCGGCACGAGGTTCAGCAGGCCGGTCATCGCGGATGCGCCGGCGAACCAGAGGATGCCGATCGTCGAGATGTCGTACGCGGTGCCGAAGCCGTCGCCGAGGTAGAGGTGCGCGAGGTAGGCCAGGGCGCGGCCGTTGGCCGGGCCGCCCTCCTCGAAGGCCTCGGCGGGGATCAGCAGCGTGGTGACGAGGCTCGAGGCGATGAGGAAGCCGCTCATGATGAGCGCGGCCGAGGTGAGGAGCTTGTGGGCGCCGGCGATCCGGCCGGCCGGGTCCTCCTCGGTGTCGCCGGGCCTGCCGTCGATCTGCGGCATGACGACCACGCCGGTCTCGAAGCCCGAGAGGCCGAGGGCCAGGCGCGGGAAGATCAGGACGGCCAGGCCGAGCATGATCAGCGGGTTGCCGTGTTGCGTGGTCAGTGCTGTCCACCAGTTCCCCACGAGGCCGCCCTGCTGCACGATCTGCACGACCGAGACGACGACCACGCACAGGTTCAGCACGAGGAACGCGGCGACGAGCGCGACGGCGATGCCGATGGCCTCGCGGAAGCCGCGGAGGAAGACTCCGGACAGCAGCCCGAGGAACACCACGGTGATGAGGACCTCCTGGCCCTGCAGCCAGGCCGGGGCGAAGGGGTTCTCGATGAGGTGCGCACTCGCATCGGCGGCGGAGAGCGTCATGGTGATGAGGAAGCTCGTGGCGGCGAAGCCGAGCAGCACCAGCACGAAGACCTTGCCGCGCCACTTGGGCAGCAGCTTCTCGAGCATGGCGATCGAGCCCTCGCCGCGCGGGCTCTCCGACGCGACGCGCTTGTACACCGGGAGCGCACCGAAGAGCGTGACGGCGACGAGGATGAGGGTCGCGAGCGGGGACAGGACGCCGGCGGCGGCAGCGGCGATGGCGGGCTGGTAGCCGAGGGTCGAGAAGTAGTCGACGCCCGTGAGGCACATGACCTTCCACCACGGCTGGGTCCGCTCCGGCTCGGGCTGGTGGATACTGGGCTGCGCAGGCTCGTCGAGCAGCCAGCGCCCGAGGCGCTTGCCGCGCTGCGCCTGTGCCTGTGTCTTTGCCTGTGCCGGTGGGATGCGTACGGAGGAACTCACTCGATCACCGTAGGTCCCGCCCGGTCGCCGTCGGCCCGTCTTGACGCTTCCTTAACAGGCAGGCCGCATGGTGTGGGTCCCAGCGTGCGGCCGCGCCTGGGTCGCGCCGGGTGTTGACCCCCTTTCCCCGCGGCAATAGCCTTGTGCAAAACCTTTGATGCATATTGGGCAACTCCGCATGGGCGAGGGGAGCCCGGACGGGATGGAAGCTGTGGAAGAACTGCGCGTCACGGGAGGCGGGCATGTGGGCCCGATCGACTCCTCCCGCATCCCCCGCTACGCAGGGGCGGCCAACTTCGCGCGCCTGCCGCGCCTCGACCAGGTGGACCGCGCGGACATCGCCGTCGTCGGGGTCCCCTTCGACTCCGGCGTCTCCTACCGGCCCGGCGCCCGGTTCGGCGGCAACCACATCCGCGAGGCCTCACGACTCCTCCGGCCGTACAACCCGGCCCTCGACGTCTCGCCCTTCGAACGCGTGCAGGTGGCAGACGCCGGCGACATGGCGGTCAACCCCTTCAACATCCACGAGGCCATCGAGACCGTGCAGCAGAACGCACTGGACCTGACCGCCGACGGCGCGCGCCTGGTCACGCTCGGCGGCGACCACACCATCGCGCTGCCCCTCCTGCGGGCGGCGGCCGAACGGGCGGGATCGCCCGTGGCCATGCTGCACTTCGACGCCCACCTCGACACCTGGGACACCTACTTCGGCGCCGAGTACACGCACGGCACGCCCTTCCGCCGTGCGGTGGAGGAGGGGATCCTCGACACCGAGGCCATCTCCCACGTCGGCACGCGCGGCCCGCTCTACGGCGTGCGGGACCTCGAGGACGACCGTCGCTTCGGCTTCGGCATCGTGACGTCCTCGGACGTCTACCGCCAGGGCGTCGACGAGGTGGTCGACCGGCTCCGTACGCGCATCGGCGACCGGCCGCTCTACGTCTCGGTGGACATCGACGTCCTCGACCCCGCACACGCCCCCGGCACCGGCACGCCCGAGGCCGGCGGCATCACGAGCCGCGAACTGCTCGAGATCCTCCGCGGCCTCCGCGGCCTGAACCTCGTCGGCGCCGACGTCGTCGAGGTGGCCCCCGCCTACGACCACGCCGAGATGACCGGCGTGGCGGCCTCCCACGTCGCCTACGATCTCGTGACGCTGATGGCCGACACCCTCACACCCGCACCCGCCGCCCCGATGACCGAGGACCACTGATGGAGATCACCGACGGCGCCGCGTCCGCGCCCCCCGCCCCCGTCACCGGCCAGCGCAACGGCGGCGACCTCGTGGTCGAGACCCTCTCCGCCCTCGGCGCGACGACGGTCTTCGGCATCCCCGGGCAGCACGCGCTCGGTCTGTTCGACGCGCTGTCCCGCTCCGACCTGCGCTTCGTCTCCTCACGCGTGGAGAACAACTCCGCGTTCGCCGCCGACGGCTTCTCCCGCGCGACCGGCGACGTCGGCGTCCTGTTCCTCTCCACCGGGCCGGGCGCGCTGACCTCGCTCGCCGGCCTGCAGGAGGCCTACGCGACCGGCGTCCCCATGGTGGTCGTCGCGAGCCAGATCCCTCTGGAGGGCCTCGGTGCGCGCCGCAAGGGCATGCTGCACCAGCTCGACGACCAGAAGGCGTCGGCTGCGAACGTCACCAAGAGCCAGCGCCTCATCCAGCACGCCTCGGGCATCCCGTCGGCCATCCAGGACGCCTGGACCGAGGCCGTGTCCTCGCCCCAGGGGCCGGTGTGGATCGAGGTGCCGCAGAACGTGCTGCTGGATCCCGTGATGGTGCCCGAGGTCGAGGACGCACTCGCCGAGCCCTTCGACAACCCCCCGCGGATCGAGCTCACCCGCGAGGCCGTGGCCTGGCTCCGCGATTCGAAGCGCCCGGCGATCGTCGCCGGCGGCGGCACACGGCGCGGCAGGGCCGAGAAGTGGCTGCTCTCCATCGCCGAGAAGCTCGGTGCGCCGGTGGTTTGCTCGCCGGGCGGCAACGGCGCCTTCCCCTGGACGCACGAGCTCTCGCTGCAGTCATGGGTGGAGGACCGGCACGTCACCGAGGTGCTCGAGGACGCCGACGTGCTGCTCGTGGTCGGCTCGTCGCTGGGCGAGGTCACGTCCAACTACTTCACCCTCGAACCGCGCGGCCGCATCATCCAGATCGACGCCGAACCGCGGGTCCTCGAGTCCAACCGGCCCGCCCTGGGGATCCGTGCCGACGCCGGTCAGGCCCTCGCCGCCCTCGACGAGGCCCTCGAGCCGCTCGACCGGTCCCGCGAGCCGGGCTACGACGCCGTCGCCCTCGTCGCCACGACCCTGGCACGCGTCGGTGCGCGGCTCGATGCGCAGGACCTCGCCAAGGAGCGCGCGTTCATGCAGGACCTCCGCGACGCCGTCCCGGCGGACATGCAGACGTTCTGGGACATGACCATCTCCGCCTACTGGGCCTGGAGCTGCTGGGACGCCCGCGAGGGCCAGTTCCACTCCGCGCAGGGCGCCGGGGGCCTCGGCTTCGGCTTCCCCGGTGCCATCGGCGGCTCGATCGGCCTCGAGTCGCGCGGACTGCCCGCACGGGTCCTCGCCGTCTCGGGTGACGGTTCCGCGATGTACTCCATCGCCGAGCTCGCCACGGCCCGCCAGCACGACATCCCCGTCACCTGGCTGATCGTCGACGACGGCGGCTACGGCATCCTCCGCGAGTACATGGAGGGCGCGTTCGGCAAGGCGACGGCGACCGAGCTCGCCCGGCCCGACTTCGTGGCGCTCGCCGAATCCTTCGGCGTCCCGGCGCGCCGGGTGGCCCCGGAGGACGTCGGCGACGCCCTGCGCGAGAGCCTCGCGGCGGACGGCCCCAACGTCGTCGTCGTGGAGACGCTCGTGCGGCTCTTCGCACCCACGCACCTCGATTCCTAGGGTTCCCTTTTCCTCCGCGGGGTGACAGGGTCGGAAGCACCACTGCCTCGAGGAGGGAACGCAATGTCATTCAGCAAGGGCGACAAGGTCACCTGGAACACGTCGCAGGGCGCCACCGAGGGGAAGGTCGTGGAGAAGCACGACAAGGAGTTCACCTTCGACGACCAGACGTTCAAGGCGTCCAAGGACGAGCCCTACTACACCGTGGAGAGCGCGAAGTCGGGCAAGCAGGCGGCGCACAGAGAGAGCGCGCTGTCGAGGAAGTAGCGAAGTAGCACAGGACGACACGAAGGGCGCCCCGCATCGGCGGGGCGCCCTTCATCCTTCCAGGGAAGACCGCCTACTTCAGGGGGTCGTGACCCCAGTTCATCAGCGAGTAGCGCCACTTCGAGGACCCGATGTCCTCCTTGGACGGCCGCTGGGCGAGATGCCGGTGCACGTAGCCCACCACCTTGTGCATGTGCCGGACGTCGTCGTCCTCGAGATCGTCACGCCTGGTACCGAGGATCTTCACGATGCGCCGACCCGATTCGTGGCCCACGGACTCGCCCGACCCCGACTCCTTCTGCCCCACCGCCTGCGATTCCTCGGTGTCAAGCCATTTCTCCAGCTCGGAGGCGCTCATGTTGACCGCGTCCTTCCACTGGGCCCATACGCCGTCGAGATCGTTCGTATCCTCCGCCATCCGTCCCGGACCTTTCGTAGCAGTTCCGCGGACGGGATCCCATCCGCTCACTATTTGAAGCTGGCAATAGCTTAATCCTAAGCAGGCTGATAAATGTAGAGGGGTAGGTGGAACCACGTCTAAGGAGCTCACATCATGGCAGGAAACCTTTTGGCACGATCAGCCCACGATCTCGGCGCTGCAGCGTGGTTCGGCGGTACCCTGATGGGCGCAGTCGGACTCAACGGTGCAACCGGCAAGGCGAAGGACCCCAAGGAGCGCACGCGCCTGTCCGCGCTCGGCTGGGCCAAGTGGACCCCGGTCCAGATCGCGGCGTTCGCCGTCCACGCCATCGGCGGCATCGGCCTGATCCTCGGCAACAAGGGCCGTGTCGCGGCCCAGGACTCGGTCGGCTCGAACACCGTCTGGAAGTCCGTCGTCACGGTCGCGGGCATGGCACTCTCGCTGTACTCCGGAATGCTCGGCAAGAAGGTCGGCGAGCTCGCCGAGCAGGGTGGAGAGGGCGCGACCGAGCCCCGTCCCGGTGCCAGCGACGAACTGGCCAAAGCGCAGTCGCAGCTCAAGGCCACCCAGTGGCTCCTGCCCGTCATCAGCGGCATCGTCGTGGTGATGGGATCCAAGCAGGGCGAGATGCAGCGTCCCGAGAACGTCAAGAAGGGCCTGCTCAGGAAGTAGACCCTCGGACCCTCGCAGGTCTCGGGCGACCCCCGCGGCATCCGTGTGCCGGCCGACACCCGAAAGTGTCGGCCGGCACACGGACGCCGCGGGGGTCCTGTCGTTGAAAGGGGGAGGCGGATCACTGCATGGTGAAGGCCCGGGCCACTCCGCCGTGCACGGCGTCGTTCCGGATGAGCGCGCCCAGCACGGCGTTGCGCGGGCGCATGAGCGGCGCCGGCAGGGGCCGCCCGAGTGTCATGTTGAGGTGCGCCTTCCGGCGGGCGAGCGCCGCCTGCGCCCGGCGTTCCCTCTCATAGGTGGCCAACCGGGCGGCGACGTCGTGGCCGTCGCGCAGCGATGCCGTCATGATGGGGACGAGCCGGACGGCGTCGAGCCAGCCCAGGTTCATGCCCTGCCCGCCGATCGGGGACACCTCGTGGGCGGCGTCGCCCACCAGGACGATGCGGCCGGCGACGAACCGTTCGGCCAGGCGCGACTGGACCTCGAACGCGCTCAGCATGGAGTTGGTGCCGGGATCGACGTCGACGCCCGTCCGGTCGCGGATGAGCCGGGTCAGGTCCTCCGCTGTCGGCCGGTCCACCGGACAGCCGACGCGCACCACCCACCGGCGGATGCCGCCGGGCAGGGGGAAGGACTCGACGATGCCGCCGGTCTCGAGGTAGAGGACGGCGTCATCGCCGTCGTCGGTGGAGTCCTGGAAGTCGCCCATGACGTAGCAGTCCGGATAGCGGCGCAGGGGAGCGCGGATACCCGCATCGTCGCGGACGGAGCTGCGGGCACCGTCGGCGGCGACGAGGAGCCTCGCCTCGAGCGCGGCATCGCCGCCGGGCATCCTCGTCACAGCGAGCACATGGTCGCCGTCGTCGCGCGTGGAGAGTACCGCGACGCCCCGCCGCACCGTGCCGGGGAACTGCTCCTCGAGCCGGCGCTCGAGGATCTCCTCGGTGACGGCCTGCGGCACGGCCAGGACGTACTTCTCGCCGCCGGGCAGCGTGGAGAAGGACACCGTGCCCACGTGCCGCCCGGCGCTGCGGGCCACGCCGTCGCGGATGAGCACGCCGCGGGCGCGGAGCTCGTCGGCGATCCCTCCGGCCTCGAGCGCGCGCAGCGCGGGCGGATGGACGCCGATGGCCCGTGAATGGTCGCTGCGCGCGACGCGGCGTTCCAGCACGACGGCGTCGAGGCCCGCCTGCCGCAGGAGCAGCGCCGTGTACAGTCCGACGGGCCCGCCGCCGACGACGATCACGTCATGCACGGCCGGCGTCCCCGTGTCCGTCCCGACGGTCGAGCACCAGGTGGTTGATGAACGGCATCGCCGTGCGCACCTGCCAGTCCGGCCGGTCGGCGACCGCGGCCCGCAGTTCGGCCGGGGTGTAGCTGCGACGGATGGAGGTCAGGCCGTCGCGGCGGATGTAGGACCCGGGCAGCGGCAGCGTGCCCACCGAGAACAGGGCGTAGCCGACGGGATGGCGTGCGATGTCGCTGTGCACGGCCACGCGCCGGGTCAGCCGGTCCGAGTCGTCGAGCAGGGCGGCGAACGTGGCGCGGTCCAGGTGATGCAGCACATGGTTGGAGACGACGGCGTCGAACGCCTCGCCCTGCGCCACGAGCTCCGAGCTCAGGGCGCGGCGGAACGAGAGCCCGGGCAGGGCGGGACGCGAGGTCGCGTAGGCGTGCGCCCGCTCGTCGGGATCGATCGCCGTCACCTCGAGGGCCAGGCCGTCGAGTTGCGCCCAGCGTGCCAGCGCGCGCGGCACGTCGCCGCCGCCCGAGCCGATGTCCAGCAGGGTGTTGATGCGGTCCGGTGAGAACGCGGGTCGCAGCAGGCTCGTGTAGGTGCGGCGCAGCCCGGACACCGCGGCGTTGACGATGCCGAACTGCGCATAGGTGCGCGTCAGCCGCCCGGGATCGCAGTCGGGCCGGTCCATCTCCTCGATGGCGTCCAGGTCCCGTACGGCGAGGAACCCCGGTCGGCTCATGCGCCCGCTTCGGTGAGGATGGGTTCGAGATCCGCGGGAACGGCGTCGTCGACCTCGTCGGCGACCTCGACGGCGGCCCCGCCGGGCGCGGCATTCCCGGCACCGGCGGGGATCGCGCCGATCCGGGTGAAGAGGGCGGTCTCGACCGTGAGCCCGGGACCGAACGCCATCGAGCAGATGCGGTCGTTCCCCGGGGAGGCCGGCTGGTCGAGGATGTTCTTCAGCACGAACATGACCGTCGCGCTGCTCATGTTCCCGTAGTCGCGCAGCGTCTCGCGCGCGGGGACGAGCTGCTGCTCCGTGAGCCCGAGCTTGGCCTCGACCTTGTCCAGGATGCTGCGGCCGCCCGGGTGGATGGCCCAGTGCTCGATCTCGGAGTAGTCGAGGCCCTGCAGGGAGGCGTCCCGCGCCAGCAGCGGTTCGAGCGCCCCGACGATGTGGTCGTCGATGATGTGGGGGACATACGTGCCGAGGACCATCTCGAAGCCCTCGTCGCCGATGTTCCAGGCCATGGCCTCCTCACCCACCGGTGTCAGCACCGTCTCGAAGTGGTCGAGGCTGAGCGCGGGAGCAGTCAAAGGGATCTCCCGCGCGGAGACCACGGCCGCGGCGGCGCCGTCGGCGAACAGCGACGACCCCACGATGGTGTCGGGGTTGTTGGAGGAGCGCACGTGCAGCGAGCACAGCTCGGCGGCGATCACGAGGACGACGGCGTCCGGGTCGGCATCGCAGAACGCCTTCGCGGACCGGAGCGCCGGGAAGGCGGCGTAGCAGCCCATGAAGCCGAGGTGGTAGCGCTGCACCGAGGGGTCGAGCCCCAGGGCGCGGACCACCTTGTAGTCGGGGCCGGGTGCGAAGAACCCCGTGCAGGACGCCGTGACGACGTGCGTGATGTCCGACGCCTCGATGCCCGGCGCCGCGGCGAGCGCCTTCCGGGCGGCCTCGACGAAGAGCTTGGTGCCCTCCTCCGCGTACACCTCGTTGCGGACCTTGGTACTGGGGGACAGGATCCGCAGCTCCTCCCGGTCGAAGAAGAGGGGGTCGTCGAAGGACCGGTCGAGCGTCAGTTCCTCGAGGACCGTGTAGCGGGTCTCGATGCCGGAGGAGTCGAAGGCCGCTCCGACGAGACGCTGGCCGAGCCGGGTGAGACCGGGCTGAGCCGCGAACACATCACGGACCTGGGACTGCACCATGACTGTCGCGGGCACGGCGGTCTCGAGGGACCTCAGGATCACTGTCATAGATCCATTACTAGAGGACTAACGCCCCAAACACAATGACAGTAGGCTTAGTGTCCACGCAGCACACCGCTCGTCCGACGGCAGGAGCACCATGGGCAACGACCCCTCAGGCACCCTCGACCAGGAGGATCCGCGCGGTCCAGACGTCGATGCCTCCACCGAACTGCAGGAGTACCCGGGCTTCACCGAGCGCATGGATCCGCGGCCGGACCACGGCGAGGACAGCTATACGGGCCACGGACGGCTGACCGGGCGGCGCGCCTTCATCACGGGCGGCGACTCGGGGATCGGCAGGGCCGTGGCGCTCGCCTTCGCCCGTGAGGGAGCCGACGTCGCTATCGGGTACCTGCCGGAGGAGGAGGAGGACGGCGCCAGTTGCCTCGAGCTCATCCGCGCCGAGGGCCGAACCGCGCTCGCCGTCCCCGGCGACCTGCGGGAGGAGGACTACGCGCCCTCGGCCATCCGGCAGGTGCTCGACGGGCTCGGCGGGCTGGACATCCTCGTGAACAACGCAGGGTTCCACATCGCGCAGCCGAACGGGCTGCCGGACATCGACGCCGGTCAGCTGCGCCGGACGTTCGAGACGAACGTGTACGGCACCATCTGGCTCACGCAGGCAGCACTGCCCCACCTGGACGAGGGCGCCTCGATCATCAACACCACCTCGATCCAGGGCTACCACCCGTCCACGAGCCTCATGGACTACGCGGCCACGAAGGCTGCACTCAACAACCTGACGTTCAGTCTCGCCGAACTGCTGGGCGAGCGCGGCATCCGGGTCAACGCCGTCGCACCGGGACCCATCTGGACGCCCCTGCAGCCGGCCACGACCACGAGCGAGAAGCTGGACTCCTTCGGTGAGGGCACGCCGCTCGGCCGGATGGGGCAGCCGGCGGAACTGGCGGGGGCATACGTCTTCCTCGCCTCGAACGATGCACGCTACGTCTCCGGCGAGGTGCTGGGCGTGACCGGTGGCAAGCCCCTCGCCTGACCGGACGCCCCGGTGCGCCGGGGCCCGGACCAAGCCGGGCGGTGCTGTGCGACGAATCACGTTCACCAGCGCCGAAGGCTCGCCATCCGGCGGCCGGCTGACACGGACAGGCTGATCGTGAACCTCCTGAGTGCACTGCCCTCGACACCGCGCACCACCCTGGCCGCCGTCGCGCTCGCGAGTGCGCTGGCCCTGGCGGGTTGCGGTGCCGTCGAGGAGAATCCCCTCGGCGTCAACACGGCGGACGGGCAGACACTGTCGACCACACCGGGCGCTCCGGAGGCCGGCAACCGGGCAGCGTCCGTGACGGAGGGCCTCGGCGATCTCGGCGACGATCCGCTGAACGTCGGGATCGACGGCGCGGAGCTCTGCGGGGTGCAGCCCGACGACAGCCGCCTGCGCTACACCGTGATGCTCCATAACCCCACGCTTGAGACCTTCACCTTCGGCGCGATGACGCTGGGGGATCCGGAGGGCCTGAACATCCTCTCGTCCATGGTCCAGACGGCCAACCGCGAGGGGCACAACCACACGGGCGCCGATGCGGGGGCCCACGGGGGTCACAGTGCGACCCCGGCGCCGACACCCAGCGGGCCGCCCGAGCCGATCGGCCCGCCGGTCCCGGCCGAGGGCTACCGGTTGGCGCCCGATGCGCACGTCAACATCATCGTCACCGTCGAGCTCGCCGAGGGTGTCACGCACGGCAGCGCCGAGAACATCCTCGTCGCCTTCTCCACGCCCGAGCGCGACTACTCGGTGGCTCATGATCTGAAGATCGACGTCGACGCCACGTCCTGCGGGTGACCGTACCGGTTCAGGCGTTAAACCACTGAGCCCCCGCCTCGAGGAGGCGGGGGCTCAGTGGTTCAGCTGTGGTTCAGCTCGAATCCGAGTGCGGATCCGAACCCGGACTAGGCCGGGAGCTGCAGGACGTGACCGGTGAAGATCAGGTCGGCGTGGATGACGGTGTCGGCGTTGGCGGCGAAGAGTGCCTGCCAGCCGCCCGTGACGCCGAGCTTCGTCGCGATGGAGCCAAGGGTATCGCCCGACTGGATGGTGTACGTCTCGCCGCTCAGGGCGACGGGAGCCACGGCGACAGGCGCCTCGGCGACAGGAGCGACGGCTACGGGGGCCTGGACCGGTGCCTGGTACTCCACGGGAGCCTGGACCGGTGCCTGGTACTGCACGGGAGCCGGCGCCGTCGTCTGGTACTGGTACTGGACGGGAGCCGGAGCCGCCTGGGCCGGGACGGCACCCGGGTTGGCGCCGCTGCTCAGGCCGAGCTTGGCGGAGCAGGCGGGCCATGCGCCCCAGCCCTGGCCGGCGAGGACCTTCTCGGCGACGGCGATCTGCTGCTCACGGGAGGCGTCCTGTGGGTTGCCCTGGCCGCCGAAGCCTGCCCAGGTGGAGGGCTGGAACTGCAGTCCACCGGAGAAGCCGTTACCGGTGTTGATGCCCCAGTTTCCGCCGCTCTCGCACTGGGCGAGTGCGTCCCAGTCGCTGGCGGGGGCTGCGTTGGCCGCACCGGCCGCTGCGCCGAGGCCGAGGCCGGTGAGTGCTACTGCGGCAAGTCCGCGACGCGCGCTGGTGCTGAATTTGTGTGTGTTCATGGGGGTACGATGCTCCGAAAGGCCACCCGCACTAGGTCCGTCCCCGGACTTCTTCGCGCCGTTGCTCACCTTGACGGTTTAGAGGTCATGGTTCGGCAGCCGCCTGTTGAGCAACGAGCGGTGGAGAGCGGTGCCGGGCATTCATTGCTGCTCGATCATCGGCAGCTATTCGCTTCCCCGGACGGGGAACTGCCTCCACCGTAGGGCATTTTTCATTCGTTGCCAAACCGGTACAGCGCCGTGCTTGACATTGAGTAAAAACAGGGATTCAGAGCTGGCTCATTTGAGGATTGTCTGGCACACTGGGCGCCGCACGTCCCGGAAACGGCCCGGAGAGGGCCCGGGCGGCACGCCCGGACCCTCTCTTTGACACGCCCCCGGGGCCGGTGTCAGGCGGCCTTGGCGAGGTAGCCGTTCGGGTCCAGCACGTACTTCGTCGCCGCGCCGGCGTCGAACTCCTCGTAGCCGCGCGGTGCGTCGTCGAGCGCGATCGACTTCGCATTCACGGCCTTGGCGATCTGCACGCGATCGTGCAGGATCGCCATCATCAGCCCGCGGTTGTACCTCATCACCGGACACTGGCCGGTGGTGAAGGACAGCGACTTCGCCCAGCCGGTGCCCAGACTGAGCGACAGGGAGCCGACCTTCGCGGCCTCGTCGATGCCTCCCGGATCGCCCGTGACGTACAGGCCGGGGATGCCCAGCGCGCCGCCGGCCGCCGTGACGTCCATGAGCGAGTTGAGGACCGTCGCCGGCGCCTCCTTGCCCGCACCCTCGCCATGGCCGCGCGCCTCGAACCCGACGGCGTCGACACCACAGTCCACCTCCGGCACGCCCAGCAGCTGCTCGATCTGGTCGCGCGGATCGCCCTTGGACACGTCGACGGTCTCGCAGCCGAAGCTGCGCGCCTGTGCCAGCCGGCCCTCGTTGAGGTCGCCCACGATCACGACGGCCGCACCCAGCAGCTGGGCCGACGCCGCAGCGGCGAGGCCCACAGGGCCGGCGCCCGCGATGTAGACGGTGGAGCCCACGCCGACCCCGGCCGTCACCGCACCGTGATAGCCGGTGGGGAAGATGTCCGACAGCATCGTCAGATCGAGGATCTTCTCCAGCGCCTGATCCCGGTCCGGGAACTTCAGCAGGTTCCAGTCCGCGTACGGCACGAGGACGTACTCGGCCTGGCCACCCACCCAGCCCCCCATGTCCACGTAGCCGTAGGCGGCTCCGGGCCGGGCGGGATTCACGTTCAGGCAGATGCCGGTCTTGCGCTCCTTGCAGTTGCGGCACCGCCCGCACGAGATGTTGAAGGGGACCGAACAGATGTCGCCCTCCTTGATGAACTCGACGTCGGAGCCCACCTCGACGACCTCGCCGGTGATCTCGTGCCCGAGCACCAGGTCGGCCGGTGCCGTGGTGCGGCCGCGGACCATGTGCTGGTCCGACCCGCAGATGTTCGTGGCGACGGTCTTCAGGATGACGCCGTGATTCAGTTTCCGGCCGATGTTCGCCGGATTGACGCCCGGTCCGTCCTTCAGTTCGAACGTGGGGTAGTCGGTGTCGATGACCTCGACCTTGCCCGGTCCCTTGTACGCAACAGCTCTGTTTCCGCTCATGGAACTTCCTCTTCGTCAGTCCGTTCGTGGTGCGTCCGGCTTCCCGGACGCTGGAACCGATGGAGGCGGTACAGAAGTGCCCGCCGCCCGCCGGTAGCGCAGAACCTACCGCCCGGGGGGTCGCATGGACGTTGCATGCCCGTCGGCGCAGTCTTGCGGTACCCGCCGGGGCGGGGGAGGGTGGCCCCATGACTGAAACGGTCCTCATCACCGGGGCGACCTCCGGCATCGGAGCGGAGTTCGCCCGCCAGTTCGCCGAGCGCGGGTGCGCCCTGGTGCTCGTGGCACGCGCCGCCGCCCCGCTCGAGGAGACCGCGGCAGCCCTCCGCGCCCGGTGGGGCGTCGACGTGGAGACGATCGCTGCGGACCTGCTCGACGACGGCGGCCTGGCGCGGGTGCTCGCCCGCCTGCGCGCTGCCGCACCGGGCGGCGTGGCGGCGGCGGGTGCAGCGGGTGTGGCGGGGGCCGGTGCAGGCGAGCCCACAGGGCGCGCGCCGGTCACGGTCCTCGTGAACAACGCGGGCTACGGGCTGCTGCGGCCGTTCGCGGACAACGCGCTCGACGACGAGGTCCGCCACCTCCGGATCCACGTCGAGGTGCCGCTGTCGCTGGCGCACGCAGCCCTGCAATCGATGCGCCCACGCGGCTCGGGCACCATCATCAATGTGGCGAGCGTCGCCGGCTTCACGCCGAGGGGGACCTACGGAGCGGCCAAGGCGGCGATGATCAGCTTCAGCCGCTGGGCGAACCTCACCTACGGGCGCGAGGGCATCCGGGTGACGGCGGTCTGCCCCGGCTTCGTGCACACCGACTTCCACCAGCGCATGGGCGCGGACAAGGGGAGCGTGCCCGCCCTCCTGTGGCTCGATGCCGGGCTCGTGGTCCGGGAAGGCCTGCGGGACACCGCTGCCGGGAAGGCCGTGTCCGTCCCGAGCCGCCGCTACAAGGTGCTCACGGCGCTCGCGCGGGTGGCGCCGTCGTCGCTCGTGGCCCGCCTCGCGGCGCGGGGCCGCTGACGGGGCTGCTCCGGAAGCCTGTCCGGGCGCCGCGGACGCGCAGCGTCGCATGCCCGTGCGCGCGGCCGAACCCTTCTTCCGCCGGCTCTCCCGCCGGCGCTTCCGCCGGCCGGACCGCTCCGTGCCGGGCCTACTGCGCCACTCCGCCGCCGTCCCAAGCATCAGGCTGGTCCGCGGCGTCCTCCGGGTGGCGGTGCTCGGGGCCCGGCGCACCGTCGCCCTCGAAGGCTGCGGGCACGGCGCCCGCCTCGTGCGTACCCTGTTCCTCCCGGATGCCGGCCGCGGAGTGCCCTGCCGACCCGGCCGAGGGGTCGAGGACGTTCTCGCGCCGATCGCCGCCGGGGTGGCCGTCCCCGGTGTGTCGGGGGACCGCGTCGCCGCCCGCTACGTCGGCTCGCTCATCCGTTCGTCCATCAGTCCGGGCGTCGCCGTCGGGCGTCGCCTCCCGGCCGGCGTGCACCGCTTCCGTCCCGCGTTCCTTCTCGCGCGGCGGGACGGGCACTGCGGGGCCGAGCGGGTGGTCCGACGGAAGGGCCGCACCATCGGGATTGCCTGCGCTGCTCGGCTCGGTCATCGTGCTCCTTCGTGGTCGCGTGGTGCTGGAGGGTCGCCCCGGGCGGCCCCAGGGTACTGCGGGCCCCGGCCACCGATAGACCTCCCGGTGGCCGTCCGCCTACCTGTCCGGACGGGATGCCGCCAGGGGTTAAACCGGTCGATAAGTATGCTTATCATAGGAGACCGCAGGTTTGTGGAGATCGCCCCTTACAAGGAGGTAGGACGATGGCAGGTTACTTCAAACTGGTGGACGCTCACGACGAGGGTTTCCGCGTGAAACTGACCGCTCCCGATGGAACGCTCGTCGCCGTCTCCACCTTCTATGCCTCGAAGGAGGAGGCGATCGCAGGCATCGAGCTGATCCGTGAGATCGCCGGAACAGGTCCCGTGGTGGACCACAGCCGGGTGGAGTCCCCCGAGCAGGACGAGCTGTTCTTCGGGCTGCAGGGCACTTCCGGCAGGGACGGCGGGCGCCGCGACGCCTGAGGGCGCCGCCGGCGGGCCGGGGCGAGAGATCCCGCGACACGGTGTACCACTGTATACAGTGACGCGGGAGGTGGAATAGACTGGGGTTATTCCACGAATCTCTCTGAAGGGAGCCGACGTCATGACGACTGCGGACTCATTCGGCGCGAAGGGCGTACTCGATGTCGCCGGCGCCGAATACGAAATTTTCAGGCTCAGTGCGGTCGAAGGCTCCGAGAACCTTCCGTTCAGCCTCAAGGTGCTCCTGGAGAACCTGCTGCGCACCGAGGACGGGGCGAACATCACGGCGGACCACGTCCGTGCCCTGGCCGGGTGGGATGCGGACGCCCAGCCCGACACCGAGATCCAGTTCACCCCGGCGCGCGTGATCATGCAGGACTTCACGGGCGTACCCTGCGTCGTCGACCTGGCGACGATGCGCGAGGCCGTGGCCGACCTCGGCGGCGATCCGAAGCGCGTCAACCCGCTCGCACCCGCCGAGATGGTCATCGACCACTCGGTGCAGATCGACGCCTTCGGCAACGCCGGCGCGCTCGAGCGCAACATGGAGATCGAGTACCAGCGCAACGGCGAGCGGTACCAGTTCCTGCGCTGGGGCCAGACCGCGTTCGACGACTTCAAGGTCGTGCCCCCGGGCATGGGCATCGTCCACCAGGTCAACCTCGAGTACCTGGCGCGCACCGTCATGACCCGCGAGGTGGGCGGCGTCCTGCGCGCCTACCCCGACACGTGCGTGGGTACCGACTCGCACACCACCATGGTCAACGGCCTCGGGGTCCTCGGCTGGGGCGTCGGCGGCATCGAGGCCGAGGCGGCCATGCTCGGCCAGCCCGTCTCGATGCTCATCCCGCGCGTCGTCGGCTTCAAGCTCACCGGTGACATCCCCGCCGGTGCCACCGCCACCGACGTCGTGCTCACCATCACGCAGATACTGCGCCAGCACGGCGTGGTCGGCAAGTTCGTGGAGTTCTACGGCGAGGGCGTCGCCTCCGTGCCGCTCGCCAACCGCGCCACCATCGGCAACATGAGCCCCGAGTTCGGCTCCACGGCCGCGATGTTCCCGATCGACGGCGTCACGCTCGACTACCTGCGCCTCACAGGCCGTCCGGCCGAGAACGTGGCGCTCGTCGAGGCGTACGCCAAGGAGCAGGGCCTCTGGCACGATCCCTCGCGCGAGATCCGCTTCTCCGAGTACCTCGAACTGGACCTGTCCACCGTGGTGCCCTCGATCGCCGGACCGAAGCGTCCGCAGGACCGTGTGGAGCTCACCAAGTCGAAGAGCCAGTTCCGCGAGGACCTCCGAAACTACTCCGACGACCCCGACCTGGACTTCGCGCCCGGCGGCACCGTCGACGAGGCGTCGCAGGAGAGCTTCCCGGCCTCCGACGCCCCGACCTTCACCCCCGGCACGGCGTCCTCGAACATCGAGGAGAACGCGAAGCCCCGCGAGACGGTCGGCGCCGGAGCGCCGGATTCGCGTCCGTCGAAGAAGGTCAGCGTGAGCATGAAGGACGGCCGCGAGTTCGAACTCGATCACGGCGCCGTCAGCATCGCGTCCATCACGTCCTGCACCAACACGTCCAACCCGTCCGTGATGCTCGCCGCCGCCGTGCTGGCCCGCAACGCCGTCGAGAAGGGCCTCGTGTCCAAGCCGTGGGTGAAGACCTCCGTGGCCCCGGGCTCCAAGGTCGTCACCGACTACTACGAGAAGTCCGGCCTGATCCCGTACCTCGAGAAGCTCGGCTTCTTCACCGTCGGCTACGGCTGCGCCACGTGCATCGGCAACTCCGGCCCGCTGGAGGACGAGATCTCGCAGGCCATCCAGGACAACGACCTGGCCGTCACCGCCGTCCTGTCCGGTAACCGCAACTTCGAGGGCCGGATCAACCCCGACGTGAAGATGAACTACCTGGCCTCGCCGCCGCTGGTGGTCGCCTACGCACTGGCCGGGACCATGGACTTCGACTTCGACACCGAGCCCCTGGGCCAGGACGAGGCCGGCACCGACGTCTTCCTGAAGGACATCTGGCCCAACCCGGTGGAGGTCCAGCAGGTCATCGACGCGTCGATCGACGAGGGCATGTTCACCTCGAGCTACGCCACGATCTTCGAGGGCGACGAGCGCTGGCAGTCCCTGCCGACGCCCGCCGGCGCCACGTTCGCCTGGGATCCGGAGTCCACGTACGTGCGGAAGCCCCCGTACTTCGAGGGCATGCAGCGCGAGGCGAGCCCGGTCGAGGACATCGACGGCGCACGCGTGCTGCTGAAGCTCGGCGATTCGGTGACCACCGACCACATCTCGCCCGCGGGATCGTTCAAGTCGGACACCCCGGCCGGCCGCTACCTCACCGAGAAGGGTGTGCAGCGGAAGGACTTCAACTCCTACGGCTCACGCCGTGGCAACCACGAGGTCATGATCCGCGGCACCTTCGCGAACATCCGCATCAAGAACCAGCTGCTCGACGGCGTCGAGGGTGGGTTCACGAGGGACTTCTCGCAGCCGGACGCACCGCAGGCAGCCGTGTACGACGCCGCCGAGAACTACCGTGCCGCGGGAACGCCGCTGGTGGTCCTCGCGGGCAAGGAGTACGGTTCCGGCTCGTCGCGTGACTGGGCGGCCAAGGGCACCGCGCTGCTCGGCGTGAAGGCCGTCATCGCCGAGAGCTACGAGCGGATCCACCGCTCGAACCTCATCGGCATGGGCGTCCTGCCGCTGCAGTACCCCGCGGGCGAGAACGCGGAGTCCCTCGGGCTCACGGGCAAGGAGACGTTCGCGGTCAGCGGTGTCACCGAACTCAACGAGGGCCGCACCCCCCGTACGGTGAAGGTCACGGCCACCCCGGCCGACGGCGGCTCGCCGGTCGAGTTCGACGCCGTCCTGCGCATCGACACCCCGGGCGAGGCGGACTACTACCGCAACGGCGGCATCCTGCAGTACGTGCTGCGCCAGCTCGTCGGCTAGCGCCACGAGATTCCGGGCCGGGAGCGCACCTCCCGGCCCGGACCGTACGCAGGGCCTGCGCCCTGCCACCCGAACCGCGACACCGAGGGGGCGCCATGACCGAGTCAACGGAACTGTCGGCGCGCGTGGACGGCGACGCCATCTTCCGCGTCCTCCGCGGCGAGATCCTCGCGGGCGTCCATCCGCCGGGCACCGCCCTGCGGGAAGTGGTGATCTCGGAGCGTTTCGGCGTCTCGCGGACCCCGGTGCGGGAGGCCCTCAGCAGGCTGCAGCACGAACGCCTGCTCGAACGGGCGGCCCGCGGCCTGCAGGTCCCTCAGATCGACCCGCAGGAAGTCATCCAGATCTACGACCTCCGCGTCATGCTCGAGGAGGAGGCCGCCGGCCAGGCCGCCCTCAACCGGGGGACCGCGGACATCATGCGTCTCGAGGCGCTGCTGGAACGCGACCGCGCCGTCGTCGATCCCGACGACACCACGAAGGTCACCAACAACCTCGAATTCCACACGTCGCTGTGGGCCTCCGCGCGGAACCCCATCCTCATGGACCTCCTGCAGCGGCTCTCCACGCACCTCATCCACACACCGCGCTCCACCCTGTCCGTGGGGGACCGGTGGCAGGAGGTGCTCCTCGAACACGAGGCGCTGATCTCCGCCATCACCGAGCGGCGCAGTGACGACGCCCGCGCCATCGCCCGCACCCACATGGAGACGGCCCGCACCCTCCGCCTCCAGCTGCTCCGCACCACCGCGGCGGACTGACCGTGGCCCCCGAGGGCGGCAGGCACCGCCTCCTGCTCGACGTCGACACCGGGATCGACGACGCCGTCGCCCTGCTGTACCTGCTCGCGACGCCCGGGGTCTCCCTCGAGGGGATCACCTGCACGGCCGGCAACGTCGGGGCACGGCAGGTCGCCGTCAACAACCTGGCGCTGCTGGAGCTGTGCGGCCACGCCGGTGTGGAGGTCGCGATCGGCAGCGAGGTGCCGCTGGAGGTGCCCCTCGTGACCACCGAGGAGACGCACGGCGACCAGGGCATCGGCTACGCCGTCCTGCCCCCGCCGCGCGGACGCGTCTCGGGACGGCACGCCGTCGACGTCTGGCTCGAGGCCGTCCGCTGTCATCCCGGGCAGATCACCGCTGTGGTGACCGGGCCGCTCACCAACCTCGCGCTGGCCCTGCGCGCCGAGCCGGAGCTGCCGATGCTCCTGAAGGGGCTCGTCATCATGGGTGGCGCGTTCCACCACCCCGGGAACACGACACCGGTGGCCGAGTGGAACATCCACGTGGACCCGCACGCCGCGAAGGAGGTGTTCGCCGCGTACGAGGGGCTGCCGGTCGAGAAGCTGCCCGTCGTGTGCGCGCTCGAGACCACGGAGCGGATCGAGTGCACACCCGCCCACGTCGACGCGGTCGCGCGTGCCGCCGGTGCCGGGCCGGAACTGCTCTCGCCCGACGACCCCGTGGGGACCCGCAGCCGCAGCGACAACGCCGTCGTCGCCTGTGTCTCGGACGCGCTGCGCTTCTACATGGAGTTCCACCGCCTGTACGACCAGGGCTACATCGCGCACCTGCACGACCTCTTCGCGGCGATGGTCGCGACGGGGGAGGCCGACGTCGAGGAGCGCCTCGCCACCGTCGACGTGGAGACGGGGTCGCCGCTGACCGTCGGGCAGACGGTCGCCGACACCGCGGGGATGTGGAAGCGGGCGCCCAACGCGCGGATCGTGACGGGCAACGACCCCGCGGCGGTGTTCGAGCTGATGGTCCGCCGACTGTCGGACCTCGCGAGGATGCACGGCTGACCCTGCACGCGCCGGGCGCATGCCCGCCGCGGTGGTCCGGACCCCCGGTACACTGGACGTGCCCGCACTGCTGCGCGGCCGGCGCCGAGGTGACATGAGGTGCGTCCTCCTCCCTCGATCGCGCCCTAGGACTATCGTGAGTTCACCCCTGACCCTCGCACCCGCCACCACCGCGCAGCGGCCCCGCCGCCTGCTCATCGTCCTCGGCGGAGCACTGATCATCGCCACGTACGTGTTCCTGGTGACCGTGCAGCCCGCGGAGATCGCCGGTGGGATGGCCAGCGTCGCCTCGCTCGTCACGCTCTTCGGGTTCCTCGGGGGAGGCGCCCTGCTGGTCGCCGGGATCCTGCCGATGCTCAGCACCGCCTCCCTGGTGGTGATGCCGCTCGGTATCGCCCTGAACATCGCCATCGGGCAGATCGCCGGATCGCTGGGCATGCAGATCTACCTCGACGCGATCGGGACCGTGCTCGTCGCCGTCCTCGCCGGCCCCGCAGCAGGGGCCGCGACCGGCGCGCTCAGCAACGCCATCTGGGGCCTGTTCAACCCGTTCGCGCTGCCCTTCGCTGCCGGTGCCGCGCTGATCGGACTGCTCGCGGGTCTCGCCGCCCGGTACGGCGCGTTCCGCCGCGTGTACCTCGCGCCCGTCGCAGGGCTCGTGGTCGGCGCGATCGGCGGGCTGGTCGCGGCCCCGGTGGCGGTGTTCATGTTCGGCGCGGCCGGCACGTTCGGCACCAACGCGATCATCGCCGTCTTCCGGTCGATGGGCGACAAGCTCCTGGTCGCCGCCACGAAGCAGGGACTGCTGTCGGACTCGCTGGACAAGGTCGTGGTGTTCGTCGTCGTCGCGCTGATCGTGTACGCACTGCCGCCCCGCGCCGTCCGCCGGTTCCCCTTCGCCCGGACCCACCGCGTGCTCGGCAGGCGCACCGGCGCACCGGGCGCCCCGAGCCCGATGAAGACCTCCCACGGAGACGGCGCCGCCTGAGCCATGCCGCGCCGCAGGATCTACAATCCGCTGACAGAGCTGCTCGCCGCAGCGCTGCTGGTGGTGATCGTCCTCGTGGTGGACCGCTGGCAGTTCTCCCTCGCGGTCCTCGTGCTCGTGGTGCTGCCCGCCGTGCTCCTCTCCGGCAGGGCCCGACAGATCGGCCTCGCGATCACCCTGGTCGCCGGGCCGCTGCTGATCTCCTCGCTGCTCCTCCACGGCCTGTTCTATCCCGAGGGGCGCACCGTCCTGGCGGACCTCGGGGTCGCGCGCGTGACGGCCGAGGGACTCGCCTTCGCGGCCCTCATGGGGCTGCGCATGAGCGTCTTCACGGGGGTCCTGCTGACCGCCGCCATGACGCTGGACCTGCCCGACCTCCTGGCGAGCATGACGCACCGCGGCTGGAACAGGAAGCTCGTCTTCATCGTGGGTTCCGCCGTCGGGCTCGTACCGCACGTCGCGCTGCGCGGACAGCAGATCACCCGGGCCCAGCAGGCACGCGGCCTGGTGGTCGGGCGCAGCCCGCTCTCCCGGTTCCGGGCCCTGCTCACCGTCATGATCCCGCTGGTCATCGGGTTGCTCGTGGACGCCTCCGAACGCAACCGCATGCTCGAGGCGCGGGGCTTCTCGTCCTCCGCGGCCCGCACCAGCTACCTGCCGGACACGGACTCCCACCGGCAGCGGCTGGTGCGTCGCGGCATGGTCGTCGCGGTGGCCGCCTTCTCGGTCGTCTGGCTCGCGGTGGCGCCGTGATCACCCTCGAGAGCGGATCCTTCGCCTACGACGACGGCACGACGCTCCTCACGGACCTCACCCTGGGGATCGCGCCGGGGGAGTACGTGATCGTCGCCGGCGCGTCCGGCTCGGGCAAGACGACGCTCGCCAGGCTCCTGGCTGGGCAGACCGGGGGCGACGCCGGGTCTTCCTTCCGGGGCGCGATCACGCTCGACGGGGAGACCGTGCGGTTCGACGGCGTGCCCACCGACCCGCGGATCGACCCGTCCGCGTGGAGCGCGAAGGTGGCCCACGTGGCGCAGGGCGCGTGGGGCCAGCTGTCCATGATGTCCGCGACGGTCGGCGAGGAGATCGCGTTCGGCCCCGCCAACCGCGGCGTGCCGGCCGATGACCTGCGTCGGCTCGT
The DNA here is from genome assembly GCF_058269195.1 of Arthrobacter sp. TJ-240. Taxonomy (NCBI): domain Bacteria; kingdom Bacillati; phylum Actinomycetota; class Actinomycetes; order Micrococcales; family Micrococcaceae; genus Arthrobacter; species Arthrobacter sp. TJ-240. The sequence continues at coordinate 99,900 of NZ_JBZCNG010000004.1, forward strand.
CGGGGACGTGGCCGCGGCCCTCGGGCTCGGGGACCTGCTGCACCGGGACCCGCGGCGGCTCTCCGGCGGCCAGCTGCAACGGACGGTGATCGCCGCGGCCGTGATCCAGCGGCCGAGGATCCTCGTCCTCGACGAGCCGTTCCAGGGACTCGACGAGCACGCAGCGCGGGGCGTCGCGACGGTGCTCGAGGATCTGCGCCGCGACGGTACGGGCGTCGTCGTCTGCGAACCGCTGATGCCCCGGACCGCGCCGCGGGGCGCCCGCGTCCTCGCGCTCGCCGACGGGCGGTGCGTGTTCGACGGTCCGCTGGCCGAAGCGCACCGGGCGGGCCTCGGGCGCTACGGGATCGGCATCGGCGGTGATCCGCCGCGTTCAGCCGCTCCCGATCCGTTGGACCCCTCGGCTCCCGTGCTCGTCCGGATGGAGGGCGTCGGCTTCCGCCACGCACCCGACGGGCAGACGGGCGGTGCCGGGCTGACCGCCGTCGACCTGTCCGTCCGCGCCGGGGAGATCGTCGCGGTGCGCGGACCCAACGGATCCGGCAAGTCCACGCTTCTCCAGCACCTCAACGGGCTGCATCGGGCGGACACCGGCCGGGTCACCGTGGGCGGTGTGCCGATCCTCCGCCAGCCGACCGGCGCGCTCGCCGCCACCGCGGGCTACCTGTTCCAGGACACCGACCAGCAGCTGTTCGAGCGCACCGTCCTCCGCGAGGTGTCCTACGGTCCGCGGGCCGCCGGTATCGCGAAGGACGACGCCGCCCTGCGGGCCGCCGAAGTGCTCGACCGGCTGGGGCTCGGCGGATCGAAGCAGGCCCACCCGTACGAGCTGGGCTTCGTCCAGCGGCGACTCGTCGCCCTGGCCTGCCTCATCGCCACGGGCCCCCGCGTGTGGGCACTCGACGAGCCGACGGCCGGCCTCGACGAACCGACCCGCTCCCTGCTCGCCGGCCTGCTCGCCCGGCACGCCCGGGAGGGCGGCGCCGTGGTGCTGGCCACGCACGACGCCGCGTTCGCCGACGCGGTGGCGCACCGCACCGTCCGGCTGGACGCGGGCAGGGTCATGGCGGACGACGTCGGCCTCCCCGGGAGTGGTTCCAGCCCCTAGGGTGGGTCCCATGGACGTATTGCGGCAGAGGCACAGGACCATCCGCTCGGAGGGCGCCGACCTCGCCGTGTTCGAGTACGGCCTGGAGCCAGGCCCGGAGGTGCCCACCGTGGTGTTCGTCCACGGCTATCCCGACGATCACCGTGTCTTCCACCCCGTCCTCCGCGAGCTCGCCGGAACCCACCACCTCGTGGCCTTCGACACCCGGAACGCCGGCCGCTCACACCCCCGCGACGGCGCCGGCTTCACCCTCGCAGAACTCGTGGACGACATCTTCGCCGTGACCTCCGCCGTGACCTCCGCCGTCGGCCCTGCGGTCGGCCCTGCGGTCGGCGATGCCTCCTCGGGCGTGGCATCCGGTCCCGCGTCCGATGCGCGCGCGCCGGGCGGCGTGCGGCTCGTGGGCCATGACTGGGGATCCATCCAGGGCTGGGCGGCGGTCCAGGACGAGCGCTCCGACGGCCTGGTCACGGACTACACCAGCATCTCGGGACCGGACCTCCGCCACTTCTCCCGCTGGCTGAGGAGCCGGTTCCAGAACCCCCGACGCGCACTGCAGGGGGTGGGACAGGTACTGCGCAGCTCGTACGTCGGGGCCTTCCAGCTGCCGGTCCTCCCGGAACTGGTCTGGAGGTACGGCCTCACCCGCCGCTACGAACTGACGGTGCGGCGCAATGTCGGCTCGGACCCCGTCCGGGGCCTGGCGCTGTACCGGACGAACATGGCCTCGGACGCCGCGCCGCCCCGGCGACGACGGGTGACCGTGCCCGTGCACGTCATCGTGCCGTTGAAGGACCCGTTCCTCTCCCCGCACCTCGTCGAGGGCCTGGAGGAGTGGGTGGAGGACCTGACGGTGACCACGGTGCCCGGCGGGCACTGGTGGATCGCCAGGGAGCCCCGGGCCTTCGCGGAACTGCTCGCACCCGCGCTGCGTACCAGCGACGCCTGAGCGGAGAAGCCCGACGCCCCGTGGGGCCGGCTACGCCTCCAGCAGGCCCCGGATATCCTCCGCCGTGAGCGCCGAGCTGAAGACGGCGTCGTCGTCCATGACGGACGTGAACAGCTTGGCCTTCTGCTCCTTGAGCTTCATGACCTTCTCCTCGATGGTGCCCTTGGACACCATGCGGTAGACCATGACGTTCTTCGTCTGCCCGATCCGGTGGGTGCGGTCCACGGCCTGCGCCTCGGACGCCGGGTTCCACCACGGGTCCAGCAGGAAGCAGTAGTCCGCCTCGGTCAGGTTGAGGCCGAACCCGCCGGCCTTGAGGCTGATGAGGAAGACGGGCGCGTCGCCGTCCTTGAAGGAGTCGATGACCTCCCCGCGGCTGCGCGTCGAGCCGTCCAGGTAGGCGTACGGGATGCCGCGGGCATCGAGCTGCTCGGCCGCCTTCCTGAGGTAGGACGTGAACTGGCTGAAGACGAGCGCCCGGTGGCCCTCGGCGATGATGCCGTCGAGGTTCTCGAAGAGCACCTCGAGCTTGGCGGAGGGCACACCCTCGTGCTCCGGGTCGACGAGCGAGGCGTCGAGGCTGAGCATGCGCAGGAGCGTCAGGGAGCGGAAGACGATCATCCGGTTGCGGTTCATGTCCTCGATCAGCCCGAGGAGCTTCTGCCGCTCGCGCTGGAGGTACGTCTCGTAGATGTGCCGGTGCTCCGGGTGCAGCTCTACCTCCAGGACCTGCTCCTGCTTGGGCGGGAGATCGGAGGCCACGGCCTCCTTGGTGCGCCGCATCATGAGGGGCCGGATGCGCTTGCGCAGCCGGACGAGCGGCCGGTTGTCGCCGATCTTCTCGATCGGCGTGCGGTAGTCATCGGTGAACTTCCTCGCAGAGGGGAAGAGCCCCGGCGCCACGATGTTGAACATCGACCACAGCTCCATGAGGTTGTTCTCCATGGGCGTGCCGGTGATCGCGAGCTTGAAGGGCGCGTCGAAGTCCTTGGCGGCCTGATGCACCTTGGAGGCGCGGTTCTTCACGAACTGCGCCTCGTCGAGCACGAGACCCGACCACGGAAGGTCCTGGTAGGCGGCGAAATCGAGCCGGAAGAGCGTGTAGGACGTGATGACGATGTCCGCGCCCCGCACCTGGTCGCGGACGGGGATCCCGGAGGCGCCCTGCGTGTCGCCGATGGAGACGACGTCCAGGCCCGGGGCGAAGCGGCGTGCCTCGTTGGACCAGTTGGGCACCACGGAGGTGGGGGCGACGACGAGGAACGGCGCGTCGAGACCGGTGCTCTCCTTCGCGTAGGTCATCAGGGCCAGGGCCTGCAGGGTCTTGCCGAGGCCCATGTCGTCGGCGAGGACCCCGCCGAGCTGGTGCCGCCACAGGAACGCCAGCCAGCTGAACCCCTCGGCCTGGTACGGGCGCATGTCCGCGATGAGGCCCTTCGGTGCCGGGGTCGCCTCGACGTCCTTGAGCTCGAGCAGCCCGCTCACGGCATCCCGCCACGACTGCGCCTGCTCGGTCTCCTCCGCGAGGTCCTCGAACTCCGCCCAGAGGCCCGCCTGGTAGCGGCTGATCTGCAGGCCGGACTCGGGGTCCCACTCGCTCAGCGACCGGGCCTCCTCGATGAGCTCGCGCAGCTGGTCGAAGACGGGCTGCTCGAGGGACAGGTAGGTGTTGTCGACGAGCTTCAGCTTCTTCCGACCCTGGGCGAGGGCCCGGAAGATCGAGTCGAACGGGATGGTGCGCCCGCTCACGGTCACCATCACGCCGAGGTCGAACCAGTCACGATTGTCCGTCTCCACGGTGCTGATGCGCAGTGTGGGCGTCTCCGTCAGTTCGCGGTAGTCGGGCTTCTCGCCCACGACGTGGACGCTCACGCCGTCGAGCTCCGCGAGCTTCGGCAGGACGTCCTCCACGAACTCCACGGCCTGCATGTCCTCGAGCTTCAGGGACTTCAGCGGCACGGGTCCGAGGACCGCGCGGGCTGCGGACGCCAGTGCGTCCTCGGCGTCGGCATCCCGGTAACCGTCGTCGCTGCCGGGTCCGCCCCTGCGGAAGGGCCGGCGCTGCACGGTCTCGCCGAGGGGGTAGTCGAAGTGCCAGTCGAGGGACACGGAGCCGTCGGTGCCGTAGGCGGTGGTCACCACGAGGACCGGCGGCTGGATCTCGGGCAGCTCCACGCTGCCGTCGCTGCTGTCCACCTCGATGGACTGCCGCAGCTTCGGGTAGTACTCCTGCAGGAAGAGGGATCTCTCCTCCTCGGGCACGACGACGGAGCGGCCGCGCTGCAGCAGTTCGATGTCCTTGGGCGTCAGCTTCCGGGCGGTCGGGGCGAGCGTGATGGTGTCATCGGGCGCCACGGTGTAGAGGCCGTGGGTGCTGATGACGTGGGCCGTGTCCGAGGGGTGGGGCCGTCCGTCGATGTCGAGAGCCGGGCGCAGCCGGAGGGAGCCGTCGTCGGTCTCGGTCGCGTCGAGCTTCAGGGTGGCCTGATCGGCGAGCTCGATGGTCACGGATTTCTTGGATCCCACGAAGGCGATCCCGAGACGCTGCGCCTCGTCCAGCAGCTGCCACAGGAGCGGGTTGCTGAAGTCGTCGAGGTACAGCCAGGAGTCGTTGTTGCCGAAGTAGTTCACCCCGGTGCCGCGGTGCAGCGCGGGGAACTGGGAGAACCAGCGGTGCTGCTCGGGGTCGAGCTTCAGCCCGTACGTCTGGTAGCTGATGCTGCCCCAGGACAGGTTGTTCTTGATCCACTTGCCCTTGCCGTTCTGGCTGACCGGCCGCACGCCGAGGCGCGTGTTGAGCGTGCGCTGGCCCTGGCGCTCGGCTGCGGACCCCCACCGCTGGACGGCGACCTCGGGGGTGCGCAGCTCGAACTGCAGCCCGAGGGGCGTCAGCGGAGCGGTGGCGTGCGGGGTGTCGTCCGACCCGAGGAGGTCCAGGAGGGACGCCTGCCACCCCTCCGGCGCCGACGGCCGCGGGGCCGGGCGCGCGCCGAGCTCGCGTTCGTGCTGCGCCAGGAGGCTTTCGGTGTTGCTCTGCAGGGCGGTCGCCGCGACGTGCTTGCAGTCCGCGCCCACCGGGCAGCTGCAGAAGTTCTCGAGCGGGCGGAACCGCCCGTCACCCTTCAACCCCAGGCGGAGCTTGGTCCTGTACTCGGAGGGCGCGCTGCCGCGGACGTGGCCGGTCAGGAGCTTCGCGTCGGCGTCCCAGGCGAGGGAGCTGACGGCGCCGTCCTTGGCGTAGGTCTGCCCGCGCTGGAACGCGGCCCCGCCCACGATCCTGATGATGTCGGTGACATCGACCATGGGGTGGCTGGAATTGGGCATAATTCCATGCTCTCACGCAACGGCGACGCTCTCCTGCACAGACCGCCGCATTCTCCGACGGCGGACCGGTTTCCGCCGTCGCGCCGTATGCCCGCGATCCCTGCCCTACTGTTGGAAAGGGCACTGATGATCGGCAGGGGGCCGGCGGAGACGGAAGAGGGCACGCGTGTTCGAAGCAGCAAGCATCACCTATGCGGCGGCAGGGCTCGCGGTGTTCGCCGCGGCACTCCTGCCCCGGCTGCTCATGCGCGCCCCGGTCTCCATGCCCATGGTGTTCCTGGCCGCCGGAATCCTGGTGTTCAGCTTCTCGCCCGGCCTGCCCGACCCCGATCCGATGCAGTACAGCGACGTCACGATCCACCTCAGCGAGGTCTGCGTCATCGTCTCGCTCATGGGAGCGGGGCTCGCCCTGGACCGCAGGGTGGGCTGGCGCCGCTGGTCGACGACCTGGCGGCTGCTGGGCATCGCGATGCCGCTGTGCATCCTCGTGCTGACCCTGATGGGGATGTGGCTGCTCGGGCTCGGACTGGCCTCGGCGCTGCTGGTCGCCGCCGCGCTGGCCCCGACCGACCCCGTCCTGGCCTCCGAGGTGCAGGTGGGCGAACCGTCCGAATCGGAGGAGGACCTCGAGGCCGAGGACGAGGTGCGCTTCGGCCTGACCTCGGAGGCCGGCCTCAACGACGGCCTTGCGTTCCCCTTCGTCTACCTGGCGATCCTCATCAGCACCGTCGGCACGTCCCCCTCCGCCTGGTTCCCCGAGTGGGCCCTGCTCGACGTCCTGTGGCGCATCATCATCGGGTGCGCCTTCGGATACGGCATAGGTGCGCTGCTGGGCCGCATCTTCTTCCGGGCACCCGTCAGGAGTGTCCGCCTCGCCAACCACTCCGAAGGCTTCGTGGCGCTCGCCGCCACGTTCCTGACCTACGGCGTCACCGAGGCTGTGGAGGGCTACGGCTTCATCGCCGTGTTCGTATGCGCCGTCACCATCCGGGCCGGCGAGCAGACCCACGGCTACCACGGCGTCCTCCACAGCTACATCGAGCAGCTCGAGCGGCTCCTGACCGTGGTCGTGCTGGTCCTGCTGGGCGGCGCCGTGGCACGCGGCCTGTTCGAGGGGCTGCGCCCCCTCGAGGTCGTGGTGGCCGTCGCGTTCATCCTCCTGGTCCGCCCGGTCACGGCCTGGCTGAGTCTCGCCCGCGGCAAGACCGGACCGTGGGAGCGCAGCGTCCTGGCGTTCTTCGGTGTGCGCGGGATCGGCACGGTCTACTACCTCGCCTACGCCCTGTCGAAGGGCGAGTTCACGGGCGACGAGTCGGCGCTGTGGCGTATCGGCGGCCTCGTGATCGTCCTGTCGATCGTGGTGCACGGCATCACCGCCGCGCCGGTCATCAATGCCCTGGACCGTGCCCGGCAGCGGAAGGCGCGTGCGGAGGGCGACGAGACGCAGGCGCCGTCGACGCCGGTCTAGTCCGGATGGGCGAGCCATGGCCGGCGGGTCAGGCAGCGGATCAGGGATGCGCCGTCGGCCGCTCGAGGGTCGCCCGGACCAGCAGTCCGCCGACCAGCGCCCAGAATGCCCCGCCGATGCCGAGGACGGACAGGCCGGATGCCGCCAGGAGGAACGTCACCGCTCCGCTCATGCGGCCCCTTGCATCGCTGAAGGACGCCGTCACTGCCGTGGCCATGGTGCCGATGAGGGCGAGCCCTGCGACCGCCTCCACGAGACCCGCCGGTGCGGCACCGACCACGACGACGAGCGCGCCCGACCCCGCTGCCAGCACCAGGTAGGAGATCCCTGCCGTAAGGGCGGCGACCCAGCGTCGGTCCCTGTCCTCGCCGGCACCCTCACCGGCGGCCAGGGCGGCGGACAGGGCCGCGAGGTTGACGGCATGACCGCCGAACGGCGCGACGACGGCCGTGCCCAGTCCCGTCACAGCGAGCGCCGGCCGCCAGGGCGCGGTGTAGCCGAAGGACGACAGGACGGCGACCCCGGGAAGATTCTGTGACGCCATGGTCACCACGTAGAGCGGCAGGGCGATGCCCACCACGGCCGCGGGATCGAGCACCGGGACGGTGACCGCGACGGACGGGGCGAGCGAGGAGGCGGCGATCACGGTCCCGTCGACGGCGAGCCGGACCCCGATCACGGCCAGCGCCGTGACGAGGGCGAGCGGCACGGCCCAGCGGGGCAGGAGCGCGGACGCGGCCAGCCACACGAGGATGACCGGCAGCACGAGGAGCGGGATGGTGCCGAGCGACTGGAAGGGTGCCAGGCAGAGCGGCAGCAGCACTCCGGCGAGCATGGCCTGCGCGAGGTGCTGGGGGATCCGCGCCACGAGACCACCGAGCCACGGCACGGCGGCCGTCAGCACGATCAGCAGGCCTGTCACGAGGAACGCCCCCACCGCCGCCGGCCACCCGCCGGCAGGCATGGCCGCCCCCGCGAGCAGGGCGGCGCCGGGCGTGGACCAGGACAGGGTGACCGGGATGCGGTAGCGGACGGCCAGCAGCACGATCCCGAGCCCGACGACGGCCGTCAGGGCCAGCAGGCCCGACGCCGCCTGCTCGGGCGTCGCCCCGGTGGCCCGCAGCCCCGCGAGGACCACGGCGAACGACGACGTGAACCCGACGAGCGCGGTGACGATGCCCGCGAGGATCGGCTCCTGCAGGCCGGACTGCCGGTTCAGGCGCCGCGGCCCTGCTCGAGGATGCGCTGCACGGCCTCGAGCTCGTCACTGAGGGACTGCAGCCGGGCCGTGTTCTGCTCCACGGCGAGTTGCCGGACGAGCACGTCCTGGCGTTCGCGGAGTTCGGCTTCGGAGACGGGCTGGTCGCTGTTCGGCATACGCACAGTCTGGCAGAGCGCCGCGCGGCGTGAGCCGCACCACGCGCGGCACCGTTCCCGCCGCTCCGGGAAATAGATGGGCCCGGGCAACCGTTCCCTCAGAAGACCCACGGCATATCCCGCCGCGGTGCTCGATCGGAAGGTGCACCCATGTCCGTCCCCCTGTCCATCCTGGATCTCGCGCAGGTCGCCGAGGGCTCGACGCCGGCTGAGACGTTCGCGTCCAGCGTTTCGCTGGCGCAGCACGCCGAGACCTGGGGATACCGCCGCATCTGGTATGCCGAGCACCACAACATGGGCAGCATCGCGTCCTCGGCCACCAGTGTGCTCATCGCCCACGTCGCCGCGCACACCTCGACCATCCGGCTCGGCTCGGGCGGCGTCATGCTCCCCAACCACTCGCCGCTGACCATCGCCGAGCAGTTCGGCACCCTCGAGAGCCTGCACCCCGGCAGGATCGACCTCGGGCTCGGCCGGGCCCCCGGCAGCGACCAGACCACGGCGCGCGCGCTGCGGCGCGACCCCATGTCCGCCGACAGCTTCCCGCAGGACGTCCTGGAACTGCAGGGCTACCTGACCGGCGACACGCGCGTCCCCGGCGTCCAGGCCACCCCCGGCAAGGGCACCAACGTGCCGCTGTACATCCTCGGCTCGTCGCTCTTCGGCGCCCGGCTCGCCGCGGCCCTCGGCCTCCCGTTCGCCTTCGCGTCCCACTTCGCCCCGCAGGCACTGCAGGACGCCGCCTCGATCTACCGTCGCGAGTTCAGGCCCTCCGCGCAGTCGGAGAAGCCGCATTTCATCGCCGGGGTCAACGTCATCGCGTCCGACACCGCGAGCGATGCGCACCACGAGTTCCACGAGGCCATGCTGCGCCGCGTGACCCTGCTCCTCGGGCGTGGCCAGACCTTCACCCGGGAAGAGTCCGAGGCGATCCTCGCATCCCCCGGAGGCCAGCAGATGGCGGACATGGCGCGCTACAGCGCCGTGGGGACGCCCGAGGTGGTCCGGGACTACCTGGAGCGCTTCGCGGCCCAGATCGGGGCGGACGAACTCATCGTGGCGACCCAGGCAGGCTCCACCGAGACGTGGCTCCGGTCCTTCGAACTGCTGGCCGGCGCCATGCTCCCCGTGACGGTCTGAAGGTCACGGAACGAAGAGAGTTGGAACTCCTGCTTGCCATTACCCTCCCGGGTTTGGTTTAGTGGGACGCAGTTGTAGTGTTGCGCATTTGTATTTCGCACGGCCTGGCCCTTGCGGGGTAGGCCGCGTCTCTGAAAGAGCGGACAAGCACGCCGCGACTGGGGCATTCCGAAAGTCGGAGTGCGTCTGATTTTCAGAAGGATGAAAAATAATGGCAACAGGTACCGTGAAGTGGTTCAACGCTGAAAAGGGCTTTGGATTCATTGCTCCCGACGACGGAAGCGCAGACGTGTTCGCACACTTCTCCGCCATCAACGCAAGCGGCTACCGCTCGCTTGATGAGAACCAGAAGGTCAGCTTCGACACCGAGCAGGGCCCCAAGGGTCCTCAGGCGTCGAACATCCAGCCCCTCTAGGGTTCGGATCTTCTACTAGATCTTCCTTGACGAAGCAGGTCGGACCCCGGTCCGGCCTGCTTCTTCTTTCTCCGACCAGGAGCTCCCCATGAATCCCCGCACGCTGTTCCGCCTCGTCGCCGTCGCAGAGGCGGTGACCTGGGCCTTCCTGCTGCTGGGCATGTTCCTCAAGTACGTCACACGCTCCACCGAGGCGCTCGTGCCGCCGGCCGGCGCCGTCCACGGGTTCGTGTTCCTCTGCTTCGTCGTGACCCTCGTGTTCGTCTGGATCAACCAGCGCTGGTCGCCGGCCACGGGCCTGCTCGGGCTGGCCTCCGCGATCGTGCCGTTCGCCACGGTCCCGTACGAGTGGTGGATCGAGCGCCGCGGACAGCTCGCCGGCGCGTGGCGGCTCGCCCCCGGCGCGGAGACACCCCGCAACCCCCTCGAGAGGGTGCAGGCGTGGGTGCTGCGGAGCCCGATCGCGGCCCTGCTCGTCGCGGTCGTCGGGATCTCCGTGGTCTTCTCCGTCCTGCTGCTCGTCGGGCCTCCCGGATCCTCGAGCTGAGGCGTCGTGGCTGACCTCGCGGACACCGGCGACGACGAGCGGTTCTTCCTCCACAGCGGGCGCCGCTGGCGGAAGACCGACCCCTCGCTGCCCGAGGACGTCAGGAAGCGCCTGATGTCCCACCTCGGGCGCGGCCGCTCGGGCGTGCGCAACAGCGCCAGGGGCGACGACGGCGCAGCACTCCCGCGCGCCCGGCGCACCGTGCAGCTGGCGAAGGAGGGCCTCGGCGAACGGGGGACTCCGTGGTGGGAGCAGTCGGCGGCGGAACGCACGGCGCGGTGGAGTGCCGCCCTCGAGGAACTCGACGCGCTGCAGGCGAAGCGGTCGGCGCCACGGCAGGACGACACCGGCCGGCCCCCGACAGGCGCTCCGTCCCACGACGCGGCCGGCCCGCACTCCGACGGTGTCTGAGCGGCCCGAGGAGCTGCGCGGCGGCAACGACGCGCCGCCCGCGGACCGCAGGCCGTCCGACGCCGAGCTGCGCACCGAGATCCTTCGCATCGCGGAGCTCCGGGGAAGCGGCAAGACGCTGTGCCCGTCCGATGCCGCCCGCAGCATCGGCGGAGACGCCTGGCGGAACCTCATGCCGGCGGCACGCCGCATCGCGTTCGAGCTCGCAGCCGAAGGGCTGGTGGACGTGACCCAGCACGGCGACCGCGTGGAGCCCGGCGTCCGCGGCCCCATCCGCATCGGCCGGATCGGCCGGTCCGCGAGCGACGCCGAGGACCTGCCCGCCGTGGGCGCCCCGGCGCTGCGTGCCCTGCACGAGGCGGGCTACCGCACAATGGCGGACCTCGAGGGGATCCCGGAGGAGGACCCGGCGGATCTGCACGGCGTCGGTCCGAAGGCCGTGCGGCTCCTCCGCGAGGAACACGAGCGCAGGAACCCACCGGCGCCGGGAGATCCCCGGTGATCACGACGACGAACGACGGCGCCCCCCCCCCCCCCCGGAGGAGGCGCCGTCGTTCAGTGCTGTGCGGGGAGGCCCGGCGTTACTGGCCGCCGAGGCCCGAGGTGGCGAAGCCCTTGACGATCTGGCGCTGGAAGATCATGAACACGATCAGCAGCGGCAGGGCCGCGAGGATGGCGCTCGCCATGGTCTGCGCGTACTGCACGCCGAACGCGTTCCGGATCGTGGCAAGGCCCACGGGCAGCGTCAGCAGATCCGGGTTGTTGATGACGATGAACGGCCACAGGAAGTTGTTCCAGGCGCCGATGAACACGAAGATCGAGACCGCGATCAGGATGGGGCGCGAGAGCGGCAGCACGATCGTCAGGAACGTCCGGAACCGTGAGGCGCCGTCGAGCCGCGCGGCCTCCTCGAGTTCGATGGGCACCGTGTCGAAGAAGTTCTTGAGGATGAACACCATCATGGGCGCCACGATCTGGGGGAGGATGATGCCCGGGTACGTGTCGATGAGCCGCAGGGCGTTCATCTGCTGGAACAGGGGCACGATCAGGATCTGGCCGGGCACCATGATCGAGGCGATCGTGACGGCGTAGAGCCACTTGCGGCCACGGAAGGTGGTGCGCGAGAAGCCGTATGCCGCGAGGGCCGAGATGGTCACGGTCAGCACCGTGACCGCCACGGAGACGAGGAACGAGTTCATCATCCAGATGGGGACGTCGCCCGCGGCGATGACGGCACTGTAGGACTCGAGCGTCAGGCCCTCCCGCGGGAGGATCGCGAAATCCGCGTTGGACGCGTCCGACTCCTTCTTGAGCGAGGTCAGGATGGCCCAGAAGAGGGGGATGAGCCAGAGGGCTGCGGCGATGACGAGGGCGATGATGCCGGCGGCCAGGACACCCTTGTTCTTGCCGACGGTCGCGGCGAGCGTCTTGTTGCGCTCGTTGCGCGTCTCGTCGGCCTTCGCGAGGGGTCGGGCCGACGTCGGGGTCGGAGTCACGGTCGAGGACATGTCAGGCCGACTTTCTGTTCATGACGCGGAGCTGGACGATGGAGATGACGATGATGAGGGCGAAGAACAGGTACGAGATCGCCGAGGCGTAGCCGAGGCGGTAGCCGGTGAAGCCGACGTCGTAGATGTACTCGAGCACCGACCGCGTGGCACCGTTGGGCCCGCCGTTGGTGAGCAGGAAGATCTGTTCGAAGACCTTCAGCGACGCCAGGACCTGGAGGGCGATGATCATGATGGTGGTGCGGTTGATCATCGGGATGGTGATGGAGAACAGCCGGCGCCAGGGTCCGGCACCGTCGATCGACGCGGCCTCGTACAGGTGGTCCGGGATGTTGTTGAGCGCGCTCAGGTACAGCAGGAAGTTGAACCCGAGGGTCCACCAGACGGTGAGGATGACCACGGAGAACATTGCCAGGCTCGGCTCGCTGAGGAACGGGATCTGCGCGAATCCGGCGCGCAGCAGGAGTCCGTTGAAGAGGCCGAAGTCCGGCTGGAACATCCACTGCCAGATCGCGACCGCCACGGAGACGGGCAGCAGGTAGGGCGCGAAGAAGGACAGGCGCCACAGCCACTGACCCGGCAGCCCGATGTACACGAGATAGGCGAGGACGAAGGACAGCACCACGAGCGGCACGACGGTGAGGAGCGTGAAGATCACGGTGTTGCCGAGCGCCTGCCACAGGGCGGCGTCTCCCAGGGCCTCGGAGTAGTTGTCGAAACCGGCGAACTCGGACCCGCTGCCGGTGAGGCTCTGGTTGGTGAAGGACATCCACAGGCCGGAGAGGATCGGCCAGATCAGGAATATCGCGAACGCGGCCGTGAAGGGCAGCACGAACCAGACGCCGCTGCGGCCCTGGATGCTGCGCTCACGGGCGCTCTTGCTGCGGGAAGGGGAAGGCGGGCCGGACGAGGCGCCACTCGTGGTGGCGGGTGCCTGCGCCTGGTTGCTGCTGGTCAGGGAACTCATGGCGGTGCCTCAGTCCTACGTCGGGTTCGGAGCGAGCAGCATCGCGTCGATGCGGCTGAGCAGGGAGTCGATGGCTGCGTCGGGGGTCACGTCCCCGGTGAAAGCGCCGGTGAGCACCTGGCTCATCTGGTTCTGGAACTCGGTGCCCGCCCCCGCGAACCACACGGCGGGGTCGAACACCGGGTTGTCGCCGGCGCTGGCGTATTCGGTCTGCGGGGTGAGCGCGGCGTACTCCGGGGTGTCCCGGATGGGTGCATAGGCCGGGATGTGACCGGCCCCGGCCCAGGTGCCGCTCTGCTTGAGGATCCCTGCCACCAGCTCGTACGTCCGCCGGGTGGTCTCCGGATCGCGCTCGAGCTGCCGGGGGAGGACCCACGCGTGCGAGTCGGCGTAGGAGGCCGGGGTGCCGAACATCGTCGGCATCGGCACCGCACCCAGGTTCGGGATGGCCTCCGCGAAAGCCGGGAGCTCCCACTCGCCGGAGAAGATCATGCCGGTCTGCCCGGAGGTGAAGGCCGAGATGGCGCCGGGGTAGTTCTGCGTGGCCGCCATCGCCTTGCCGTCCATGAGGCGGACGACGAACTCGATGACCTCGCGGGCCTTGTCCCGGTCGATCGACGCCGGGCTGCCCACGCTGATCGTGTAGTCGCCGCCGGTCTGGCCGTAGAGTCCCCAGAAGAGGCGCCAGGACTGCCCGGTGTCGGTGACGTGGCCGAAGGAGATGCCCTGGGCGCCGGTGGCCTCGGCCATCCTGGTGCCGGCATCGATCATCGCGTCCGGGGTCTCGATCGGTGTGAGGTTGCCGTCGGCGCCGAGCAGGCCCGCGGTCTTCGCGAGGTCCTTGTTGTAGAAGAGGATGAACGGGTGCGTGTCCAGCGGCACCGCGTACAGCTTCCCGTCGTACTGGCAGCTCTCCCACACCGCGGGAGCGAAGTCATCTTCCCGGATGCCCTGCTCGGCGAGCAGGTCGAGGTCGAAGGGCTCCAACAGGCCGCCGGGCGCGTACCCTGCGAGCCGCGAGACGTGCATGATCGCTGTCTGCGGCGCCTTGCCGCTCGCCGAGGACATGGCGAGCTTGGTGTAGTAGGGCGAACCCCAGGCGAGTGTGACGGCCCTGACCGAGAGGCCGGAGACCGAGGTCCTCACCTCATCGATCATCGAGCGCATCTTGACGCCGTCCGCACCCTGGAACAGGTCCCAGAGCTGCACCCCGCCGGGGGCGGTCGCGGAGGTGGAGCAGCCCGCCAGGGATCCGCCGGCGGCCAGAAGCCCTCCCGCGCCGAGGAATCCCTGGAGGATGGAGCGCCGGGATACCGGTGTCCTGAAAGTGGGATCGTGTCCCATCGAGTGTCCTTCCCGTCAGCCCGGCACGGAGCGATGGGCCGAACTTCATTGTTCCTGCGGAGGTACCACATTAAAAATCTAACGTTGTAAAAAATATGGGCGCTAGCGCCGACCTTGTCAACACCCTTATGGTCCCACGTGGCTCCGGTGGCATGATCGGAGAACGACGACGACGAGGGGGAAATCCGGGATGGACAATTCGCCGGAGATGGAGCAGGGCGTGCCCGAGGAAGCGGGGGCGGCGGGGGCGGTCCAGGCGCCGTCGCGCCGTCGCCCCGTCAGCGTGAAGGACGTCGCCGCACGCGCCGGTGTCTCCTGGAAGACCGTCTCCAACGTGGTGCACCGGAAGGCGCACGTGAAGCCGGCCCTCCGCGAGCGCGTGGAGCAGGCCATCATCGAGCTCGACTACCGGCCGAACCTCGCGGGACGGCAGTTGCGTCAGGGCTCGAGCAAGGCCCTCGTCCTCGCCCTGCCGGACATCCGCTCGCCGTACTTCAGCACCCTCGCGCACGAGGTCATCCGGAGTTGCCGCGCCCTCGGCTACTCCACCACGGTGGAGGAGATCGGTATGGACGTCGCCGACGAGCGCCGCGTCCTGGAGGGCTACCGGGACAGACTGATCGACGGCATCATCTACAGTCCCCAGAGGGTGGCCCCGGAAGAGGTGTTGGCGCGTCGTGACACGACGCCGCTGGTCCTGCTGGGGGAGCGCCTCGTCGACTCGGGCCTGCCGCACGTCGCGATCGACAACCGCGGGTCCGGGAACGTGCTCACGCGCCACCTCATCGACAGCGGGCGACGGCACCTGGCCTTCTTCGGTTCGCAGACCTCGTTCGGGGAGGGCGCGGCCCAGTTGCGCGTGCACGGTTTCCTCGATGCGCTCGCCGAGGCGTCGCTCGAGGCGCCCGCCGAGCTGCGGCTGGCGGCGGTCGACTTCACGCGGGAGGAGGGGGAGCGTCTCGCCCACCGACTCCTCGACCTGGGCCTGCCGTGCGACGGCGTGGTCTGCGGCAACGACCTCCTGGCCGTCGGTGCACTGCGCGCCTTCCGGTCGCGTGGCATCTCGGTGCCCGGGGACATCGCTGTCGCGGGGTGGGACGACATCCCGGAGGCGTCCTTCGGCTTCCCGTCGCTGACCACGATCGCGCCGGACATAGCGCAGATCGCCGCCGTCGCCAGCGCGTTGCTGGTCGCCGAGATCGAGGGGACGCGCGACGGCGACGCCGAGACCGAGGCGGGCTACGTACTCCGTGTGCGGGAGTCGGCGCCCTAGTTTTACAACGTTGCATTTCTGGGTCTTCTGGGCTTCACTGGAAGTACCACGCTTTTCGATCCAGGAGTTCCGATGCCGCACAGCGATCCCGCCGTCATCCCGTCCACGGTGCCCAGGCCCGAGCACCCCCGGCCCCAGTTCGTGCGCCAGGACTGGCTGAACCTGAACGGTATGTGGCAGTTCGAGATCGACGCCGGGGATTCCGGCCTCGAGCGAGGCGTCGCCGGCCGCGAGCTCGGCGGCGAGATCCTCGTGCCGTTCGCGCCCGAGAGTCGCCTGTCCGGCATCGAGCACGTCGACTTCATGGAGGCCGTCTGGTACCGGCGCACCGTCACCATCCCGGCGGCATGGGCCGGCAGGAAGGCGCTGCTGCACTTCGGTGCCGTGGACCACGACGCGACCGTGTGGGTGAACGGCGTCGAGGTGGCCCGACACCGCGGCGGGTTCACCCCCTTCACGGCCGACCTCTCGGGCGTGGCGGCCCCCGGGGAGGAAGCCCTCATCGTGGTCCGTGCGAGGGATTCACGCCACGGCATGCAGGCCCGCGGCAAGCAGGCCACCTGGTACGACAACACGCACTGCCAGTACACCCGCACCACGGGCATCTGGCAGACCGTCTGGCTCGAGGCCGTACCCGAGGTGAGCATCCGGCGCCTGCAGATGGTGCCCAACCTGGCCGCGCGCAGCATCCGCCTCACCGTCCCCGTGACCAACAACCGCCCCGGACAGACGGTCCGGGCCACGCTCGCGGACGCCCAGGGCACCGTCGTCGTCGCGGGCATCGCCGCCGACCTGGACCTCGCGCCCGAACTGCAGCTCGTGATCCCGGAGGACCGATTCGTGCCCTGGTCCATCGGGACGCCGCATCTCTACGACCTCACGGTGGAGTTGCTCGACGCCGACGGCGCGCCCGTCGACACCGTGCTCAGTTACGCTGCGGTGCGCTCGGTGGCGCTCGACGGGAAGAAGGTGCTCATCAACGGCGAGGTGGTGTTCCAGAAGCTCATCCTCGACCAGGGCTACTGGGAGGACTCCCTCATGACGGCCCCCGACGAGGCCGCGCTGCTCAAGGACATCCAGCTGTCCATGGAGGCGGGCTTCAACGGTGCACGCCTGCATGAGAAGGTGTTCGAGGAGCGCTTCCTCTACCACGCGGACCGTCTCGGCTACCTGGTGTGGGGCGAGTTCGGCGACTGGGGCGTCTCCGGTGCCGGCACCGTGGGCCACAACCAGGCGCCGACGGCGAGCTTCATCACGCAGTGGCTCGAGGCCCTGCAGCGCGACTTCAACCACCCGGCGATCATCGGGTGGTGCCCGCTGAACGAGACGCACCAGAAGCTGCACGACCGCATCACGGTGCTCGACGACGTCACCCACGGCATGTTCCTCGCGACCAAGCTCGCGGACCCCACCCGGCCCGTGATCGACGCCAGCGGCTACTCGCACCGCGTCGCCACCACGGACATCTACGACTCGCACTCCTACGAGCAGGACGCCGCGGCATTCGCCCTCGAGCAGGGCGGGCTCGGGGAGGGCAGGCCCTACGTGAACCGGAACCACGCCGACGAGGACTACTCGGTGCCCTACAACGGGCAGCCCTTCTTCATCTCCGAGTTCGGCGGCATCTGGTGGAACGCCGAGGAGGCCGCCGCCGCGGTCTCCGGCGACGACGAGTCCGAGTCGTGGGGCTACGGCCAGCGGGTGGCGAACGAGGAGGACCTCTACCACCGGTTCGAGGGCCTCTGCACGGTGCTGCTCGACAACCCCGACATGTTCGGTTACTGCTACACGCAGCTGACCGACACGTTCCAGGAGAAGAACGGCATCTACAACTTCGACCGGACCTCCAAGCTCGACATCCCCCGGATCCGTGCGATCCAGGACCGGGTGGCCGCCATCGAGCTCGCCGCCCAGAAGGCCGACGCCTAGCAGTACCCGAGAAGACCCGTACGGAGACGACGGCGGCACCCGGATGGGTGCCGCCGTCGTCTGTGCTTCGAGGGGCCGACGCCCGGGTGCCTACTTCCGGGCCAGCTCCGGGTAGTGGATCTCGGTGACGTCCGGGTGGGCGCGGAGGCGGCCCTTGAGCATGTTCGAGCCGTAGGAGGACAGCATGGGGTTGTCGGGGTCGTCCGACAGGCCGCGGGCTGCAGCCTTCAGGTCCTCGGCGAGGGGCACCGGCTTGATCACGGCATCGAGACGGGGCGACCAGAAGAACGGGACGGCGTAACGGTCCACTCCGGGCGCAGGCGCGGTGACGCGGTGGATGGTCGCCGCGAGGTAGCCCTCGGTGGCGACCTCGAGCATCTCGCCCAGGTTGACCACGAGCGCGCCGGGGATCGGCGTGACGGGTACCCATTCGCTCGCACTGTGGGGGAGGACCTCGAGGCCGCCGACCTCGTCCTGCAGCAGGAGGGTCACGAACCCGTAGTCGGCGTGCGCGCCGACGCCCTGGGAGCCGGCACCCT
Source organism: Arthrobacter sp. TJ-240 (assembly GCF_058269195.1). NCBI lineage: Bacteria > Bacillati > Actinomycetota > Actinomycetes > Micrococcales > Micrococcaceae > Arthrobacter > Arthrobacter sp. TJ-240. Next base: position 118,199 of record NZ_JBZCNG010000004.1, read on the forward strand.
CGACGACGCCGCCCACGTAGTGGACGAGCTTGGCCATCCAGGCCGGGCTCCCCTCGAAGGGTTCGGCGAAGTAGTCCTCGGGCAGGCGGAGGGCGACGGCGATGGCGGAGAGCAGCTCGGCGCCGACCGTTGACATCAGGCCCGCCCACGCCATGGCCTGCTCCTCGAGCCCGGGCAGGGACTGCCGGGGCCAGAGGTTGGGCCCCTGGAGCAGCCAGAAGGGCTCGTCGGCCGGGTAGTCGGCAACCGGCTCGCGCTCGGGGGAGAAGTCGATCTGCTCGCGGGCGTCGGGGCGTCCGCGCGTGATCTCGGTGCCGAGGCCTGCGTACCCGCGGAAGTGGGGGCTCGTGCGGTTGTGGAGCTTCAGTCGCTCCTCGAGCGGGAGGTCGAAGAAGCGGCGCGTGATGGAGAACAGGTCGTCCACCTGGGTGGGGGCGGCGCCGTAGTTGATGACATGGAAGAAGCCGACGGTGTGGGCTGCTTCGCGCAGTTCGTCGATGAACGCGGGGTTGAAGGAGCCATCGGCGGAACGTGCGGTACTGAGGTCAAGGGTGGGGATCGATCCCGGAGAGTGCTGCATGCGCAGGACGTTACGCCCGTTGAAAAGGCCCGTTCGCCTTTACGTTACGCAGTATTGCGGCTCGCCCCTCGCGTGTCGCGACCCCTCGGGGTCGTCCGGCGTCCGTCGCCTAGGGTGCGAGCGCTGCGCGGAGGACCGCCGCGATGCTCCCCGTGACCTGTTCCTCCGTGACGGCCTCGGGATCGGCCGCGCACTCCACGGCCATGCCGTTCACCGTGGCCAGCAGGATGGTCGCGAAGACGGTGTAGTGCTCGGGGTCCGACGGCGCTCCGAAGGCGCCCGCCCGCTCGGCGAGGGTGGTGGCGAGGAGGGTGCGGCGAGTGCGCCGGTGCTCGCGGAACACGGCCCCCACCTCGGGGTCCCGGCCGGCCTGGAGGGCGAACTCGACCACGAGCGCGTGCCAGCGACGCTCCCGCAGGACGCCGCGGGCGAGGTAGCGGGCGGTGTGCAGGACGGTCTCGTCGAGGGAGCTGATGTGGTCCACCTGGCTGAGTACGTCGGCGGCGGTGTCGGCGAGGCGCTCGCTCAGCAGCGTGGCGAACAGCTCCTGCTTCGAGCCGAAGTTGGAGTAGACGGCGCCCTTCGTGTACCCCGCGCGCTCGGCGATGGTGTCCAGCCGTGCGGCGACGTAGCCGATCTCCTCGAAGACCTCCAGGGCCGCGACGAGCAGGCCCGCCCGGACGTCCTCGCGGCGGGGGCGCCGTCGTGGCCGCCCCGCCGTCGTGCTGCCGTTGTCCGTGCTCGTCGTCATCCGACCTCCTCGAGCTAGGATACCATTGGTACTGAATACTCTTGGTATTGAAATGAAGGATGCCGTGACCCTCTCCCCGCCTGTCCCGTCCGCCGACCAGCCGGCTGACGGCGCGCCCGCCGTCGCCGTGGAGGGACTCAGCCTGCGCGCCGGGCAGCGCACGATCTTCGAGGACGTCACCTTCGAGGTCCCCGCCGGTGCCCTCGCCGTCCTCGCCGGTCCGTCCGGAACCGGCAAGAGCCCACTGGCGCTCGCGGTCGCCGGGCGGCTCACCGCGACCGCCGGGCGCGCGACCGTGCTCGGGCTCGCCCTGCCTCGGCACGCCGGCGCCGTACGCCGCCGGGTCGGTATCACCGGCAACGCCACGGTGACGCCGCTCGACGAGACGCTCACCGTGAAGCACCACGTGACCGAGGCGCTGGAGCTGGCCGGCCCGTGGTGGAGGCCCTCGGCGTCCGCCGCGCACGTGGACCGCACCATCACCGCGGCCAACGACCTGCTCGGCGTGCTCGAGGGCGTGTTCGAGGACGTGGACGGGAATGCCGTGACGCCCCTGATCAGGGCCCGGCTCCACCGGAGCCAGCTCGTCCGGGACGCCGCCCCCGCGGCGCGTTTCACGCTCGGGCTCGTCCTCGCACTCGCCTCCGACCCGGACATCCTCGTGGTGGACGACGTGGACCAGCTCCGCACCGTCCACGAGCGGCGCGCCGCCTGGGCCGCACTGCTCACGCTCGGACGGACCGGCGGGCACGGGAAGCCGCTCACCGTCGTCGCCACCTGCCAGGACCGGCGGGAGCTCGACGACGTCCTCGACTCCGGACACCACCTCGGTGCGCTGCCCCTGCGCCCCGTCACCGCCCACACCCTCGGGGCACTCCCGTCCCCGGTACCCGAAATCAGGTAACGCGTGTTCTCCCTGCTCCGCACGGAACTCTCCCGCTTCCGCATCACCCTCACCGCGAAGGCCGCCCTGCTGGTCATCGCGATCATCCCCGCCCTCTACGGAGGTCTCTATCTCGCCGCGAACTGGGACCCCACGGGCCACCTCGACCACCTGACCGCTGCGGTCGTGAACGAGGACCGGCCTGCCACCGCAGCCGGTCCCGGCGGCGCCGAGAGCACCATCTCGGCCGGCGCCGACCTCGCCGGGTCGCTCACCTCCTCGGCCGACGCGGGCTTCACCTGGGTCGAGGTCGGCAGGGACGAGGCTCAGGAGGGCCTCGACGACGGCACCTACGCCGCCACGCTCACCATCCCGTCGGGGTTCTCGTCCACCCTGGCCTCCGTGGGCGGCGACACCCCGGCCCGGGCGATGCTCGACATCACCACCGACGATGCCGACAGCTACATCGTGGGCCAGGTGGGCAACACCGTCGCCGCCGACCTGCAGCGGCAGGTGCAGTCCGGCGCCACGGAGGACTATCTGGACAGCATCTACCTCGGCTTCTCCTCGCTGCACGGCAAGCTCACCGAGGCCGGCGACGGCGCCGGCAGGATCGCGGACGGCGCCAGGAGCGCGGACGAAGGGTCCGCGTCGCTCGTCGTGGGGCTCGGGAGCCTCGTCGACGGCAGCTCCCAGCTCTCCTCCGGCAGCGCCCAGGTGGCGGCCGGCGCGGCCGACCTCGCCACGGGGACGGGCGATCTCGCCGCCGGCCTGGACCGACTCGACACGGCGACGGCGGACCTCGAGCCGCAGTCGCAGCAGCTGGCGGACGGCACGGCGTCCGCCGGCACGGGCGCAGCGACACTGCGTGATGGTGCCGCCGGACTCGCCACCGGGACCCGGGCGGTGGCCGACGGCGCCGCGCAGCTCTCGGGTTCGGCGACCACCCTGGCGGACGGCACCCGGCGTGCGGCCGACGGCGTCACGCAGGTCGGGAACGGGGCAGGCGCCCTCGCAGCGGGAGCCACCGGGCTCCGGGCCGCAGCCGACGAGGCGGCGGCCGGTTCGCGGACCGTCGCCGACGGCCTCGCCGGGCTTGCCGCGAACTACGGCTCCCTCTCCGACGCCGAGCGGCTCGCCGCCCTCCAGCAGCTGGCCGCGGGCGCCGATGCCGCCGTCACGGGCAGCGAGGGAATCGCAGGCGGCGCCGGGAGCCTCGCCGCCTCGGCCTCCGACCTCTCCGTGGGAGCCGGGAGCGCTGCGGCCGGTGCATCCGCCGCAGCCGACGGCGCCGCGTCGCTGGCAGCGGGTGCCTCCGACCTCTCCCAGGCTGCGGGCGCCGCTGCCGGCGGGGCCGCGCAGGTGTCCGAGGGTGCCGCAGGCCTCGCCGACGGGCTCGTGCAGCTACGGACCGGGACGGCAGCACTCGCCGACGGCACACCCGCACTGCGGGACGGCATCGTGTCCGCGTCCGACGGCGCCGACCAGCTCGCAGCGGGGGCGTCGACGCTGAGCAGCGGTGCCGGGCAGGTCGCCGGGGGAGTGGCAGGCCTCGCCGACGGCTCCGCCCAGGCGTACGACGGCGCCACCCGACTCGAGGACGGGCTCGGGGCGCTGTCCACCGGATCCTCCGACCTCGCCCGGCAGCTCGACCAGGGCGCAGGGCAGGTCCCGGACTACGACGAGGCGCAGCGCTCCACGCTGAGCGGCGTCGCGGCGTCGCCCGTCGCGATCGAACGGACGCACGCCAACGCCGTGGACGCGTACGGCGAGGGCATGGCCCCGTACTTCATCCCGCTGGCGCTCTGGGTGGGCGGCATCATCACCTACACCGTGCTCCGGGCCGTCTCGCCGCGGGCGCTCGCGTCGACGGCCGCCTCCTGGCGTGTCTCGGCTGCCGGCTACCTGCAGGGTGCGCTCTTCGCGGTGCTGCAGGCCCTCGTGCTCCTCGGCGTCCTGGTCGCCGCCGTCGGACTGACCACACCCCATCCGCTGGGGCTACTGGCCTTCACCGTCCTCACCGCCCTCGTGTTCACGGCGATCCACCAGGCGCTGGTCGCGCTCCTCGGGGGCGTCGGCCGCCTCGTGGCACTGGTGCTCCTGATGCTGCAGCTCACCTCCGCGGGCGGCACGTATCCCGTGGAGACCGCGCCGGGCTTCTTCCGGTTCCTGAGCCCTCTGCTGCCCATGACGCACGCCGTCGAGGGGTTGCGCCACCTGATCGCAGGCGGTGACGTCGGCGTCGTCTGGCTCGCCGCCGCGCAGCTGGGGGTCTTTTTCGTGCTCGCAGCGGTGGTCTCGGTGCTGGCGTCCCACCGTCGCCGTTCCTGGTCCATGGAGAAGCTGCACCCCAGCCTCGCGATCTGACAACCATGCGTCCACAGGCTCCTGGAGCGCATGCGTTCCGGGGGAGGACCGCCTAGGTTGGGTAGGTACCCGTTCCCGTCAGGAAGGCACCATCCCATGATCTTCATCGTCGTCAAGTTCACCGTGAAGCCCGAATGGAGCGACCGCTGGATCGACCTCACGCGGGACTTCACGGAGGCCACGCGCCAGGAACCGGGCAACCTGTGGTTCGACTGGTCGCGCAGCGTCGAGGACCCGAACCAGTTCGTCCTCGTCGAGGCGTTCCAGGACGATGCCGCGGAGGCCCACGTGAACAGCGACCACTTCTCCCAGGCTATGCGGGACATGCCGCAGGCCCTCGTGGAGACGCCGGAGATCATCAGCGAACGCATCGGCGCCGAGGGCTGGGGCCGCATGGGCGAGCTGACGATCGCCTGACGCTCCCGCGTGACGGGCGTCAGGCGGTGCTTCCCGCGCCCGTGGCGCCCGTGGGCAGTGCCTGCTGCAGGATGAAGTCGTCCTCGAAGCGGTCGCCGAGGCGGAACCGCTTGGTGCCGACCTTCCGGAAGCCGTGCTTCCCGTAGAAGCGGATGGCACGGGCGTTCTCCTGGTTCACGCCGAGCCAGACACCCGACAGGCCCGAGGCGGCCGCGAGGTCGAGGGTCGCGGTCATCAGGGCCGCGGCCGAGCCCCGGCCGTGGTGGCCCGGGTGGACGTAGAACTTGCTGAGCTCGACGACGGGCGAGATCGACAGCGCGGACAGGACGTCGGCGTCCGTGGGCTGGTCCAGGACGATCATGCTCCAGCCGGCGATCCCGCCCTGCTCGCGCAGGCAGAGGATGGTGTGCCCGGGGAGGTCGGCGAGGGCCGCGAACCGTTCGGCCGACAGATGCGTCTCGATGTGCTGCCGGATGTCCTCGGGCCGTGAATCCGCGGGGCAGGCGAGGGGGAAGGTGACGGCTGCGCAGGCGGCGAGCGCTGCGGCGTCGTCGGCCGTCGCCGTCGATATGTCGATGGTCATGCTTCCAATCTAGGACGAACGAGAGCAGGACGCGGACCGGGGTCCGCGTCCTGCTGTCGGAAGGCGTCGGAACGGGCAGGGACCCGCGCCGATGGGGGACTAGCCGAAGACCGGCTCGCCGTTGCGGGTGAGCTTCCAGTTCTCCTCGAAGAACGTGGCCGGGTCGATGGTGCCCTTCGCGATCAGGTAGTCGATGAGGAGCTGCCGGATCTCGGTGGTCTGGTTCACGAGCACGGGGGCCGTCGCGATGTGCGGGAAGTTGCCGCCGCCGGACTGCCGGTAGTTGTTCGTGGCCACGGCGAAGCGCTGGGCCGGGTCGATCGGCGCACCGGCATAGCTGAGGTTCACGATGCGCTCGCCCACGGGCTTGCTGATGTCGATGTCGTAGGAGACACCGGACATCATGTCGTAGTTGTAGTCGGGGGTCCCCCCGGCGTTGGTCAGCGCGGCGGGATCGACGGGTGCTCCCGGAGCGGTCTGCGTGAAGTACTTCGCCGAGTACTCGAGGTAGTCCTTGACCTGTGAGCCGGTCAGTTCGACGCCGAAGAGCGTGTTCGGGAAGACGTACAGTCCCGCCATGTCGCGGATGGTCACGGGACCCTGCGGGATCACGGCCGCCCGGTTGAAGGGCGCCACGATCGACAGGACCGGGAGGTCCGCGTTCGGTGTCCCGTCGAGCGCACTGTCCACGGCGCCGGCCTGGACCTCGTTGACGAAGTCCATGACGGCCGTGTCGCGGATGCGCGCTTCGGCGGCGGACATCGTCTCGGTCGCAATGCCGATCGGGGTGTTCACGTAATCGATGGTGCGCTGGTGCTGGTCGGCCGCGATCGCCGAGATCTTCGGGTCCGCAGGCACGGTGTTGGTGTTGAGCAGCTCCGAGTTCGCCGACGTGACGTCCCACTGGCCGCGGACCTTCGTGAGCTCGAAGTCCATGACGGACAGGCGCATGCCCCAGTTCTTGGGCTCCGTGAGGAGCACCTGCTCGCCGGTCTGCTTGTTCGTGACGAAGCGCTCCGGGATCTCCTGGTGCTCGTGGCCCGCGAGGATCGCGTCGATCCCGGGGACCTGCTCGGCGATCAGCGTGGAGGCGTTCTCGACCGGCAGCGCCCCGCCGTAGGATGACGTGCCGGAGGGGCCCGAGTGCGAGCTGACGACGACGACGTCGGCGCCGGCGGACCTCATCTCGGGGACGTACGTGCGCGCCTGCTCCACCATGTCGTCGAACACCAGCCGGCCCTCGACGTTGTTCTTGTCCCAGATGGCGCTGCCGGGGGTGGTGAGCCCGAGGATGCCGACCCGGATGGGCTTCTGGCCCTTCAGCTTGACCGTCCTGATGACGTAGGGGGTGAAGGCGTCCTCGCCCGTGACCGCGTCCTTGACGTTCGCGCCGAGGAGCGGGAAGTCGAGCTGCTCCTCGTAGGTGCGCAGGAGGGGGAGCCCGTAGTTGAACTCGTGGTTGCCGAGCGTGGTGGCGTCGTAGTCCATGGCGTTCATCGCGGCAGCCATCGGATGCGTCTCGCCGGTCTCGGAGACGGGCTTCACGGTGGCGAAGTAGTCCGTCAGCGACGTGCCCTGGATGGTGTCACCGTTGTCGATCAGGAGGGTGGATTCCTCGCCGCGGTCCGCGCGGACCTGGTTGACGAGGGTCGAGATCTTGGCGAGTCCGACGTCGTTGTGCGCGGCGTCGTCGTACTCGGCGTTGGTGAAGTAGTCCCAGTTCTCGATGTAGCCGTGGAGATCGCTGGTACCCATGACGGTGATCGAGACCGTCGGGTCCTTGGGGCCCTTGCCTCCGCTGGGTGCGGCGGTCGCGGCGGGTGCGGATCCGATGGCTGCGATGCAGCCGATGGCGACCGCCGCGATGGCGCGGCGGTGCCCCCTGGTGAAACTTTCTGACACGTGGAATCAGCTCCTGTAGGAATGCGGTGGCAGCAGCCTACCCGTGACCGGTGACACACTGGTGACGCTGGCCTTGCTCCGGGTGAACGGAGGGGGTCGCGTACCGGGCGGCCGCTCCAGGTCCGCCCGCTGGGGAAGCCACGCCGGGGAGGACCGCGAATGACCACGCACACGGATCAGCAGGATGTTTACCGGGAGGATGTACTCGGCCCCGGATACGAGGTGCGGACGCTTCCGTTGCGCCCCGACGACGAGGGCGACGTGGTGGCGACCCTGATCCGCAGCACGATCCCCGGCGGTTCACGGAAGGCCGTGCTCTACGTCCACGGATTCGTGGACTACTTCTTCCAGACGCACCTCGCCGATGCGTGGCACAGGGCCGGCTTCGACTTCTACGCCCTGGACCTGCGGAAGTACGGGCGGTCCCTGCGCGACCACCAGACGCCGAACTACATCACGTCCCTCGAGGACTACGACGAGGAACTGGACGAGGCGGCACGCATCGTCCGGGAGGAGGGCCACGACGTCCTCGTGGTCATGGCGCACTCGACGGGCGGGCTGGTCACCTCCCTGTGGGCGCACCGGCGTCGGGGCCGCGGGATCGTCGACGCGCTCGTCCTCAACAGCCCCTGGTTCGACCTCAACGCGAGCCTGTTCCAGCGCACCCTCGGCACCGCGGCGCTGCATCGGATCGGGACGCTCAGGCCGCGCACCGTCGTCGGGACGCTCGGCTCCTCCTACGGCCGCTACCTGCACCGCGACAGCGGCGGGGAGTGGGACTACGACCTGACGTGGAAGCCGCACAGCGGCTTCCCGGTCGTCGCTGCCTGGCTGGCCGGCATCCGCCGCGGGCACGCCCAGCTCAAGCGCGGCCTCGCCATCGACTGCCCCGTGTTCGTCGCGTGCTCCGACGCCACCTCGAACCCCGCGAAGGAGCCGGCACGGGTCTCGTCCACCGACGTGGTGCTCGACGTCGAGCACATCGCCGCTCGTACCCCGAAGCTGGGCAGGCTCGTCACCCTGGTGCGCATCGCGGGCGGCATCCACGACCTCACGCTCTCACCGGAGCCGGCGCGGTCGGCGTTCTTCGCCGAACTCGCACGCTGGCAGGAAGCGTACGTCCCTGCGGGGCCCGAGCGGTGACCCGCGTGGAGCAGGTCGCGCCTGACGACGGCGGGAGCGTGCGGTCGCTCGCGGCGCTGCGGGCTGCCTGGGCTGCGGAGGACGCCGGAGCCGTCGCCCGCTCCGTGGTGGGCGGTCCGGCCGGTGCGCCGCCGAGTGCGCTCGGGGTGACACTGGCGACCCCGGTCGGCGAGGAGTTCGCCGAGGGGTTCGCCGAGGGGTTCGCCGAGTGGTTCGAGACGCAGGACCGTGTGTTCCTCCTGGCCCGCGACGACGACGGCGACCCTGTAGGGATGTGCAACCTGCAGTTCTTCAGGCGCATGCCGAGGCCGGGGGTGCCGTCGTCGTGCTGGGGCTACCTGGCGAACGTCTACGTGCTGCCCGCCTACCGCGGCGCGGGCGCGGGTGGCGAACTCGTGGCTGCTGCTGCAGGGTGCGCACGGGCCGCGGGTGCGGTCCGGCTGGTCACCGCCCCGACGGAACGGTCACGGTCGCTCTACCGGCGGCACGGGTTCGGCGCTGCGGATGCGCTGCTGGTGCTGCCGCTCTCCTGAGCGTCGCCCTGAGCCGTTGTCAGGCCGGGCGGCGTGTTGCCAGGCGTTCGGCGAGGGCTTGTTCCTCGCACATCGCCGAGTGAGCCAGTGCGAACACCCTCGCATCGGAGCGCAGTTGGCCGATGAGCGCGAGGGCGGAGCGGGCGTCCTGCGCCTCGGGTTCGAGGAGTTGGGCCGCAGTCGCGTGGAGCCTGCCGGCCCCCGCCTTCGCGGCCGCGAGCCAGAGCCCCTGGACGGCATCGCGCCACTGTTGGGGGTCAGGGCTCCGGAAGGCACGTTCGATGGTGAGGATGCGTTCGTCCAGCAGATCGGTGAAGCGGGAGACGAAGGACGACGCGGCCCGGTGCGAGCCCAGTTCGGCGACGAGCCTCGAGACGGCTGCCTTGTCGATGATGGGCTGCACGTCAACTCCTTCCACTCAGGACCGGTGGCGGAAGGTCACCGGAAGGGACCTTCTCGGGTCCCCACCGCGTGCCCAGTCTTCCCGTGCAACATGAAGCTGGAGCGCAGGACGGCTTGAGGTTTCATCAAGATCCCCCGAAGCCGGGGCGAAGCCGCAGGTCGGTCGTCAGTCATCGGGGCCGAGGACATCCGCAGATGCTTCTCCTGCCGCGGTCCCCTTCAGCTGCACGAGGATCGCCCGGCTCGGTGTCGAACCCGTGTTTTCCCCGGAGTGGCGTTGCGCCGGCAGCCACACGGCCTGGCCGGCGGTGAGTCGCGTATCGAAGACCCTGTCGCCGGCGGAGAGCCGGCGTGAGAAGGAGCTCAGCGCGATCAGGACGCTGTTCGGGTGATCGTGGGGCGTCGTCGCGTCGCCCGGTTCGTCGACGTACTCGAGGACGCGGACGAGGTCGTTCTCCCAGAGCACCGAGTAGTGGTCGGGGTCGGTGATGGTCGGATCGTCGTTGATCATGGCTGGACTGTACGCCGCTTCCGATGCGGCGGCCAGACCGCACGGCGGACCGGGCGCGGACTCAGGTGTCCTCGTGCGCGATGTCGTAGACCAGTACCGCGAACTGCCCCTGCTGCTCGACGGAGCGGAGGGTCAGCCGGTCGGACTCGACGCGCAGGGGCAGCAGCGGCGCCCCTCCGGTCAGGGTGACGGGTGCGAGGGCCACCTCGAGCTCGTCGAGCAGGCCGGCGGCGAGGAACTGGCCCGCGAGATCACCGCCGCCCACGATCCAGATGTCCCGCCCACCCGCTGCCTCGCGGATCTGCTCGAACACCGGCCGCACGTCGCCCGAGACGAGCCGCACGTCCGCACCCTCCGGGATGGGGAGGTCCCTCGTGGTGAAGACGAAGGTGGGCCGATCCGCGTACAGGGTCCGCCACTTCTCGGGCTCCTCGAGGAGATGCTCGAACGCCAGCACCCACTCGTACGTCGTCGAGCCTTCCACGAGCACACCCACGGACTCGAAGAAGCGCTCGTAGTTCGCAGGGGGCGGAGGACGGTCGACGGCGAAGAGCCAGTCCAGCGAGTTGTGCTCGTCGGCCAGAAAGCCGTTGAGCGTGGAGGCCGTGTAGAAGACGACGCGAGTCATGGACCATTCCATCATCCGGCGCTCGCTGCGGGAAGGGGAGAGTCGCCGGGCTACCCCCGCGCCTCGACCCCGCCGATGAACCGCCGCACGAGGGCGTCGAACTCCTCCTCGCGTTCGATCTGCGGCATGTGCCCGGTCTTCTCGAACAGGTGGAACTCCGCGTGCGGGAAGACTGCCCGGGCGTGCTCGAGGTGCGACGCCGGCAGGATGCGGTCATCCTCGCCCCACACCACGAGCATCGGCTTGTGCTGCGCCGCGATCGTGCGCAGGAGCTCGGTCCGCCAGCGACGGCGCACCCCGCGGAACGTGCCGAGATGCCGTGCGACCGCGAGCAGTACCTCGTCGTGCACCGGGTTCCCGCCGACGGCCTGTGCGTGGTCGAGCCGTTCCTCCGTGACGAACGTCCTGTCGAAGAACAGTGCGCGTTCCGTGCGGTACGCGACCTTGCGTGATTTGTCCTTCATGAGCCGCCGGCCGAGTGGACGGATCGCGAGGATGCGCAGTGCGAGGGTGACCTCCTTGCCGAAGCCCGCACTGTTCGCCAGCACGACGCTCCGCACGCGCGCCGGTTCCAGTGCGCTGATCTTCATGGCCACCGCGCCGCCGAGCGAGTTGCCCACCAGGTGCAGCGGCCGGTGCTCGCCGAGGGTGTCCAGGGCCGCGATGACGAACCGCGCGATCGACTCCAGCGAGTAGCGGCCCGCGGTCCGCTCGGACAGGCCGAACCCCGGGAGGTCCACGCTGATGACCCGGTGGTCCGGTGCGAGCCTGCCGTACAGTCCCTCCCAGTCCTCCAGGCTGCGCCCGATGCCGTGCAGCAGGAGTACGGGAGGCTGGTCCCGCGTACCCTCGTCGCGGTAGCGGACGCGGATCCCGTCGACGGCCAGGAAGCCGCCGTCCGGTGCTGTCGGGGAAGACGCGCGCGCCGGTGACCGTCCGGCGCCGCTCATCGCCGCGCCTTCCCGGCGAGACGGAGGAGCCTCGTCCCGCTGCGCTCGAGGGTACCGAAGGACATCGGCGCCAGGCGGGCGACGACGTCGGGCACCTTGGCGCTCAGCCCGATCAGCAGGCGGGGCCGCCGGGCCTTGACGGCCTCGAGCATCAGCTCGGCGGCCTTCTCGGCAGGGAACGTGAGGAGCTTGTCGAAGTCGTCCTTCGCGCGTTCCACGTCGACGTCCCTCAGGTTCCCCCCGATGCGCGCGTTGCGCGCGATGCCCGTCCGGATACCGCCGGGATGCACGGTCGTGGTGCCGATGCCGCGCGGCAGCAGCTCGTTGCGGAGCGCCTCGGTGAACCCGCGCAGTGCGAACTTGCTGGACGAGTAGGCCGTCTGGCCCTTCGGCCCTACGAGCCCGAACAGGCTCGAGACGTTCACGATGTGCCCGCCCGCGCTCATCCTCGGCAGCAGGTGGTGCGTGAGACGCACGGGTGCGGAGAAGTTGATGGCCATGACCCAGTCGAAGTCGTCCAGGCTGATCTGGTCGAACTGCCCGGCCAGCGCCACGCCGGCGTTGTTGACCAGGAGGTCCACCCGGTCGGTCGCGGCCAGCAGATCGGCGGCGAGGCGATCGACGGCGTCGCGGTCCGCGAGGTCGGCCACGAACGTGGTGACCCCGCCGCCGGGGTAGGTGGCGCGGATGGAGGCGGCGACGGCGTCGAGCCTCTGCGCGTCGCGGTCGACGATCAGCAGGGTGCTGCCGCGCTCGGCGAGGCCGCGGGCGAGGTGCTCGCCCATCCCTCCCGCGGCTCCGGTGACGACGGCGGTGGCACCGGCGAACTGGAAGGGGCGGATGCTCATGCGTGGATCTCCTGCAGGTCGGGCGCGGGGGCGGTGGGCGGGGCGGGTGCGTCGAAGACCATGTTCCTGGCCAGGTTCCCGCGGAGCGCCGTGGGGGCGTCGAGCAGGTAGTTCTGCCGCATGGTCCACGGCTGCCGGTCGCCCTGCTTGGGGAAGGCCGGGACGGCGCGCTGCACGTAGCCGGAGGTCAGGTCGAGGATGGGCCGGGCCTTCATGTCGCCGTCGGCGACAGGGGCGCCGTAGCGGTGGCCGTTGCGGTCGAGGTGTTTGATGAGGCGGCAGACGTAGCGCGAGCTGAGGTCCGCCCGGAGCGTCCAGGAGGCGTTGGTGTAGCCCACGCACAGGGCGAGGTTCGGCACGCCGCTGACCATCAGCCCCCGGTACACCCACGAGTCGCCGAGGTCCACGGGACGCCCGTCCACGGTGAAGGTGGCACCGCCGAGCGGCAGCATCACCAGGCCCGTGGCCGGGACGACGACGTCGGCCTCCAGCTCCCGTCCCGAGGCGAGGCGGATGCCGGTGGGGGTGAACGTATCGATGGTGTCAGTGACCACGGAGGCCCTGCCGGATTTCAGGGCCTTGAAGAAGTCGGCGCCGGGCGCGACGCACAGGCGCTGGTCCCACGGGTTGTACGCGGGGGTGAAGTTCTCCTCCACGGTCTTCTCGTCGCCGAGGATCCGTGCGGTCTGCGTGCGGATGAGCTTCTTGGCGATCTCCGGGCGGCGGCGGCACAGCTGGTAGAAGGCATGCGTGAACAGGACGTTCTTGGCGCGGGCCACGTGGTGGGCGATCCCGGCGGGCAGGTGCCGGCGTACGGCGTCCGAGAACCTGTCCCGGCTCGGCACGGCCGTGATGTAGGTGGGGGAGCGCTGCAGCATGGTCACGTGCGCGGCGTCCTGTGCCATGGACGGGACGAGCGTGACGGCGGTGGCGCCACTGCCGATCACGACGACGCGCTTGCCCGCGTAGTCGAGGTCCTCGGGCCAGAACTGGGGGCGCACGGTCTCGCCCTGGAAGGACTCGTGGCCGGTGAAGGACGGCTCGTACGCGTGGTCGTAGTCGTAGTAGCCGCTGCACAGGTAGAGGAACCCGCAGGTGAGCTGCTGGCGCTCGGTCGTGACACGGCCGTCGTCGTCGTCCGTCACGTCGAGTTCCAGCGTCCAGCGGGCGTCCGCCGAGGACCAGGCCGCGCCGACCAGCCTGGTGGAGAAGCGGATGCGCTCGCGGATGCGGGGGTCCTCCGCGGTCTCGCGGATGTACTGCAGGATCGAGGAGCCGTCGGCGATCGCCTTCGCCTCCGTCCACGGGCGGAACGGGTATCCGAGCGTGAACATGTCGCTGTCGGAGCGGACGCCCGGGTAGCGGAAGAGGTCCCACGTGCCGCCGATCGCGCCGCGCGCCTCGAGGACGGTGAAGCTCTTGCCCGGCAGTTCCGTGGAGACCCGGTAGGCGGCTCCGATGCCGGACAGGCCGGCGCCGACGATCACGACGTCGAGGTGTTCGAGGGAAGTGTCCATCCTCCCATTGTCCCGGCGGGCGGCGGGGCCGGGCTTGACTTCACGCGACAGGTATTTACCCTTGGACGACATGGGCTCCGTCATCCGATCCGCCGGCATGCGCGGCTTTCGCGACGTCGTCGAGCAGTTCGGCGGGGACGCGACGGAGCTCGCGGCGCAGTACCGCGTGCCGCAGGAGGCGATCGACAGCGACGACGTGCTCGTCTCCAATGTCGCCATGGCAAAGCTCCTCGAGGGCGCGGCCCGCCAGCTGCCCTGTCCCGATCTGGGCCTGCGCATGTCGGAGTACCAGGACATCGGCATCCTCGGCCCGCTCGCGGTGGCCGTGCAGAACTCACCGACCGTCGGTGCGGCGCTCGACTGCGCGTCCCAGTTCCTCTTCCTCCACAGCCCGGTGCTCCGCTTCACGATCGTGCCGGACCCGGAGGGACGGAGCGGGTCGCTGGGCCTCTGCTACGGCTCCTCGCAGGGGACGCCGCCGCGCCAGGCCACCGACGCGATCCTGGCCTTCGCGCACCGGATGATCCGCTTCCTCGTCGACGGGCCGTACGGTCTCCACTCGGTCCATCTCTCGCACCAGCCCAAGGTGCCTGCCGCCCGGTACACCGGGTTCTTCGGCGCCGAGGTGCGGTTCGGACAGCCGGCGTCGCTCCTGCGGGTGCCGCGGAGCCTGCTGGACCGGCCGTTGGACGGCGTGGACGGCACGCTCCGCGAGATCGCCCTCGAGTACCTGCACAGCCACTTCCGCGAACCCGGCCGGGTGGTCGCGCCGCAGGTCAGGAACGCCATCGACCGCATGCTCGGTACCTCGCCGCCGCGGATCGATGCGGCGGCCCGGCTCCTCGGGGTGCACCCGCGCACCCTCCAGCGTCGACTGGCCGCCGAGGGTGCCACCTTCGAGGTGCTGCTCGACGACGCCCGCCGTGAAGCGGCGCTGCGGCTGCTCACGCGAACCGACCTGCCGCTCCAGCAGGTCGCGGGACTCGTGGGCCTGTCCGAGCAGTCGGCGCTGACGCGGTGCGTGCGTCGGTGGTGCGGGACGACGCCGAGCGCCGTCCGCGCGGGCGGCCCCGGCTCACCGGTCGGTGTCCTGCCGGACGGCCCGGGCTTCCCGTCCGGTGCCCCGACCTAGACTGGCTGGCAACGGACGGGTACGGGGAGGGGGAGTGATGCCGGCTATCACGAGCGCCGACGTGGCCCGCGAGAGCGGCGTCTCACGCACCACCGTCAGCTACGTCCTCACCGGCCGGAGCGGCGTCAGCATCTCCGAGGAGACCCGGCGCCGCGTGCACGAGACCGCGGCCCGGCTCGGGTACGCCCCCTCGGCCGCGGCCCGCGCGCTGCGCACCGGTCGCAGCGACCTGGTGCTGTGCATCCTGCCGGACTGGCCCGTGGGCCCCGTGATCGAGACGCTGCTGGACGAGCTCGCCGACGGACTGTCCGGCCGCGGGCTGTCCGTCCTTGTGCACCACGGCCGGAGGACACGGCCCCTGAGCGACCTCTGGCGTGCCGTGACACCCCGCGCGGTCATCGGGTTCGCTCCGTTCGCCGACGACGATCTCCTCGCGATGCGCCGTGCGGGGATCCAGGTGCTCGGCACCCTCGGTGAGGAGCACCGGCCGGACGCCGGGCTCCCCGCGGAGAGCCAGCTCGAGATCGGCGCGCTGCAGGTCCGACACCTCGCCGCCCGTGGACACCGGCGTTTCGGTTATGCCTGGCCCACGGATGCGCGGCTCGAGATCTTCGCCCGGGATCGCCTCCTCGGCGTCCGGCGGGCCTGCGCCGAGCTGGCCCTCGAGGAACCCACGGTGCTGCCGGTCGGCCTCGAGGCCGTCGACGCTGCGACCGCTGTCCGTCGGTGGCGGGAGGAGGGGGTCACCGCCGTCGCCGCCTACAACGACGACGTCGCGCTCGCGGTGCTCGCCGGATTGCGGTCCGAAGGGCTGTCCTGCCCGGACGACTGCGCGGTGGTGGGCGTCGATGACGTGCCCGCGGCGCGGCTCGCGGCACCTCCGCTCACGACGGTGTCGCAGTCGATCGGGGTGCAGGCCCGCTACCTCGCCGCGCTGGTGTTAGCCGACCTCGACGGGCTGGAGAAGCCGGCCCACCCCGGTCACGGGCTGCAGCTCGTGGAGCGGGACTCGGCCTAGGCCCTGTGTGCGCTGGCACGGGTGCCACGCACGTGGGCAACCCGACAAGTTACCAAAGCACCGTCAGCGGGCCCACTGGTATGTTGTGAAGATGGGGTATAACAAGCCAAAAGCCAGGGTCCATCGCGAGTTTATGTACTTGAATCATGAAACAATCATAAATTCCCTTTCCGCTATGGAAGCCGGAAAGGTCGATGAGATAATTCAGAAAGCTTCGGAAGCTAGAGAAGGAGGCCTCGACGGAACTCTTGGGTCGGGGTCGGCTAGACAGTCCGGAGGCCAGACCAAAAAAAGCGACATTCAGGAAGAACTTGTTCGAACTAGAACCCGGTTCTCCTCATTCGATGCTTGGTACAACTATGTGCAGTCCGCCGGGGCCTTCGGCACTCTGGACGGTTGGGACCTGCCCACGCGCGGTGAAATGGGCGTCGGGGATACAGTCCAGTTTAAGGCTCGGGTCAGCCTTGCCCCATTGCACAAGGTTTTTTCGACTTTCATCTCTTTTGCGAATGCATCGAGCAGTGCCGATTCAATTTTCAAACTACCGGCAAAAGACGTCGGTGAGATGAAGAAGAACGCTCGAATGATGAGCGGATTGATGAGGGGTAAGAATGACTCGAAAAATCTCTTGGTTCAAATCGCGCCCTTCGGAATCGGCGACCCTAGGATAATGGCTGGCCTTGACGAGCAGTACCTCGTCGGAGGCGGCCAAAGCGTCGAAGGAGAGTTCACGGTTGTTGGGCAGATCGAATCGCTTTTGGACGAGGGCGAAAAGCTTCCTGCACTCCGGGTAGTGCGAGACACGCCTCCCACTGCTTTGGAGGTCACCACCTTGACCTCGGGGATGACAAACATGATCGGACCTGCTGCGACTCTAGGTGTAGTTCTCACGGAGAGCGATATCGTTTTCGAGTACCCAGCTGTTGTCCTTCATCCGATAGCAATATTTCGTTGATCCCAGACCGTAAATACTTCTGCCCTCGGACAGAGTTTGTTAGAACAGGAAGCCCTTGAGTTATTACCATGCCCGCGTATCCGTCCGCGGTGAACGGCACGACGAAATTAAAACCGACATGGATGAGGAAACCCTTGAGAGGCAATTTTTGCAGCCTTATAGGGAAGGCAAACCAATTACGATCAATGGCAGGTCGATAGGGCCAGAGCTGCTCAGTAGAATCCGCATTAGTGCAAGCGATTGGCACACATCAGCAATGATTCCTCAAATTAGGCAAGAAGATGTCGATTCTGGTCTCATGTTACTTGGGGGCCCAAGCCTCGAAGCGAAAGCTGCAGGTCGTGCGGTCGATGTGACAGATCAATACATCACCGGCCCTGCTGGCTTCGCACAAAATAGCTTGGCGCTTCCTGGTCCGACGGCACAAGAGGCATCGGTTAGAGTGAACGGCCCCGGCGATCGGATCAGTGTTTTCGTGGTGACCGGTCGTGACGGTGAAGCATACGCCGCAATAGTCGCCTTCCTTCGGGCGCTAGGCCTACGGGTCGTGGAGTGGGAGCAAGCCGTTGCAAGGACTGGTTTGCCCAACCCCTATGTTGGAGACGTTGTACAAACCGGACTAGCGATGGCGGACGCAGTCGTCGTCCTATTCACGCCCGATGACGTTGTGCAACTCCGACCAGACCTCGTTCGGGAGGATGATCCGACCGAAGAAAGCCAAAAAATGGGTCAAGCGAGACCAAACGTCTATTACGAGGCGGGAATTGCTGATGCCTTAGGACGGGACAGAACAGTACTTGTAGAAGTGGGCAGAGTGAAAGCTTTCAGCGACGCCGCTGGGCGTCACGTTGTCCGATACGACGGTTCGCCGGCCAAGCGTAACGCCTTTGCGGAAAGACTTAGGCTTGCTGGTTTAATCGTTGACACTTCCGGCAGTGCTTGGTTGAGCGACGGTGATATCTCGCCTGCCATTTCGACGGCTCGAGCAAGCCTAGAGTCTTAGGACGGGGTGAGAGTTAGCTCCGGCGCAGCCGGAGCTACTTCACTTGAAATAGCAACATAACTCGGGGGAGTGTTTGGGGCACCTAGCTACCCTGCGCTTGGTCGTAGGCGCTGCCCGGCCTGCAGGAGTGCTTTGGCGTGCGAGCACCAGGAGTCTGGCGGTTGCCTTCCTAAATGTGGTGGTGCTAGTGACACGGATGTTACTGGTATGGCAAACTGCTTCTAGGACCGGGCAGAACCAACTCAGGGCCCTAAGGTTCAATTTTTCGGTAGTCCTCCTGAGGGGCTGAGCATCGTGGTAGGCCCGCGACCCAAATTGCTCAACGGTTAATGACAGAGTTGGGCCCGCCGGAGCGAGACCGGATGCTGGGGTCCCTGTCGCTTCTTCCTTCTTCTAACTCTCCTTGTCAGTGGACCTCGGCGATTCCTTGTCGGTTTCGTCCCTGGGGTCCTCATGCCTGCCACTGCTATTTCTCATCCGCTTCAGCGCCTCATTACTCCTGACGCCGGATGGTCGTTCACGCTTTACCCTGCTGCCGGTGAGGGAGGCGGCTGTTACGTCAGTTCGCAGCGGCCGCCACGCAGTTATGTGGCAAAGGGGTCGGCGGCTGACCCTGATCGGGCAGCGTCGGAGGCGGGGCGACGTGCTCGCGCTAAGCTCCGTCGCTATTGCGCGGCTAATCGGCTGAACCGCCTGGGTACATTGACGTATGCCGGCGCTGGTTGCCACGATCCGAAGCAGCTCCGTCTGGATGTGGCGGAGTTTTTCCGCAGCCTCAGAGCTGCGCTTAGCGGTGAGCCGTTTCCTTATGTGTGGGTTCCTGAGTGGCATAAGACGAATCATGGTCTGCATGTGCATTTCGCGGTGGGCCGGTTCATCCCGCGGGAACGTATTCATGCGGCATGGGGGCGGGGTTTCGTACACATCAAGCTCCTTGGCGGGCTCGGTGTGGGCTCGGGGCGCTGGCTGAGGCTCGGCTCGCGGCCGGCTACTTGTCGAAGTATGTCTCCAAGTCCTTCACTGATCCCGGCGCACGGGTGTTCGGATTGCATAGGTACGACGTTGCCCAGGGTTTCCGGCCGCTCGGTGTGACCCTGACAGGGGTTTCAGCAGCACAAGTCATGGGCCAGGCCAGCGATTATATGGGCACTTCCCCTGGCCTCGAATGGTCCTCGTCCTCGGTAGAGGAGTGGGCTGGTCCTCCTGCTATCTGGGCGCAGTGGGGTGCGTGATGATGGAGCCTGATGTAGTGGCTGCTTGGGTCAAGGCGAGTTGTCAGGCGCAGGGGATTCCGGAAAAGGTCACCGATATTGCGGCTCTGCGGGAGATTGGCGTGCTGCTGGGCGTCGGGGTGAGCCGGACACGCGCGCATGGCGCGCCAGCGCCGAGCACGTGACGGCTCGGCCGGCCCCTACTGCCGCCGGTCCGGTACGACGCGGTTCGGGTCCAGTCCGTGGCGGCCGACCTTCTCGGCCGGCAGGATCGTGACGTGGTTCAGCACGGCTTTGACGATCGCCACCTGCCGGGAAAGATTCAGGCCGTCCCACTGTGCGCGGAGCTCGTCGCCGTGGCCGATGTAATCCGCGACGGCATCCCGGCGAGTCAGACGGGCGAATGTTTTGCGGTTGGCCTCCAAACGTTCCTCAATTCGTTTCCGAGCTTTCAACCACTCGGCGCGTGAGAGGTCGTTGTCCGCCCACATGGCTGCGAGCTCATCCAACTTGTTGATGTCGGCCTGTATTGCATCTGCCATCGTCCGGGCTTCGTCTTGGTCATCGTCGCCACCGGTAAGGGCTTCGTGCATTAGGGGGGAGTCCAGTCGGTAGAGCACCGCTTGGGCGATGAACTTCTCGATCATTTCGGCGTAGATGTAGATGCCTCCACAGCCGCGGCTGTCCGGGCCCTGGCGGCAGCCATAACGGCGGATTTCCCCTCGGGGCGCGGAGTTGAGTTTCGTCCCGCATTTGCCGCAGATCAGGAGTCCGGTGAGCAGGTATCGGCGGGCGCTACGGTTCGTCCGGCGGGCAGGGTCTAGCAGTAGCCGGCGCAGGCGTTCGCCTTGATCGGGGCTGATGATTGGGTCCCAGGCCGCCGGGCCGATGATGTTCCCTTGATGCACGCGCATGCCCCAGTTGCGCGGGTTCGTGAGCAGCGTCCTGAGGGTGTTGGTGCGCCACTCCTTGCCTCCCACGGTTGGCACGTCGTTGTCCTGCAACCAGGTCGCCATAGATATGAGCGTCTCACCGGCCAGGGCGCGCGCGGCCAGGTCGCGGATGACCGCAGCCTCGCTTGGGTGATGAGTTGTCTTATCGTCCAGGAAGCCAAACACGCGGGGCCCGCCCATGTGGGGCTGTCCGGCTTCGGCGATCTCCCGGGACTTGCGCTGGCCTCGTCGGCGCTTTGAATCGGATTCATTGGCCGCGACCGCTGCTAGTAGTCGCGCCATGAGTAGGCCGTCTCCTTTAGCCAGATCGATGTCTCCTGAGAGTGTGACGACATCGCGCACTCCTGCGCGTGTGCAGGTATCGACAAATCGCTCGCGCTCGATAGGGCGGTGGTGCAGTCGATCCATATGCCACACGATCACGCCGTCCCGCCGGCCCTCCTTGATATCTAGCAACATCTGCTCATAAGCGGGGCGCTTCTTCCCCGAGTAGGCGGAAACATCATCGTCAACGTACTCCTGCGCCACCTGCCAGCCACGCCGCGCCGCCTCGGATCGGCAATCATCGAGTTGCCGCTTTACGCCCAACTCCTCCCCAGTCCGATCCTGAGAGATACGAGCATAGATCGCTACTGCTGAGCGCGTCTTGGTCATGGGGGTACATTAACGTCAAGTGGGCAACCCGTCCTGGGTGCACCGTCACAGGGGCGTAGCCGGTACTCGCCGGCGTGCATCGACAGGAGGGGCCGGAGCATCGCCCCGGCCCCTCCTATCGATGCACGCCCGATGCGCTACGGGTAGCGCTCCACATAGCTCGGGGTGCCGGTGTTCGCGTTGCTCACGGGCGCACCGGTGTCGTTCACCACGTGGTCGATGGTGCCTGCCCCGAGGTTCACGGTCAGGAGGTGGTTCAGCACCACGCCGGGAGTGTCCGGCACCTCGAACCCGCGGGTGGCATGGATGCTCGGGTCCACGTTGGTGAAGATGTACGAGCCGCCGCCCCAGAGCGTGTGCTGCTCCACGTCGTCCGCCACCTTGTAGCCGGCCCAGCCGAGGACGCCGTCGTGCTGCCAGGCCGCCTGGTTGGGCGGGTCGTAGGGCAGTTCGTTCTGGAAGAAGACCGTGCGGCCGTTCTCGCCGTTCCAGATGACGTTGTACTCCTGGTAGTGCTCCACGAAGAGGCCTGTGGCCGTGACGTCGTCACCGTTCACGATCACGCCGTTGAGCCCGGTGCTGACGTCCCAGCCGAAGGATCCCGCGTTACCGTGGTCTGCCCGCCACACCCACGTATGGTCGATCAGCACGTCGTCGCTGTTGATCTCGAGGCTGAGGTCCGCCTTGCCCACGTGGGGGCCGCCGATCCGGAAGTACACATCGCTCAGCGTCGTCGGGTTGGCGGGGTCGCTGTGCTTCGCGCCGTTGTTGCCGTTCTTCGTCCCGACCTGCAGCAGGACGGGGGAGTTGACGGTGCCGCCGTCGATCGTGACACCGGCGATGACGACCCCCGGAACGTCCGCGACGCGCATCGGCACCGCGCCGTCCACGGCGGTCAGGGTGGCGTGCCCCAGCCCGAGCACGACGGTGTCCGCCCGCTTCACCGCGATGGTCTGCGCGATGTCGTAGACTCCGGGGGTGAGGAGGAGGTGCTTGCCGCGGGCGAGCGCGTTGTTGATGGCCTGCACCGGATCGCCGGGCTTCGCGACGAAGAACTCGGACAGCGGGATGGTGCGCCCCGGCGTCAGGCCGTCCTTCCAGGAGATGCCGCGGGAGTCCACCTGGGCCGCGGGGACGCGGACGCTGTAGGCGCCGGAGGAGTCCGCGACCAGGTAGGGCTTCTCCCGGCTGACGGGCGTCCGGTCGAGGGTCGTGTACGGGGGAGTGGGGAAGCCCTCGTCCGAGGGTGCACCCTCGGTCCCCGAGAAGACGGCGTTCCAGACGCCGTTGGACCAGCTGCCGATCTCGCTGTTGCGGGTCAACCACTGCTGCTGCGACCCGTTGACGATGTCCCCGGCCCTCGAATCGGCGAGGTAACCGCCGCTCGCGAACTGGGGTCCGGCGGTGCAGTAGTCCATGAGCGAGAGCGTTCCGCCGGTGACGTCGACGCGCCGCAGCGAGACGGCCTGGGAGACCGCCCAGAAGTTCGCCGTCGCGCGGCAGCCGTCCTGGCCGGCACCGTTGACCTCGAGGGTGAGGTTGGAGAGCGTCCTCCAGAAATTGTTGAGCGCGATGCAGTTGCTCGTCCCGTTGTCCTCGAGGCAGCGGTTGTACACCTCGATCTTGCCGTTGATGACGACGTCGGACGGTGAGGCACCGAGACCCGCAACCTCGGTGTAGTAGCCGACCCTGAACTGCAGGGGTTCGGCGTCGGTGCCGTAGGTGCCCGGCAGGAACAGGAGGGCCGTCCGTTCGGCGCCCATCTCGTTGTCGATCTGTCGTGCGTTGACGGCGTCGACCGTGGCCTGGATCTCGCTCACGGGCATGCTCGGATCGAAGACCGTCACGTTCGGGCCGAAGTCCACGCCCGACGCCCGTGGTGTCTTTTTCATGGCGATCGGCGTCGTGGCCGCCGGGTCGAGGGGTGGGGCCGCGATGGCCGTGGCGTCGGTGCCGGCCGCCAGGAGCATCGCGGCTGCGAGGGCTGCTGCCAGGCGGAGCCGCCCGGTCCTGGTGGAGTACGGGATGGTCATGGTGAACGGTTCCTCTCCGTCGAGGTGGTCCTGCCGAAGTCGGCAGGTGAATCGTGTCACCGTGCCGGAAGGAATTACATCCCCGCACCCGAACGAAGTCAAGGAGGGCCGGAAAGACTGCGGCAGTCCTTGATGCACCGGTACGGCGGTGATACAGCTTGGGGAGCGTTGCCGGCGAGCGTCGGCAGCCCAGGAACGCCCCGACGCGAGGAGACACCATGGCAACGCCAGACGAAGAAGAGCGCACCCTCAGCGACTGGAGCCGCACTCTGACCCAGGCGCTCCAGATCCTCGACCTCGAAGTGGACCACCCCCGGATCGTGGAACTGGCCGACCGCTCGGCGCACCTGGTGGGACCGCACGCCGGCGTCATCAGCGCCTTCCTGGTGGGCTACGCCGCCGGCACCGTCACCACGAAGAGCCGGGAGGAGACGAGCGCCGCCGTCGAGAAGGCTGCGACCACCGTGACGACCGTGATCCAGAAGGACGAGGAGACGCACGAGCAGAAGGGCTGGACCGGCTCGGCGCAGTAGCCGTCGGGCATCAGGCCGGGACGGGCGTCGGGGTGTGCCGGGCCAGGCGTGCGAGTGTCCAGGCCAGGACGACGCCCACGAGCACCGCTGCGGTCAGGCCGAGGCCCGAGTAACCCAGGAGCACGAGGGCCGGGCCCGCGAGTGCGCCGCCGAGAGCGCCGGCGAGGTTCATGACCAGGTCCGACGAGCCCTGGACCGGGGCACGTTCGGCGATCTCCACGGCTCCTGCGAGGAGGGCCGACGCTGACACGATGCACGCGGACCAGCCCAGCCCGAGCAGGATTAGGCTGATCGTCACCCCCGCCTCCGATCCCGAGGCCTGCCATGCCGTCAGCAGCGCCGCGAGCAGGAGCACCTGCCCGAGGAGGATCCCCTGGATTTTGCCGGCACGGTCCGCGACCCAGCCGAACACGGGGGACAGCGCGTACATCCCGGCCACGTGCAGGCTGATGGTCAGTCCGACGACGGACAGGCCCGCACCGTGGTCGTGCAGGTGGACGGGCGTCATGGACATGACGGACACCATCGCCGCATGGCCGGCCGCGATGGCCACGACGGCGAAGCGGGCGACCGGATTGCGGGCGAGGATGGCGAGACCGCGCCGCTTCGGCGGGGCGGGCGCATCCGCCGGACGGTTCGCGGCGTCGCGGCTCAGGGCCGTCAGGAGGGGATCGGGACGTAGCCCCAGCGAGTAGACGAGTGCGGCAGCGGCCTGCGCCCCGGCAGTGAAGACGAAGCCCCCACTGAGCGCGGGGATACCGAGGACACCGGCCACGACCTGGCCCGGCTCGAAGAGGTTCGGGCCCAGCACGGCGCCGATGGTGGTGGACCACACCACGACGGAGAGGCTGCGTCCGCGGGTGTCCTCGGTGGCGAGGTCGGTCGCTGCGAAGCGTGCCTGGAGACCCGTCGCTGCTCCTGCGCCGAGCAGGACCAGGGCGACCAGCAGCAGCGGGAAGAAGGCGAGAGAGGCTGCCGTGATGGCGAGGAGGGCGCCGAGGCAGGCGACGACAGCACCTGTGGCGAGGGAGATCCGTCGGCCCCTGCGCTGGGCGAGCGTGGCGAGGGGAACTGCTGCGGCGGCGGCTCCTAGAGTGGCCATCGTCGCCGCCATGCCGGACCAGGCACTCGAGCCCGAGGTCTCGGCCGCCAGGAGCGCACCGAGGGAGAGCGTGGCACCCGCGCCCAGTCCGCCGAGGATCTGCGCGACCACCAGGACGCGGATGACGCGACGCTGCTGGTCGTGGTGGTGGTCCTGCTCGTGGTCCTGCTGGTTCCGCGGCTCGTCCTGCAGGTCCTTCTGGTCCACCGGCTCCGCCCCTCGTGGTCTTCGTGACCGGAGCAGTCTACGCGGACCTGTCGCGCGCGGGCAGTACCGGCTCCCGAGCCCGGCAGCACCGGGTCCGGCTCCCCAGGATGCGGCAGGGCCGGGTGGTCGCCCACCCGGCCCTGTCCGGCACGTCCCCGGTCGTGCCCGCAGGAGCGTGCGTCAGACGCTCGACGCCGCGGCCTCCTTCGCCGGAGTCTTCTCCGTCCGGGCATCCGGGAAACCGTCGGCCTCGGGCTCGGGAGCCGGGGCGGTCGCCGCGGAGTAGTGCTCCGTCGGTGCCGTGTGGCTGCTGGGCTCGAACCGCACGATGATCTGCTTGGAGGTCGGTGTGTTGCTGCCCTGTGCCACCTCGTCCAGCGGCACGAGGACATTCGCCTCCGGGTAGTACGAGGCGGCGCAGCCGCGCGCCGTCGGATACGACACGACGCGGTAGGCACGCAGCACACGCTGCACGCCGTCGTCGTACACACCGTGGATGTCCACGTTCTGCCCGTCCGTCAGGCCCAGCTCGGCGATGTCCTCCGGGTTGATGAACACCACGTGGCGGCCCTTCTTGATGCCGCGGTACCTGTCGTTATGGCTGTAGATGGTGGTGTTCCACTGGTCGTGGGCGCGCAGCGACTGCAGGATCAGCGTGCCTTCGGGGCGCTCGAGGTACTCGAGGTCGTTGACCGTGAGGACGGCCTTGCCCGTGGGCGTGTTGAACGTGCGTGAGTCCCGCGGCCCGTTGGGCATCACGAAGCCGCCGTCGAGGCGGATCCTCCGGTTGTAGTCCTCGCAACCCTCCACCACGCGCGAGATGTGGTCGCGGATCAGGTCGTAGTCCTTCTCGAAGCCCTCCCAGTCGGCGTCGAGCCTGCCGTCCAGGGTGGCGCGGGCGAGGCGGCTGATGATGGCGGGTTCGGACAGGAGGTTGTCGGAGACCGGCTCCACCGTGCCGCGCGAGGCATGGACCGCGCAGACGGTGTCCTCGACCGAGACGAACTGCTCACCCGTGGCCTGGCGGTCGATCTCCGTCCGCCCCTTGCAGGGCAGGATCAGCGCCTCCTTGCCGGTGATCAGGTGCGAGCGGTTGAGCTTGATGGAGATCTGCACCGTCATGTCGGTCTTCTCGAACGCCTCCTCGGCGACCTGCGTGTCCGAGATGGCCGAGACGAGATTCCCGCCGAGGGCGATGTACGCCTTGACCCGTCCGTCCCGCATGCGCTTGATCGCCTCGACGGCGTCGGCGCCGTGCTCGCGGGGCGGCTCGAAGGAGAACTCCCTGCCGAGCGCGTCCATGAACGTGGCGGGCATCTGCTCCCAGATGCCCATCGTGCGGTCGCCCTGGACGTTGCTGTGGCCGCGGATGGGGGAGGCTCCCGCTCCGGGCTTGCCGATGTTGCCGCGCAGCAGGAGGAGGTTGATCATCTCCTTGATCGTGGCCACGCCCTTCTTCTGCTGCGTGATGCCCATGGCCCAGGTGATGATGACCTTGTCCGCGGCGAGATAACGGTCGGCCAGTTCGTCGATCTCCTCGACCCGCAGCCCCGTGGCTTCGACGACCGTGGCGTCGTCGAGCGTCAGCAGGTAGTCGCGGAGCTCGTCCAGGCCCTCGCAGTGCTCCTCGAGGAACGCGTGATCCAGGACCGTCCCGGGGTTCTTCGCCTCGGCCTCGAAGACGCGCTTCGACACCGCCTGGAGCAGCGCCATGTCACCGCCGAGCCGGACCTGGAGGAACTGGTCGGCGATCTCGGTGCCCTTGCCGGCCACGCCACGGACCGTCTGCGGGTTCTTGTAGCGCTTGAGCGCCGCCTCGGGGAGCGGGTTGACGGCGACGATCTGGCCGCCGTTGCGCTTGCAGTTCTCGAGTTCTGTGAGCATGCGCGGGTGGTTCGTCCCGGGATTCTGGCCCATGACGATGATCAGGTCGGCGTTCTCGTAGTCCTCGAACGTGACCGTGGCCTTGCCGATCCCGATGGTCTGCCCCATGGCCCAGCCGGAGGACTCGTGGCACATGTTGGAGCAGTCGGGCAGGTTGTTCGTGCCGAAACCGCGGGCGAACAACTGGTACAGGAAGGCGGCCTCGTTCGAGGTGCGGCCGCTGGTGTAGAAGGCGGCCTCGTCGGGGGAGTCGAGGCTCTTGAGCTTGGTGCCGATGATCTCGAAGGCCTCGTCCCAGCTGACCGGCCGGTAGTGGTCCTCGCCGGCGGGCTTGTAGACGGGCTCGACGAGCCGGCCCTGCATGCCCAGCCAGAACTCGGAGCGGGCGCGCAGGTCGCTGAGGGAGTTCTCGGCCCAGAACTCGGAGGAGATGACCACCGGGGCGGCTTCCCAGGTGACGGCCTTGGCGCCGTTCTCGCAGAACTCGAAGGTCTTCCGCTTGGCGGGGTCCGGCCAGGCACAGCTGGGGCAGTCGAAGCCGTCCTTGTGGTTCATCTTGAGCACTGTCTTCAGCGTGCGTTCCACGCCCATGTGCTCGATGGCCGGCTTCATGGAGTAGTAGACGCCCGGCAGGCCCGCGGCCCATTCCTTCGGATGGTCCGCGACCTCGATGTTCTTCTCGTCCGGCTCGATTACTCGAGGTTCCTTGCGTGTCATGGCGAACGTCCTTCTCCGCGGCCCGGGATGGGCGCTCCTCGACAGATGATCCAACTGCCCTTGTGTATCAGGCCTAACAGGGTGTAGGTCGAAACCGCAAGCGTCAGGCGGAGATTCCGGGATTTCTTGACGGCGCCACGGACGTGCGAACGCCTTCCCGCAGTTCGAGGCGGTCCCAGTGTGTGGGATCCCGGGCGGCCTCCGGGCAGGATCAGCGGGTGTTTATTTAGTTGACCTAACGAAACGAGGAGCGTACAGTTACTTAGAGCAACAAAGTATACGAGGCCAGGAGTACCCATGTCAGTAGCGCAGCACACCGCTGCAGAGCTGGTGCACCACATCTTCGATCTGCAGCGTGCCCTGCGGGGCGTCACCGCCGCCGGGATGAAGTACTCGGAGCTGGGGCCGGCGCACACCGGCGTCCTCTTCTTCATCGGGGAGGGCGGCCCGATGCGGGCGTCGGCCCTCGCAGGGAGGCTCGGCATCGGGCCGTCCGCCCTGAGCCGGCAGCTTGCCGACCTGGAGCAGTACGGCTTCGTGGTGCGGACGCCGGACCCGCTGGACGGCAGGGCCTGCCTGCTCTCGCTGTCGGGGGAGGGGCGGACGTACCTCGCCGAGACCTACGAGCGCAGGGCCGAGACGCTCCGCGGGATCCTCTCCGGCTGGACCGAGGCCGAGGCCGAGGTGGCGTCGCATTCCGTCCAGCACCTCACCGCAGCACTCCGCTCCGCCGCCCCTTCTTCCCACGGTGCGGCGCCGTCCGGGCCCGCAGAACCGGCCAGGACACCCCGCACCACCGCACACCGCACGGGCAACGACGGCCGTCATCCGAATCGCACCACCGAGATCATGAAGGAAGAACGCTGATGGCCACCCGATCCACCAAGGCGAAGGCCGCTGCGGTCGCCGAGCCGCAACCGCCCGCCGCACCCACCGGGGCCGGGGAGCCCATGAGCCACGCGCAGATCCTGCAGGCGCTCACGGGTCTGCTCGCGGGCCTGTTCACGGCGATCCTCAGCAGCACCATCGTCGCCAATGCCCTGCCCACCATCATGAGCGACCTCAACGGCTCCCAGACGGACTTCGCATGGGTCATCACCGCCGCGCTGCTGGCCAACGCCGCGACCACGCCGATCTGGGGCAAGCTCGCCGACCTGTTCGACAAGAAGATCCTGGTGCAGGCCAGCATCGTCATCTTCGTCGCCGGCTCCGTCCTCGCCGGTTTCGCGGAGAGCATCCCGCTGCTCCTGACGGCGCGCGTCATCCAGGGTGTCGCCATGGGCGGTCTCACCGCACTGGCACAGGCCATCATCGGCACGATCATCGCGCCGCGTGAGCGTGGCCGGTACTCCGGCTACATGGGCGGCGTCATGGCCGTCGCGACTGCGGGCGGACCGCTTCTCGGCGGTTTCATTGTGGACTCCCCGCTCGGCTGGCGCTGGACGTTCTTCGTCTGCGTGCCCCTCGCGATCATCGCCCTGGTGCTCCTGCAGATCACCCTGAAGCTCCCCGACACGCGCCGCAAGGCACGCATCGACTGGCTCGGATCCATCCTCCTGACCGCCGGTGTGAGCCTGCTCCTCATCTGGGTCTCCTTCGCGGGCAAGGAGGGCTACTACGGGTGGCTCTCCCGCGAATCAGCCCTGATGGTCGGCGGCAGCGTCATCCTGCTCGCGCTGCTCCTCGTGGTCGAGTCGAAGGTGGCCGAGCCCATCATCCCGCTCAAGATCATCTCCGAGCGCACCACGGCCCTGGCCATCATCGCCTCGATCGCCGTCGGTATCGCCCTGTTCGCCAGCTCGAGCTACCTCGGGCAGTACTACCAGGTGGCCCGTGGCGCCACGCCGACCGAGGCCGGGCTGCTGACCCTCCCCATGATCGCAGGCAACCTGCTGGGATCCATCGGCGCCGGGCTGCTCGTCACCAAGTACGGCAAGTGGAAGCGCTACATCGTCGCAGGTGCCCTGTTCCTCATCGCAGGCCTCGGCCTCGCGGGGACCATCGACCACCTGACCCACCTCGGGCTCGTCGGGATCTACACGTTCGTGTTCGGCCTGGGCCTCGGTCTGATGCTGCAGAACCTGGTCCTCGCGGTCCAGAACACCGTGGCCGTCAAGGACATCGGGTCCGCCAGTGCGTCGGTCGCGTTCTTCCGCTCGATGGGCGGTGCCGCGGGTGTCGCCGTCCTGGGTGCCCTCCTCGGCACGCGGGTGGAGAACAAGACCACCGAGGGCCTGGCGGCCGCCGGGATCCCCACGACGGGCGGAGCGGCGGGCGGCTCGCTCGACCTCGTCGACCTCCCCGCACCGATCGCCGACATCGTGCGTGCCGCCTACGGCGACAGCACGGCCATGATCTTCCTCATCACGGCGGTCATCGCGGTCATCGGCCTCGTCTGCGTGCTGTTCATCAAGGAGAGCCCGCTGCGCCGCACGGTCGACTTCGCCCAGGCGCCCCCCGCGGGTCCCGCCGCGTCGATGTCACCGGCAGCGACGGGTACCACGCCGGCCGTCGCCGGAGCCCCCTCGGCTTCAGCGCCTGCCCAGCCCGATACCGCGGCCGGGCGTCGACAGGGCGGCGATACGGAGATCCTGAAGGACTCCGACGTCGTCGCCGTGCAACCCTCCCACGGCCGGCACAGCGCCGGCCCGGTGGAGATCCTCAGGGCCGACCTCGACCGCGCCGCGCAGGAGCTGTCCGAACTGGATGCCGACGTGCGGGACCGTGCGGGAGCGAACCGCTAGGACGAACCGCTGGGGGCGAAGCTCCACGACGGCGGGCCACCGGGTGTTCCCGGTGGCCCGCCGTCGCTCATTCCCCGTGGGAGGTCGAAGCGGAGCTGCCGGTCCTGCCCTTGTCATGACCCGC
This sequence comes from Arthrobacter sp. TJ-240, assembly GCF_058269195.1. Taxonomy (NCBI): domain Bacteria; kingdom Bacillati; phylum Actinomycetota; class Actinomycetes; order Micrococcales; family Micrococcaceae; genus Arthrobacter; species Arthrobacter sp. TJ-240. Next base: position 148,484 of record NZ_JBZCNG010000004.1, read on the forward strand.
GGTGGCCGAAGTCGGAAGCGGTGAGTCGGGTGCGCCCGACGGCGTCGATGCGGATCGTCAAGCTGCGGTCGAGGTATTCCACCGTCACGTGGACGGGTGCGTCACGGGCAACGAGTGTCACGGCGGTCAGTGCGCTGTCAGCCCATTCGAGGTCGACGACCACACCGGGCCGTGCGACGAGGCCGCGCAGGCTCCCCGTGGCGAGTTCACCAGGAAGTGCGGGCAGCAGCACGATCCGCGCGTCGTGGCTCTGGATCAGGGTCTCGGCGAGCGCCGCCACGAACCCGAGGTTGCCATCGATCTGGAACGGTGGATGTGCTGCGAACAGGTTGGGGTAGAGGCCGCCGGCAAAGGGTCCGCTCACGCTGCCTGCCGGTCGGAACTGGAGGCGCAGGAGGTCGGAGACCTTGTCGGGACGGCCGAGTCGGGCCCAGAGGGCGAGTTTCCAGGCCAGGGACCAGCCCGTGGAGTCGTCGCCGCGGTTCACGAGGGTTCGGGCGGCAGCCGTGCGGTGCGCGTCGTCGTAGGTCGCCGAGCCGGGGTACAGCGAATAGAGGTGGCTGAGGTGACGGTGGTGGGGGTCGACGGCAGCCGCGTCATCCGACCACTCCCTGATGCCGCCGTTCCCACCGAGGGGTGGAGCGACGGGGATTGCTCCGATGCGTGCCGCGACCTCCCGGGCAACAGGATCGGAACAGCGGCCGAGTCTCTCCGCGGTGTCGAGTACGGTCTGGAAGAGCTCGCGCAGTAACGACATATCCATGGTGCTGGACGTACCGAGGGATGCCGAAGCACCGCCCGGTGTCACGAACTGGTTCTCGGGTGACGTCGAAGGGCGCGTCCCCCACCCCTCAGGAGCGCCCTCGGCGCCGGGAATCCGCACCATCCAGTCGAGTGCGAACTCTGCGGCACCCCGCATGATGTGCCAGGCCCGCTCCACCAGCGCGCTGTCCCCGAAACTGATGCGCTCGGCCAGGTGGCGCACGAGCCATGGCCCCGCCATCGGCCAGAACGCCCAGGACGGATCGCCGTGCCCACCACCGACCGGGGAACTGTAGGCCCAGGCGTCGGAGTTGTGGTGCACCACCCATCCACGAGCCCCGTACAGGCGTTGCGCGGTGGCACGTCCCGCCACGGAGAGCGTTTCGATGAAGTCCAGGAGCGGCTCGCCCGCCTCCGGGAGGTGTGCGACATCGGTGGCCCAGTAGTTCATCTGCAGGTTGATGTTGGTCGTGTAGTTGGAGCTCCACGGAGGCTGCATGCTGTCATTCCAGATGCCCTGCAGCGTCGCCGGCAGACCGCCCGGGCGGGATGAGGAGATCAGCAGGTATCGCCCGAGATCGAACAGCAGGGCAGCAAGGGACGGGTCGGCTGCCAGTGGCCCACCGGGGTGCTCGGCTGCTGCTGCCACCCGGGTATTCGTCGGGGCGGTGTCGTCCTGCGGGCCGAGGTCGATGCCGACCCGCCCCATCAGTCGCCGGAAGTCGTGGCTATGGTCAGCGAGAACACGATCCGCGCCGGCGTCGATGGCCGCCTCGATACGAGCGGTCGCTTCCGCCGCAGCATCCGTGCACGTGCCGCGCGGTGCCTGGAGCGGGGACACGTAGGTGGTGGCCGTTGCAGCGAACACGACGACGCGTACGTCCCCCGCCGAGGTCGTCTCCGTCAGCACGCGCGTGACGATCGCTGCCTCGAGGCTGGACCGGGGGTCGGCACTCCAGCTCACCGGAGGGTAGGAGGGCTCGTGGCCGGGGGCGACGTCGGACGGCAGTCGGAGGAACAACGCATCCGCCGACCGGCCGATGACCTGCAGAGGGCTGGTGAGAGATACCCCGACCCCTGCACCGGCAGGTAGCCCGTCGATGACGTGCAGGAGCACCCCGTGCGGGTGTGACACGACGGTGCGCTGCGTGATCCGTCCCGAGGTGACGGTGTGCAGGGCTTCGTCGAGGTCGAGCACGCGTCGGTAGGGTCCCGGGGCCGGGCCGCCCGCGGGCACCTTCAGCTCCAACGTCCCGAGCGGCAGGTACGACTGCGTGTAATCGGACTGCAGCGCCGCGACGGGGGTCTCCGCCTCGACCGGGCGCCCCGCCGCGATGAACTCCCGGGCATCTGCCAGCAGGCGCCGCGCCGTGTCCTCGTCCGGTCCGGCCTGCAGGCGTTCGCTCTGCGGGCTTCCAGACCATGCGGTTTCGTCGTTGAGATCGAAACGAGCGGTGGAGGCGTCACCCCAGCACATCGCGCCGAGCTTGCCGTTGCCGAGGGGCAGCGCCTCCAGCCAGGTCGTCGCCGGTGCCGCGTAGGAGAGGAAGGCCACCGGCTATCCCCGGGTCCCGCCGGCCGTGAGGCCGGTCGTCCACGAGCGCTGCAGGACAGGACGGATCACCTTCATGCCAACTGGACCCGGCTGATGACCACGCCGCCTTCCACGCTGAGGCGGAACCCCCGAGGACCGTCCACCACCGCGGAATCGACGGAGATCCTCAGCGGTCCGCTGAAGCCGGCCGGCACGCTGCTGCGGCCGATGCCGTTCCAGGTGTCGCCGGGGCCCGGCACCTCCACCCGGACCGTGCTGCCGCCTTCGGGGGAGGCGCTGCTGGACACCACATCCAGCAGGACGGCGCTCGCCGAGCTTGCGTCGGGCCCTTCCCAGCCGCGGTAGACCGCCCGCCCCGGGCGGCCTGACGCAGCAGGACCGATGGCCGTACCCGACAGCAGTGTTTCGGGGACCAGGGCCAGATTGCTGCACGCGTCGAAATTCTCCGCGCGGAACCACCGGCCGGTCCGACGCCCGATCCGGGGAGGTCCCTCTACGTCGAGCGGGGCCGAGAGCGGCAGGTCCTCCGCGGAGGTGCCGACCAGGAGGTGATACCTGCCGGATTCCACCACCATCCGTTCCTCCACGACGCTGTAGGTCGCGAGGCGGTCCAGGGGGACACTCATCGTGACCGTCGCTGTTCCTGCAGCGGGGACCTCCACACGCTGGTGGCCGACCAGCAGGCGCCGGGGGAAGTCGACGGCGTGCCCGGGAGCCGCCGCATACACCTGCACCAGCTCGAGGGCAGGGCGTTCTCCCGCATTGTGGACCTCGACGGCGAGTTCTGCCGTCCCCGCGCCGGGGGCACCGTCACCCGGCACCACCCGCAGGTCCATCGACCGGTACTGCACGTTCCCGTAGGTGAGCCCATGGCCCAGCGGAAAGAGCGGCTCGGCCCGGCTGTACAGGTACGTGGAGCGTGAGCTGATGATGTCGTAGTCCAGGATGTCCGTCAGATCCTCGTCCCGGCCGTACCAGGTCTGCGGCAGCCGGCCGCTCGGTTCCACGTCGCCGCTCAGGACATCCGCGACGCCGTTGCCGAGTTCCTGCCCGCCGTGGGAGGTCCAGACGATCGCGGGAGTATCTGCCAGCACCCCCAGCGCGTAGGGATAGGACGAGACGATCACCAGGATGGTCCGCGGGTTCGCTTCCCGGACCAGGCGCACCAGTTCCTGGTCGGCCGGAGGAAGGTCCAGGGTGCTTCTGTCCAGGGTCTCCCGACCGCCCAGGTGCGGGTCGTTGCCCACCACCACGACAGCGGTGTCGGCTTCCAGCGCAGCCCGCAGGGCGGCCTCGTGACCGGACTTCAGCGTCCGGATCGAGAAACGGTCCGCAGTGCCCGCGTCCTGGACAAGGGCGGCGCTGTTCGTCCCGGTCTCGAGGCGCAGCCACTTCCCGCTCCCGACGTGTCGCAGCGCAACGGTGCCGTCCGGCGCGTAGTCCAGCCGGAGGGTCTCCTGCACCACCCAGCCGCCTACCCGCTCAGCCGCCGCGCGAAGGTATCCGTCGCCCGTGTCCGTCACGAATCTCCCTGTCAGCGCGGACCGGAGCGTCAGCTCACCGGCACCCCAGTCGTTCAGGACGAAGGATTCGGCGGGCCCGGGCTCCGGAGCATCCGCTGTGAGGGCCGACGCGCCGTCGCTCCCCAGGTAGCCGCCGGTCCTGACGCTGCGCAAGGCCACAATGTCCGCGCCTTCCTCCGCGATGACGTCGCTGCCGGCAGTGCTCCCGTACCGGCTGGTGAGTCCTGCCGCGATGCTGACCTCGTCCTGCAGGGTCCCGCTGTACCAGTCGCTCAGGACCCGGGAACCGAGAGCCCCGATCACGGCGACCGTGCCGGGCCTTTTTCCGAGGGGAAGCAGCGCGGCGCTCTGCTCGTTGCGCAGTACGACGACCGATTTCGCAGCAGCCTCGCGGGCCAGGCCGACATGGGCCGGCGCGCCGATCAGCTCGGCCCCGATCGACGCGTAGGGATCGTCGTCCGGTGTGAATTCCCCGGTCCTGGCACGGAGGGTGAGGAGTCGCGATACCGCACGATCGATGTCGGCCTCATCGATCAGGCCCCGCTCGAGCGCCTCGTCGAGGAAGGCGACCGACGGGCCCGGGTCGTCGCCGTCATCCGTGAAGCTGTCGACGCCGGCACGAAGAGCTGCCGCGTAGGCCGTCGGGCCGTCGGTGAAGTACTTCTCGGCCCGGAAGAGGGACCCGGGCGCGCCCGCATCGGTCACGATGGTGACGGCGTCACCGTTGTGCCACTGCCGCAACTGCGATCGCACCAGGTCGGAGACGTGGGCGGGCCTGCCGTTCACCAGGTTGTAGGAGAGCATGACCGCCCCCGCGACGCCGTCTTCGATGGGCGATCGGTAGGCCGGAAGCTCGTACTCGTGGAGGACACGGGGGTTGAGATTGCTCGACGTCAGGTTCCTGTCGAATTCGTTGTTGTACCCCAGGAAGTGCTTGAGGGTGGGGACGGTCAGCCACGTCACCGGGTCCTCACCCTTGAGTCCGCGACAGTAGGCGCCGGCAAGGTGCGCCGTCAGGTGAGGATCCTCGGAGAACCCCTCCTCGTTGCGCCCCCACAGTGGATGCCGCAGTGGGTTCACCACCGGTGCCCAGACATTGAGGCTCACGCTGGGATCGGTGGCCTTCTTGGCTCGGAGTTCACGCCCTGTCGCTGCGCCAAGGCGCTGGATCAGCTCGGCATCCCACGTGGCCGCCATGCCCACCGGTTGGGGGAACACGGTGGCAGGACCCAGCCAGGCGACACCATGGGCGGCTTCCGCGCCCGTGTGGAAGGACGCCAGCCCCAGCTCGGGCACAGCGGGTGCGTGCTGGTGGAGCATGGCGATTTTCTGCTGCAGCGACAGGGAACGCAGGATCTGCCGCGCCGGGTGATCCGCGGGGCTCGCCGTGTCGCCGTCGAGGAGCGCATCGGATGCAGAGGTCTGAGCTGGGGTGCTGGGCACGGGGTCCTATCTGCTGTGCTGTCGAATCGCTTACACACAGGAAAGCGAGACCTGGTCTGACACCCCCAGTGTGAGGCAGGGCACATGTGGCTCTTGTGGGGGACCTTCGAGTAGCCTACTCTGAACCCAGTCGAAACGCTTCGATGAATCGTCGAAGAATCGCCCACACTGACTCACACAAAGGAGTGCTGATCATGCTCGGTTCCCACAATGGCCCGGCCTCGTCCCGCCACCGCACCTCGCCGGCGCCGCTGGTGGAAGCGGCATCCGGCTTCAACCGCCGCTCATTCCTCGGCATGCTCGGTGGCGCGGTATTCCTCGCGGCGGCTCCGGTGACACTCACCGCATGTGCCGGGGGATCCGCTCCCCAGGCCACCACTGCGGGCGGGTTGACGGAGGCCCTGGCAAAGATCGTGCCCACCTACAAGCCGCTCGAGCTGGTGAAGCCCGACATCGCCTCGGTCAGCGGGTCCACCCCCGGTTTCACCTCCATCCCCTCGCTCGTGAAGTCGGTCACCGGGACACCGGGCAGCGGCGGCACCTACACGGCCATGACCCCCGCCTGGTGGGCCGTGCCGCCGGGACTGCCCAGGAACACCTACTACTCGACGGTCAACGAGCAGCTCGGCGCGACCATCAACTTCCAGGTCAATGACGGCAACGCCTACGCGGACAAGGTCCAGACGGTGCTGGCGTCCCCGAAGGACGTGCCGGACTGGATGGTCATCCCCGGATGGAACCTCCCGCCACGATTCGATCAGGCCGCCGCCGGGATCTTCCAGGACCTCTCCGAATTCATCGCCGGCGACAAGGTGCTCAAGTACCCGAACCTCGCGAACATCCCCACGGCGGCGTGGAAGATGGGCTGCTTCGGAGGAGGGCTCTACGGCCTCCCGTACCCGGGAGCCCTCATCTCCGACGCGATCTTCTACCGCGCGGACATCTTCGAGGAACTCGGAGTCGAGCCGCCCACGTCGGCCGACGAGTACCGCGCGGTGGCCAAGGAACTCACGGACGAGTCCAAGAACCGGTGGGGTTCGGAGGACGTCTGGAACGGTGCGCAGATCATGCACGGCGTCGTGCCCAAGTGGAAAGAGGTGGACGGCGAGCTGAAGCACCGGTTCGAGACGGACGAGTACAGGGCTGCTCTCGAATGGACGGCGAAGCTGTTCGCCGATGGTTCCGTCCACCCCGACGCCGTCGCCGGCAACGCCCAGCAGGCCAAGCCGCGGTTCGAATCGGGTGCCACACTCATGACGACGGACGGGACAGGCTCCTGGCACGAGGCGCTGGCGCGGACCCTGCCTTCGAACCCGAGCTTCAACATGCAGCCCCTCGACTACTTCGCCCCGGACGGCGGGGCGCCGACCCTCTTCCGGGCCCAGCCTGCCGCGATCTTCAGCTTCATCAAGAAGGCCAGCCCCGAGAAGGTGGAGGAGATGCTGGCCCTTGCGAACTTCATGGCCGCACCCTTCGGGACGGAGGAGAACGCGCTGATCGTCAACGGGGTCGAGGGAGTGCACTACTCGCGTGATGCACAGGGCGTTCCCAGCGCAACGGCGAAGGGGTCGGAGGAGGTCACCAGTACCTACGCGTTCCTGGTCAGCGGCCCGATCGTCAACTCCATGGTCCAGTACCCGGGCCTGGTGCAGGCGCAGTCCGAGTGGGAGGCGCGGCAGGCACCCAACGTGGTCGAGGACGCCTTCTTCGGGATGCAGATCCAGGAGCCCTCCAAGTTCGCGTCACTGGGAACACCCTTCGACGATCTCGCCAAGGACATCATCCGGGGCCGCAGGAGCATGAACGACCTCGACGCCGAGATCTCCTCCTGGAAGAGCAAGGGCGGCGACGAACTGAGGGACTTCTACGCCGAGTTCCTGGTCTAGGGGGTACGGGCATGGCCACCGGGATCGAACGCAGGCACATCGCACCACGAGAGGGCGCCGGCTCCCTCGCCACGGCGCCGAAAGGAGGAGATCGGCCGCCGGGATCACCGCCGACTCCCGGCCGACCGGCGTCGAACGCCGTACCGGCAGCACCGAGGCCCCGAGCCAACCGGCGGCTGCGCTTCAGGCGTGATCGGTCGCTCGTCCTCATGGCGCTGCCGGCCGTGGTCCTCCTCGCCGTCTTCGCCTATGTGCCGATGCTCGGAAACGTGGTGGCGTTCCAGGACTATTCGCCGTACGTGGGCATCTCCAACAGCCCGTTCGTGGGATTCGAGAACTTCTCACGGGTCCTGGCGGACCCGGACTTCTGGCACGCGGTGCGGAACACGCTGATCATCACGGCGTTCCAACTGGTGTTCTTCTTCCCGATCCCCATCGCCCTGGCCATGCTGCTCAACTCCCTCGTCAGTTCCCGCCTGCGGTCAGCGGTCCAGGCAGTGGTCTATCTGCCGCACTTCTTCTCCTGGGTCCTGGTGGTGTCGATCTTCCAGCAGATCTTCGGCGGGGCAGGATTGCTCAACCAGTCGCTCCGCGCGAACGGCTGGCAGGCGGTGGACATCATGACCAATCCGGATACGTTCCTGTTCCTGCTGACGTCCCAGGCCGTCTGGAAGGACGCGGGTTGGGGCATCATCGTCTTCCTCGCGGCCCTCAGCGCCATCGACCCTGCCCAGTACGAAGCAGCGGCGGTCGACGGCGCAGGACGCTGGAAGCGCATGTGGCACGTCACCCTCCCCGGACTCCGCAGCGTGATCGTGCTCCTGCTGATCCTGCGGCTGGGTGATTCGCTGACCGTCGGTTTCGAGCAGATGATCCTCCAGCGGGACGCGGTGGGCGTGGAGGCCTCGGAGGTGCTCGACACCTTCGTGTACTACACGGGCGTCCAGAACGGTGACTGGAGCTACGGGGCCGCGGCCGGACTCATCAAGGGACTGGTGAGCCTTGCCCTGATCCTCGCGGCCAACAAGATCGCACACATCTTCGGAGAGAGCGGGGTGTACTCCAAATGAGCAGTCTCATCAGCAGGGTGCGGGCAAGCAGCACGGCGAACCTCCGGCCCAGGCGTCCGGCGGAGGGGCGTCCCGTCTGGGACGAGGAGCTCGGACCTCTCGGCAAGCTCGGCAAGATCATCATCCTCGCGGTCGTCGTCCTGGCGGTCCTCGGGCCGCTCTACACCATCGTCCTCACGAGCATCTCCTCGCAGGCGACCATCACACGCGCCGGGGGACTCGTCCTGATCCCCGGCGAGATCTCCTTCGCCGCCTACCAGCAGATCCTCAACGGCGGGGTCGTCACGCGGGCGGTACTGGTGAGCGTGGGGGTCACGGCGACCGGCACGGCCATCAGCATGGTGGTCTCCATCCTCTGTGCCTACGGATTGTCCCGGCCGGGGTCCTTCGCCCACACACCCATCCTCTTCACGCTGCTCATCACCATGTTCTTCAGCGCCGGGATCATCCCGGCGTACCTCCTGGTCTCCGGACTGGGCCTGATCAACTCCTACTGGGCGCTCATCCTGCCCAGCAGCATCTCGGTGTTCAACATCATCATCCTGCGCGGTTTCTTCATGGGGATCGACAGGGGGATCCTGGACAGCGCGAGGATCGACGGCGCGAGCGAGTGGCGCACGCTGACCCAGATCGTGCTGCCCATGTCCAAGGCCGTCACGGCCGTGATCGCGCTGTTCTACGGAGTGGGATATTGGAACGCGTTCTTCAACGCGGTCCTCTACATCAACGACAGTTCGAAGAATCCCCTGCAGGTGGTCCTGCGGTCCTACGTGCTCCAGGGAGTCTCGGTGCCGGGACAGATGGATGTCGGCACGGGAGCCGCGGCCGGACCGGCACTGCAGATGGCCGTGATCGTCCTGGCGACCATCCCCATCCTGATCGTCTACCCGTTCGTCCAGAAGCACTTCACCAAAGGCGTGATGATCGGTGCGGTCAAGGGATGATCACCCTGCCCCCGGTACGGCGATCAGTCCCGTCCGTTGCTCGCCGAGGTCGTGTCGCCCTGCGTCAGGGTGGGGGCGATGAGACGGAGTTCGGCAGGTTTGGCCAGGGTCAACCGGTCGATCACCATCTCGACGGCGGCGCGGCCGATATCCATGGCGGGAATGGCGACGACGGTCCATGGACGGACAGCTGCCGTAGCGACGTCCGCCGGCGCGATGACGACGACGGAGACGTCCTCCGGAACCGAGAGGCCCCGCTCCGCGAGGTTCTCGCGCAGGATGGGCAGCAGTCCCTCGTTGTGGACAAGGAGGGCGCTGATGGTTTCAGGGCCGGAGAACACGGTGTCCAGCGCCTCGACCAGATCCTTGGAATTCGCCTCACAGGCCACGGAGACGTGTCCGATCCCGAGCGACCGGCACGCCTCCTGGAATCCGCTCAGGGCGCGGTCCGCGTAGGTCGCGTGGCGTCGCAGCGATGCCGGGGGAGAACCGATGAAGGCGATACCGCGATGCCCCAGATCTGCCAGATGGCGGACCGCGGTGCGGGAGGCGCCGGCGAAGTCGAAGTCGACGCAGCTGAGGCCCCGCGGATCATCCGGCATGCCGATGAGCACCGCGGGCTTGTCCAGCGTGGCCAGGACGGCGATGCGGGGGTCCCGAGCCTCGATGTCCATCATGAGGAGGCCGTCCACCATGGACTGGGACGTCACCCGCTTAATGCCGCCCGCATCGTCCTGCGTGAGGAGCAGGACGTCCTTGTTGAACGTGCGGGCGGTGGTGACCACGGCCGTGACGAACTGCATCACCACACCGACGTTGACGTCCGCGCGCAGCGGCACCACGAGACCCAGGACATCGGACCGGCTGGACGCGAGGGCGCGGGCGCTGGATCTGGGGCTGTACTTCAGACGGAGCATCGCCGCTTCGACTACATCGCGGGTTTCTTTCGATATCGGGCGGTTCCCGCTCATCACGTAGGACACCGTACTCGTCGAAACCCCGGCCTCCCGGGCCACATCTACGATCGTGACCGCCGTTGAAGCCTTTCGATTATTCATACCGACTATTGAATCACCGACTACTGAATCAAGGATTCCCATGCAATCTCGCAGCCACGGCATGAACGCGGTGACCGAGCGGACCGGGCTGCTGTTCGGTGCCGATTACAACCCGGAACAGTGGCCTGAGGAGAGCTGGCCGGAGGACATCCGGCTGATGCAGCAGGCGGGAATCAATGTCGTGACGCTCGGTGTGTTCAGCTGGGCCCGGCTGCAACCCTCCGAGCACGAATGGGACTTCGGCTGGATGGACCGCGTCATCGCACTCCTGCACGAGGGGGGTATCAGGGTCTGCCTGGCAACACCGACAGCATCCCCGCCGCCCTGGCTGGGCCACCGTCACCCGGATACGCTGCCGACCGACGCGTCGGGGACGACACTCTGGTACGGATCCCGTAACCAGTTCTCGCCGTCGTCGGCCGTTTATCGAAGCGCGGCCGGGCGGGTCGTCTCGGAACTGGCGAAGCGCTACGGCGGCCACCCCGCCGTCGTGATGTGGCACGTCGGCAACGAACTGGGACAGATCAGCTACGACGACGAGACGGCCCGTACCTTCCGCACCTGGCTCCTGCAGCGCTACGGGTCGCTCGAGAAGCTGAACACGGCGTGGGGCACCACGTTCTGGAGCCAGGGGTACAGCAGCTGGGAGGAGATCCTCCCGCCGCGGACGGCCCCGTACCTGCACAATCCGACGCAGGTGCTCGATTTCAGGCGCTTCGTCTCGAGCGCCCTGCTCGAGCTCTACACGGCCGAGCGGGACATCATCCGGCAGTATTCGCCGGATGTCCCGGTGACGACCAACCTGATGGGCTTCTTCCGCGGTGCGGACTATTTCAGCTTCGCAGGCGAGACGGACCTGATCGGCAACAACTGGTACACGGACCCGGCGCAGCCCGAGAGCTGGAAGCTGGGCGCCCTCACACACGACCTGTGCCGCGGTCTGGCTGGAGGAGGGCCCTGGCTGCTGATGGAATCCGCTACCTCCGCCGTGAACTGGCGACCCCACAACAGCACCAAGGAGCCGGGAGCGCTGATGGTGGACTCGCTGTCCGCTATCGCCCGCGGCTCCGACGGCATCTGCTTCTTCCAGTTCCGTCAGTCCGCCTTCGGCGCCGAGCGCTTCCACTCGGCCGTGGTGCCGCTGGCGGGGGAGGACACCCGGGTGTTCCGCGAGGTCGCGGCCCTCGGAGCCCGCCTGCAGGACCTGCGGCTCCTTGCCGGTTCTGCTGCTCCGTCCCGGATAGCCGTGCTGTTCGACTGGGACAGCTGGTGGGCGGCCGAGGCCCCCGACGTCCCGAGCGACAGGCTCGGCGTGCTGGAGCAACTGCAGGCCTATTACCAGCCGCTCCTGCGGCGGGGGCTCTCGGTGGAGGTGGTCCATCCAGGCGCAGCCCTCGACCGCTTCGACCTGGTGCTTGTGCCAAGCCTCTTCCTCCTGCGCGAGGACCACGCCGAAGCGCTGACCCACTGGGTGCACCTCGGTGGCACCGCCGTCGTCGGGCCCTTCAGCGGGGTCGCGGACGCCCAGGGGCATCTGCGGCAGGGACGGTTCCCCTCGGTGCTGGCCACCATGGTGGGGGTCAGCGGTGAGGAGTGGCGACCCCTGGCGGCCGAGGTCGGCCTCGAGGTGGCGGATTTCGACCCTGCAGGCCGCGCTGACCACGGAACAGGACCGGCCGAACGATACGCGGCCTCCGCCTGGTCCGAGGATCTCCGGCTCCACGGCCCGAGCGCCACAGCGGTGGCGACCTTCGCTTCCGGCGCCCTCGCGGGGAAGCCCGCCGCGGTGCGCAACAGCCACGGGAAAGGCACCGCCTGGTATGTCGGCTGCGATGCGCCTCCTGCACTCCTGAGCCGCATCGTGGGCACCGCGGTGGCGGACGCCGGACTGAGCTCGCCGGTGGCGGGCGAACTGCCCGACGACGTCGAGCTCGCCACCCGGGGCGGCTACCACTTCCTGCTCAACCACAGCCCCGAGCCGCGGGCCGTGACCCTCACCGGGCCGTCCGTGGACCTGCTCGGCGGAGAGGCCCACGGAACCGAACTGACCCTGAAACCCTATGACGCCCTGGTCCTGAAAAGCAGCGCCGACCACGCCGAGAACGGAAACTGAGACTCCATGAAATTCACCGATGGCTACTGGCTGTACCGCAAGGGCTTCTCCGCGCTTCATCCCCGCGATGTGTCCGAGGTGGTGGTGGACGACACGACCATGACCGTGTACGCACCGACCAAACGCATCGCCTCCCGTGGCGACGCCCTCAATCTTCCCCAGTTGACGGTCACCTTCGATGCCCCGATGCCCGACGTCATCAGCGTCACCATCGAGCACTTCCAGGGCCGTCTCGACAACGGGCCGCATTTCGAGGTGAACCGGACGATCTCAGCACCGCAATTCGACAGGGACGAGGGCACCGCCAGCATCACCTCGGGGAACCTGACAGCGCGGGTCAGCACCTCGGGGGACTGGGGGGTCGATTTCCTCGGGGACGGCGTGCTCCTGACGAGCTCCACCCCGCGGAGCGTCGGCGTCATCACGGACGACGCCGGGCGGACGTTCGTGCACGAGCAACTGAGCCTCGGCGTGGGGACCAACATCTACGGTCTGGGCGAGCGCTTCGGCGCATTCGTCAAGAACGGGCAATCGGTCGATATCTGGAACGAGGATGGCGGCACGTCCAGCGACCTCGCCTACAAGAACGTCCCGTTCTTCATCACGAACGACGGGTACGGGGTCTTCGTCAACCACCCGGACAAGGTGTCCTTCGAGGTGGGCTCCGAAGTGGTCTCCCGCACGCAGTTCAGCGTGGAGGGCGAGAGGCTGCAGTACTTCGTCATCCACGGCCCCTCACCCAAGGACATCATCCGCCGCTACACGGAGCTGACGGGCAGGCCGTCACGGATCCCGGCCTGGTCCTATGGTCTCTGGCTCTCCACTTCCTTCACCACCGACTACGACGAGAAGACCGTCAACTCCTTCATCGATGGCATGGAGGAGCGGAAGCTCCCGCTGTCCGTCTTCCACTTCGACTGCCATTGGATGAGGTCCTTCCACTGGAGCGACTTCATCTGGGACCCCGCTACCTTCCCGGACCCGGAGGGCATGCTCGCCCGGCTCCATGATCGAGGCCTCAAGGTCTGCGTCTGGATCAACCCGTACATAGCGCAGCGCTCGCACCTGTTCCGGGAGGGTCTCGAGCGGGGATTCCTGGTCAAGCGCGCGGACGGCTCGGTCTGGCAGTGGGACATGTGGCAGGCCGGCATGGGGCTGGTGGACTTCACCAACCCCGAGGCCGTGCTCTGGTACCAGGAGAAGCTGCGCGGCCTGCTGGGGCAGGGCGTCGATTCCTTCAAGACCGACTTCGGTGAGCGGATCCCCACCGATGTCGTCTGGCACGACGGTTCCGATCCGGCCAGGATGCACAACTACTATTCGCAGTTGTACAACAGGTCGGTGTTCGACCTGCTGTCCAAGGAACTGGGCGAGGGTGAGGCAGTGGTCTTCGCCCGTTCTGCCACGGCCGGCGGTCAGACCATGCCGGTCCACTGGGGCGGCGACTGCGAGTCCACCTTCGCGGCGATGGCCGAATCGCTGCGCGGCGGATTGTCCCTGGCCTCGTCGGGTTTCTCCTTCTGGAGCCACGACATCGGCGGCTTCGAAGGCACCCCCGAGCCGGACATCTTCAAACGCTGGATCGCTTTCGGGCTGCTGTCCTCGCATTCGAGGCTGCACGGCTCCAACTCGTACCGCGTTCCCTGGCTCGTGGACGAGGAGTCCGTGGACGTCCTCCGCCATTTCACGGAGCAGAAGATGCGGCTGATGCCCTACCTGCAGATGGCGGCCGAGGAGGCCTACGCGGAGGGCATCCCCCTGATGCGTCCACTGTTCATGGAGTTCCCCGAGGACCCGGGCTGTGCACACCTGGACCGTCAGTACATGCTGGGCCCCGACCTCCTGGTGGCGCCCGTCATGGACCCTTCGGGATCCGTCTCCTTCTATCTGCCCGAGGGCAGCTGGACCCATCTGGAGACCGGGGAGAAACTGGCCGGCCCGCGCTGGCACCGCAAGGAGTACTCCTTCATGCAGGCGGCGACCTGGGTCAGGGAGGGGGCGGTGCTGCCCATCGGCACCGTGTCCGACCGCCCCACCTACGACTGGGCGCGGGACATGCGGTTCCAGGCCTTCGAGGCGGCAGAGGGAACCCGCCGCATGGCCGTGCCTTCGCCGGATGGTTCCACCACCGTGTTCGACGTGGCGATCAGCGGCGGCCACGTCTCCGCCGTCGTGGTCGAGCCGACCGAAGGAGAGCGGCCGTGAGGCTCGAAGGCTGGCACATCGTCATCATCATCGTTCTGGCGATCGTCCTCTTCGGTGCTCCGAAGCTGCCGGGTATGGCGCGCAGCGTCGGACAGTCCCTACGGATCTTCAGGTCCGAGGTGAAGCAGATGAAGGAGGAGAACGGCACGCCCGACGCCGGAGCGGACCCGGCAACGGATCCGGGGGTCGCGAGCCCTGCCCCCCAGGCACACCCTCCCTATCCTGCGCCGGCGCAGCGGGGTGATACCACCCCGACCGGCCAGTAGCATCGGAGGGTGAAACCGTTCCTCCTGCTGGGTACCCGTGCCGAGAACTACGCGGCGGACGCCGAATACCGCAGCTTCCTGCGCTTCGGCGGGCTCGCCGAGGGCGAGCTGCGCCGGATCCGTGTGGAGGCGGAGCCCCTGCCCGAGCTGGACCTCGCGGACTACTCCGGCATCTTCCTCGGCGGGAGCCCCTTCAACTCCTCGGATCCGCAGGAGTCGAAGAGCGGGGTCCAGGTGCGGGTGGAGCAGGAGCTCGGTCTGCTGCTGGACCGGGTGGTCGCGGAGGACTACCCGTTCCTCGGTGCGTGCTACGGCGTCGGTACCCTGGGCCGGCACCAGGGAGCCGTCATCGACACCACCTATGCCGAGTCGGTGGGCACCGTCGAGGTCACGCTGACCGCGGACGGTGCCGCCGACCCGCTGCTCGCCGGACTGCCGTCGTCGTTCGCGGCGTACGTGGGGCACAAGGAGGCATGTGCCACGTTGCCGGCGTCGGCGGTGCTGCTGGCATCGTCGGTCACGTGCCCGGTGCAGATGTTCCGGGTGGGGCGGAACGTGTACGCCACGCAGTTCCATCCCGAGCTCGACGTCGACGCACTCGTGGGCCGCATCGACACCTACCGTCACGCCGGCTACTTCCCGCCCGAGGAGGCCGACGAATACATGGCGCGCGCGCGTGCCACCGTCGTGGACCGGCCGGAGCTCATCCTGCGGGCGTTCGTCACGAGGTACGCGAGGGACTGACGCGGTACGGCGCCCCCGCTCGTTCCGCCTGCGCTGATCCCGCCTGTGCCGATCCCGCCTGTGCTGATCCTGCCGCAAACCTGAGGGTCATCCGGCACCCCGCCGTCCTACGATCGTGGAGTGGGGGATCAACGATGACGACGGCTGCAGCCCGAGCGCGCCAGGCGCAGCAGGAGAAGGAGCTGAAGGCGCTGCAGACTCTTCAGGCGGCGGAGCACGCCGAACAGCTGCGGGCCGAGCTGACCCGGGCGCGGATCGACCTCGAATTCTTCGAACGCGGGGCCGCACGGAGTACGCGGCAGTGCGCATCGTCTCCTGCTCCCGATGGACGCCGCGGTAGGGCCCGTCGGAGTGGCGAGCGGACGCGGGGCGTCGCCGTCGGCCTGTGGTTCGTCGCGTTCTACCTGCTGCTCGTCGCCCTGGCCAACGGGACCCCGGCGGATGCGGTTACAGCAACGTCCAGCGGCTCCACCCAGCAGTCCGCATCGTTCGTCGAGGTCGACGCCGGCGTCCTGTAGGTGCCTGTCGTGCGTCGGTGGTGCGCTGTACTGTTCGAGGAACAGGCGCAGGTCGACACGGAAAGAGGTAGCTGCCATCGGTTCCAGCACCAGCACCAGTCCGGCGGCCCGCGCGGTCCCCGTCGTCCCCGCCGCGGGCGAGAAACATCATCACCAGGTACTCGTCATCGGTGGCGGCAATGCAGGCGTGTCCCTTGCGGCGCGCCTCCGCCGGTACCGGGTGAAGGACATCGCGGTGATCGAGCCGCGGAGCCGGCACCTGTACCAGCCGCTGTTCTCCCACATCGCCGGAGGAACGGCCGACGCCCTCGAGGCCGTGCGGCTGCAGTCCGCGGTGATGCCCAAGGGGGTCACCTGGATCCAGGACAAGGCCACCGATGTCAGCACGGATTCCCGGACGGTGCTGCTCGAGTCGGGCTCGGCCGTCACGTACGACCACCTCGTCGTCTGCCCCGGCATCCAGAACGACTGGACGGCCATCCCCGGGCTCAAGGAGGCGATGGAAGGGCCGCACGGCGCCTCGAACTACGAGTACGAGCTCGCACCGAAGGCCTGGAAGCTCTTCAGGGACCTGACCCACGGCACCGTCGTCTTCACGCAGCCGCCGGGACCCGCATCGTGCGACGGTGCCGCGCAGAAACCCATGTACCTCGCGTGCGACCACTGGCAGCGCCAGGGCGTCCTGAAGGACATCCGGGTGGTCCTCGCCGTGTCCACGCCGACGATCTTCGGCATGGAGCTGATCGACGAGGAACTGGGCCGGAAGATCGACGAGTACGGGATCGAGGTCCGGTACAGCACCGAGCTCGCATCCGTGGACCCCGAGGGCCGCACGGTGGACCTGAAGAACAGCGTCACCGGCGCGTCCGAGACGCTCGGCTACGACGTCCTCCACGCGGTGCCGCCCCAGTCGGCACCGGAGTGGCTGAAGACCACGGAGCTGCCGGCGGCCGGCAACCCCGGAGGCTTCGTCGAGGTGGACCCCGTCATCCTGCGGCACACGCGCTTCCCCACCATCTGGTCGCTCGGCGACGCGGCGTCGACCCTCAACTCGAAGTCGGGCGCCGCCCTGCGGATGCAGACGAAGGTGCTCGCGAAGAACCTGAAAGCCGTGCTGAAGGGCAGGAAGCCCACCGCCGAGTACAACCACTACTCGGCGTGCCCCTTCGTGGTCAGCCGGCACACCGTCGTGTTCTCGGAGTTCGACGACAAGTACTCGCCCATGCCCACCGTCCCGGGCTGGAACAACCTCGCGAAGGAGCGGCGCCTCACCTTCGTCGCCGAGCGTGTCATCCTCCCGAAGGTCTACTGGAACCTGATCCTCCGCGGCAGGGCGTAGGACTGCAGGGATGCAGCCGGATCCGCAGGCGCGGACCGATCACCCGCCGAGCTGGAACAGCGAGTCCTCGACGGCCTGCGTGATCTCGTGGATCAGCTCCGTCTGCTCGGCCTCGTCGCCGTCACCCACAGCCTCCGTGTAGATCACCAACGCCACGGTGGTGCCCTGATAGGTCAGGAGGGCGGCGTCGTGGAGGTCGTCCTCCACCTGCCCGTACTTGTGCTGCACCGTGATGTCGGGGTGCGAACCGGCCGGGATGAGGGTCTCGTCATTGGTGTCCTGCATGTAGCTGAGGAGTTCGGCGGTGTCTGCCTCGTCGAGCAGTTCCCCCGCCGAGAGGTCGCGCAGCACGAGAACCATGTCCGCGGCGGTGAGGAGGTTCTCCTCCGGGTCGTAGTCGATCCCCAGGGATGCGGCGTACGCGGTGAGCTGCGGGTATCCCACCGCGTCCATGAGCAGGAGCCAGGCGTCATTGCTGCTGTTGTTGACCATGGCCTCGAGCTGGAAGGCGGCGTCGTAGTCGCCCAGCGCGTCATCGAGGCTCGCTTCTCCCTGCTCCACCAGACGGTAGAACGCAGCCGCGGTGATGATCTTGGCCGTGCTCGCGGCGAAGAACCGGTCCTCGTCCCCGAACGTCCGGGCGGCACCACCGGGCACGTCGGAGAGCGCAACCCCCACCCGGTAGTCCCCGGCGTCGTCGAGGATGGCGGTGATCGCCTCCTCGAGGGATGCCGGTGCCGCCGCGACGGGAGCGGTCGGAAGGGTCCCGGGCCCGTCGGAGCCGAGAGGCGCATCGACCGCCGGCCGGGGGACGACGACGGCGACCAGGGCTGCGAGCAGAAGAACAGCGGTGATCCACAGGGTCCTCATGCGGCGTACGCGGCGTGAGGGCCGGCGGCGCGCAGGAGGCTGCTTCCGCGAGTCGACAGTGCCGGTCATCCCTGCCGGCCTCCTTCCCGCACGCTGCTGAGTGATTGTGCCGACCTCCGGACCTGCCACCGGGTGGCCGGCCGAGACCGCCCTCCACAGCCTAGTGAATGCGCGGTGGCGCGGCCCGCCGACGCGGCGACAACCGGGCACGGAGCTTCACTGACCGTTCATTCTCCATGCCGTACCGCCCCAGCAGTACCTTCCAGCGCGCCGTCGTCCTCTTGTCGCTGCCGCCGGACGGGTCTACACTCAGATAATCAACCGTGCGGTTGATCAACGAGGAGGTGGATAATGCGGGACGACGATCTCGATGCCGCCTTCTCTGCGCTCGCCGATCCGGCACGCAGGGCCATCGTCGCGCGGCTGTCGCGCAGCTCGGCCACCGTGAACGAACTGGCGGAACCCTTCACCATCACCAAGCAGGCCGTCTCGAAGCACATCCAGGTGCTCGAGCAGGCCGGGCTCATCACGCGTACCCGGGACGGGCAGCGCCGTCCCTGTCACCTCGACCCCGCCGCCCTCGAGGCACTGACCGGCTGGATCGACACCTACCGCCTCGAGGCCGAGCGGCAGTACCGCAGGCTCGACGGCGTCCTGGCAACCCTGAAGGACCAGCACAGCAAGGATCAGCAATGAGCAATCCCACCACCATCACAGCCCAGCCCGGCCAGCCGTACGTGGACATCATCCGGGAGTTCGACGCCCCCCGTGACCTGGTGTTCCGTGCCTTCACGGAACCGGACCTCGTCCGCCAGTGGCTCGGGCCCCACCGCATCACCACGGAGATCCGTGAGTTCTCTGCCGTCACCGGCGGCGCCTACTCGTACGTCCACCGCGACGACGACGGCGGAGCCTACGGATTCCGCGGCATCTTCCATACCGTGATCGCACCCGAGCGGATCATCCAGACCTTCGAGTTCGACGGCGCACCCCACCAGGTGAGCCTCGAGAGCATGACGTTCGAGGATCTGGGCGGCGGTCGGACGAGGTGTTCGGGCCGGTCGGTGTTCCTCACCGGTGAGACCCGCGACGCGATGATCGGCAGCGGCATGGAGGTCGGCGTCAGCGAAGGCTACGAACGCCTCGACTCGGTCCTGACGTCACTCTCCGTAGCGAGCTGACGCCGGCGTCCACGACCCGGCATGAGTCCCGGATGCGGACGCATGCCGGGGACCGGACCCTCGTCCGGCCCGGACCCTTGTCCGGCCCCGGGCCGCACCGTAGCATCCGGTCATGGAGATCATCGAGTACCACCCGCGGCGTGACCAACTCGTGTACACCTTCGGCGGCAGCGCCCCCGTGCTGACCGTCCGGCCCGGTACGGCGCTCCGGCTCTGGTCCGAGGACGCCTTCAACAACGCGCTCACCTCGGTGGACGACGTCTCCGGAGAGAAGGTCGACCTCGCCTTCGTCAACCCGCAGACCGGACCGTTCTACGTGGAGGGTGCCGAGCCCGGCGACACCCTCGCACTCCACGTCGTCGACCTCACTCCGGCCCGCTCCTACGGGGCTTCGGCCACCATCCCTTTCTTCGGCGGGCTCACCAGTACCGATCGCACCGCCACCCTGCAGGAACCACTGCCGGACATCACCTGGATCTACCACGTCGACACCGAGCGGCGGACCGTCGGATTCCAGTCGAGACTCGGTGACTTCGAGGTCGCACTGCCGCTCGAGCCGATGCTCGGCACCATCGGCGTCGCGCCTCCCGGAGGTGAGGTCCGCTCGGCTCTCGTCCCCGAACGGTTCGGCGGCAACATGGACGCACCGGATGTGAAGCCCGGTACCACCGTGTACCTCGGGGTCAACGTCGAGGGCGCGCTGTTCTCCATCGGCGACGGCCACTACCGCCAGGGCGAGGGCGAGGCCTGCGGCACCGCCGTCGAGGGTGCCATGCACTCGACCATCATCGTCGAACTCATCAAGGGCGGCGCTCCGGGCTGGCCGCGGCTCGAGACCGACTACCACTGGATGGCCGTCGGCTCCTCGCGCCCCATGGAGGATTCGTGGCGCATCGGGCAGCTGGAGATGGTCCGCTGGTTCAGCGATCTCTTCGGGCTGCACCAGCTCGATGCCTACCAGCTCCTCACACAGACAGCCCTTGCACCGATAGCGAACGCCGTCGACGCCAACTACAGCGTGATCGTGAAGGCACCCAAGGCACTCTTCCCCGCCGTCGACGCCTACGGCGGACTCCATGCGCATCTCCGACGGCAGGCCGCAGAACTGCGCTGAGTCGAGCCGGCCGCGGCCCGACCGCAAATCCTCTGCCCGGACCTCCACCTTTCGACCTGACGATCCCCCCGAAACAATCCGCCCCCGACCGAAGGACATCGATGGACCTGTACCTCAGCGGCTCGACCGCACTCGTCACCGGCGGAACGAAGGGCATCGGTCGCGCGATCGTCGAGTCCTTCGCCGCCGAGGGCGCGAACGTCGCCTTCTGTGCCCGTCACGCCGACGACGTCGACGTGACGGAGGCGGCACTCGCCACCTCGTCCGGCCGCGTCAAGGGGTACGTGCTCGACGTCGGCGACGGCCCGGCGGTGAGCGCATGGGTCGAAGCGGTGGCTGCGGACTTCGGCGGGATCGACGCCGTCGTGAGCAACGTCAGCGCCCTCGCGATCGCGGATACCGCGGAGAACTGGGAGGCGAGCCTGCGGGTGGACCTGCTCGGCACGGTGGGCCTCGTCAAGGCGTCACTGCCGCACCTCGAACGCAGCAGGATCCCGTCGATCACGGCGATCTCGAGCGTCTCCGGCCGGGAGGTGGACTTCGCGTCCGGCCCGTACGGCACCGTGAAGACCGCACTCATCGGGTACATGGCGGGCCTGGCGTTCCAGCTCGCCGGGCAGGGAATCCGGGCCAACACCGTCTCGCCGGGCAACACCTACCACGCCGGTGGAGTGTGGGAGGGCATCGAGCAGGGAAACCCGGAACTCTTCGCGACAGCGATGGGGCTCAATCCGACGGGCCGTATGGGCACGCCGCAGGAGGTGGCCGACGCCGTCGTGTTTCTCGCCAGCCCCCGCTCCGGCCGCACCACCGGCGCCAACATCCTGATCGACGGCGCCCTCACGCGTGGGATCCAGCTCTAGGACCCTGCCTCCGCGGTGGATCCGCTCCGCGGAACGACGAAGGGCGCCGGATGATCCGGCGCCCTTCGCATGAATCAGCCGTCGAAGGCTGCTACTTGGACAGGAAGCGGAGGAGGATATCGTTGACCTCGGCGCCGTGGGTCCACAGCAGGCCGTGCGGTGCGCCCTCGATCTCCACGTATTCGGCGGACGGCAGGCGCTTGGTGAACTCGCGACCGGTCGAGTCGATCGGCAGGATGCGGTCCTCCGTGCCGTGGACGATCAGGGACGGCACGGTCACCTTCTCGACATCGGAGCGGAAGTCGGTCAGCCAGCTGTCGACGACGGCGAAGGACGCGTACCAGGACGACCCCGCGGCGACGTTCCACGCGTTCTGCAGTGCCTCCTCGCTGAGCCGGTTCCCGAGGAAGGCATCGGTGTTGAAGAAGTCCTTGTAGAAGTTGCTGAACCAGGCGTAGCGGTCCTCGATCGCCGCGCTCCGGATGCCGTCGAACACGGTGGAGGGTACGCCCGACGGATTGTCGTCGGTCTGGAGCAGGAAGGGCTCGAGCGAGCCGAGGAACGCGGCCTTGGCGACGCGTGCCTCGCCGTAGGTGCCGATGTAGCGGCCCACCTCGCCGGTACCCATCGAGAAGCCGACGAGGACGACGTCGTTCAGGTCGAGGGTCTCGAGCACGGTGTTCAGGTCCGCGGCGAAGGTGTCGTAGTCGTAGCCCGTGGTGGGCTTGCTGGACTTGCCGAAGCCGCGGCGGTCGTAGGTGATGACCCGGTAGCCGGCGGTCAGGAGAGCGGCCGTCTGCTTCTCCCAGGAGCCGCCGTCGAGGGGATAGCCGTGGATCAGGACGACGGGCTGACCCGTGCCGTGGTCCTCGTAGTAGAGCTCGATGTCCGTGCTGTTCTCGGTGCCGACCTTGATGAAGCCCATGATCTGGTCCTTTCCTCGAGCGGTGAGAACGGTCGTTCTCGCCTGCTGATCACAGCGTATAGAACGATCGTTCTCTATTCAAGTAGAATGGATGGATGAATCTCACCGAGCCGCGCACCCGCATCGTCGCGACCGCCGACGAGCTGTACAACGCACGCGGCATCCAGGCCGTGGGCATGGATGAGCTGCGCTCGGCAGCCGGCGTCTCGCTCAAGAGGCTCTACCAGGAGTTCCCGTCGAAGAGCAGCATCGTCATGGCCGTGCTGGAGCGGCGCCACCGGTCATGGGCGGAGGGGCTGGAGGCGGCGGTCCACCAGGTGGCCGGACCCCGCGAGCGCCTTCTCGCGATCTTCGACTACCTCGCGCAGTGGTTCTGCGATGACTCGTTCCGGGGATGCGGCTTCATCAACAGCTTCGCCGAACTCGGTGCGGTGGACCCCGAGGTGGCCCGGTACGCGCGCGAGCACAAGGCGTCCTTCCAGGAGTACGTCGGAGCACTGGCCGATGACGCGGGTGCGCCGGCGTACCTCGCGCCGCAGCTCTCGATCCTCGCCGAGGGCGCCCAGACGACGGCGGCCATCGCGGGGACAGCCGAGGCTGCACAGCAGGCGCGGCGCGCGGCCGAGGTGCTGATCGACGTCGCGCTCGGAGCCAGGGCCGGCAGGGCCGCCTAGCCCACCAGGTCCTGGTACTCCGGGTGCTCGTCGATGAACGCCGCGACGAACTCGCACTGCGGCACCACGGTGAGCTTCTGGTCCCGAGCGTCGTCGAGGGCATGACGGATCAGGGTGCTGCCGACGCCGTGACCCTCCATGTCCTCGTCGACCACGGTGTGCGTGAAGACGATGGTCTCGCCGGAGCGTTCATAGGCGGCGATGCCTGCGGATTCGCCGTCGAGGGTGGCGATGTAGCGGCTCCTGCCCTCGTTGTTGCTGACCTGGACGTCGTCGTTTCCGGTGTTCTCGGTGCTCATGGTGTCACTCTGGCATCCGGTGCGGAGACCGGTCAACGGAGCCCGTCGACCGGTCTCCGCCCTCCCGGAACGTTATCGTGCCGGGACGGGCCGGTCTGCTGTGCTGCTGTCCCGCAGCCAGGCGAGGGCTTCGGCCTCCGACGTGAAGTACCGGGTGGCGGTGGGGGAGCGGTGGGAGAAGCCCGACATCACTTCGTCGACGGCGTCGGCACCTACCAGAGCCACCCGTGTGAAGCCCCGGTAGGACGCCATGCCCACGCGTGCCTCCGGGGTGATCCCGGAGATGCCGTGCATGTGGACGAGGAGCGGGAGGTTGGTGGGTCCGTGGAACTCGGCGAGCGCACGGGCGGCGGCCGCGGCGGCCGCATACGTGATCTCGACGCCCCGGTTCCACCGCAGTCGGAGGATCCCCTTGTCGAGGTGCGCGCTGAACAGGTCCATCCGGGTCCTTCACGGCAGAAGCATGGGCAATGCCTTGCAGCGTAGCAAGGACCTCCCCCGGCATCGGGCTCCAGGTCCACAGGTGCCCATCCGCGGCAGCGGCAGGCGTGCAGGATGTAGCGTCTGCTGCATGACACTGAGCATTCTGGTGACAGGAGCGAGCCGTGGGATCGGTGCGGCCATCGCGCAGGAGCTGGCGGGACGGGGTCACCGGATCGCGGTGCATGCCGGACGTGATGCCTCGGCGGCGAGGCTGGTCCGCGACGGTCTTCCCGGTGCCGGGCACGTGGTCGTCGTCGGTGATGTGGGTGATCCGGAGGCGTGCCGGCGCATCGTCGACGGCGTGGTGGACGACCTCGGCGGTATCGACGTGCTGGTGAACAATGCCGGCATCTTCGAGGCACATCCCATCGGGACCACGTCGTACGAGGACTGGCAGCAGGCGTGGCAGCGCACACTCGACGTGAATCTGATGGGCCCTGCGAACCTGGCCTGGCTGGTGGCCCGTCACCTCCTGGGTCGGCCCGCGGGACCGGACGGTGGACGGCTGATCTCGGTCGGCTCGCGCGGTGCCTACCGCGGAGAACCCGTCACCCCGGCCTATGGGGCCAGCAAGGCGGCGCTGCATGCGATGACGCAGTCCCTCGCCGTCGGTCTCGCGCCGCATGGCATCTTCGCGGCGGCGGTGGCTCCGGGATTCGTGGAGACGGACATGGGCAGGACCGTCCTCGACGGGCCCGGTGGCGACGCGGTGCGGGCACAGAGTCCGTTCGACCGGGTTGCGACGCCGGAGGAGATCGCGCAGGCAGTCGCCTGGCTCGCCACCGATGCTCCGGTATGGGTGAGCGGCACGGTGGTGGACGCGAACGGGGCGTCCTATCTGCGGTAGTCGCGTTCCTCGCCCCGCTCGGATCGTCGCGCCCCGACACCCTGCCGACGATCGGGAATAGGCCTGCGCCGGCGGCTGAACATCGTACGACCGGTGGCCATCGCCCGCGCGGGGGGACTAGCGTCGGGGACAAGGTATCCGTCGATCAGAAGGAGTTTTCATGTCACGCGTAGCCATCATCGGTGGGCACGGCAAAGTAGCACTGCACCTCGCGAAGATCCTGAGCAGCCAGGGCCATCAGGTCAGCTCGATCTTCCGCAACCAGGACCATTCGGCAGATGTGGAGCAGGCAGGCGCCACCCCCGTCGTGGCCGACGTGTCCGAGCTGTCGGTGGAACAGATGGCCGACGTCTTCCGTGGACATGATGCCGTCGTCTGGTCGGCCGGTGCGGGCGGCAGCAGCGTCGAGGCCACCTACGCGGTGGACCGGGACGCGGCGATCCGTTCGATCGATGCTGCGGAAGCGGCCTCGGTGGGCCGCTATGTCATGGTGTCCTACATCGGCTCCCGCAAGGATCACGGCGTGCCCGAGGACAACGGCTTCTTCCACTACGCAGAGGCGAAGGCCGCAGCGGACGAGCACCTGCGCAACTCCAGGCTCGCCTGGACGATCCTCGGCCCCGGTTCGCTGACCACAGAGCCCGGCACCGGAAGGATCGAGGTCTCCGACGAGCCCCAACAGGATTCCGTGACCCGCGAGGACGTGGCCCAGGTGGCTGCCGTGGTTCTCGGGGAGCTCCGGACCGTCGACAGGACGATCCGGTTCAACAACGGCGAGACGCCGATCGCGGATGCCATTCAGGCCTCCCTCTAGGGCCTGCCCGGCATCGCCGGGCGGCGTTCCCTCCAGGAGCGCCGCCCGGCAGGGCACTACAGGCCTTCGGCCGCGTGGAACGTCCGGAGCGCCTCGACGACGAGCCGGTGATCCTCGAGCTGCGGCAGGCCGGACACCGTCACGGTCGCCACGGGACCGACGCCCCTGATGTAGAACGGGAACGAACCGCCGTGGGCGGCGTACGTCGCCGAGTCGAACATCGGGTTGTCGCCGATCCCGCCGCCGTTGCGACGCGCCCGCAGCCCGACCAGCAGCGACGGCACCGAGTACCGCTCCGCCGTCCGGCTCTTCGCGTCCAGCCAGAAGTCGTTGTCGGGTGTGGCGCCCTCGAGCGCGGCCCGGAACAGGATGTGGTTCGGCTTGCAGATACTGACGGCGATCGGGAGGTTGCGCCCCACTCCCAGCTGGACGAGCAACTGCCCGAGGGCGACGGCGTCGTCATTGGTGAACCGCGTGAACTGGAGCTCGGTGACCTCGCCCTCGACCTTCGCTATGAGCGCCTCGAGTGCCTCGGCAGGCTGGTCGCCGCCGCCGTCGGGATCGAACGGACGGATGACTGTCGAAGGGGCATCGTTGCTCATTGCATAAATCTACGCGGTGACCGGGCTGCGGAGGAATCCGATCACCGCCCCACACCGCCTGGTCTTGACAGCGGCCCGCCGTGCGGGAGGCAGGTCACAGCCCGGGCGCGCAGGGTCCCGATCCGAGGAGCGCCAGCCCGGCGCGGTCCCCCTGGCCGAAGGTGGTCTGGCCGAGATTCTCGGCGTACATGAGTTCGTTCGGGTCGTCCACGTGGTCGAGCCCGACGACGTGCGCGAGCTCGTGCATGATCGTCGCCTTCACGTAGGTGCGACCGTCCGGGAAGAGCAGGGTGTCGGCGGCGTCGGGCGCGTCGAGCTGCACCTGGCCGCCGACATAGACGAGGGGCTGTCCCGGCCTCCGGGCGTAGTCGCTGCCACCGAGCCCGGCGATGTCGCCTGCGAGTGCCGGGATCTCGGCGGGGCTCGTCCAGCTGATCAGGACCGGCACCCAGGTCTTCCCGTACAGCTCCGGCTGGTAGAGGTCGCGCTCCTCGCTCGGTGCCTCCGACGTGGTGCCGTCGTCCACGAAGTGCAGCCCTGTCGCTGCTGACACCTCCGCGACCGCCTCCTGCACCAGGCCCTCCGACCCGGCAGGAGCATTGTCCGGCCGCACCACGAAGTGCACGGGCCGGCAGGGGTCGTAGCCGATCCACTGCTGCTCCTCGATCGGCGACTCGAGAAGCCGATACGCCGCCGACGCCGGTGCGGGGGGTGGGGTGCCGAGCGGCACCGGACCGGCCTCGACGCCGCGCGGCGGCACATTGGCGCCGGGCAGGTACGGCAGGGCGGCCGGGAGCACGAAACGGTCGAACAGCGACGGCGTCGCATACAGGAGCACGACGAGCGCGAGGACGGCAACGGTCGAGAGGCGCAGCGTGAGTCGCGAACCGGAAGGCCGCCGTGAACCGCGGCCGCGTCGGCGTGGCGCGATCCGGCCCGACGGCGAACGGCCCACCGTGCCTGCCGGCTCGCCCCGCTCACGGAACCACTCGCGATCCTGTGTCCCCATGTCCTGTGCTGCCCCTCCACCCGATGCCCGTGCGTCCATCGTGCTCCGTGATGCGGTGCTTCAGCTACCGTCCGGTGTGTCCTTGGCCAATGCTGCGCGAAGGCTGCCGGGTTGCCGGGGAGGAGCGTGCGGCGGAGAGCCCTGCACGCACCACGCGGTCACCGAGCGCGGACGACGCCGGCAGTGCGACGGCCAGGGCATCGGCCAGACGGGACGCGCCCTGCGGCGTCCGCGCCTGCACACCGACCAGGGCGGACCAGAGCTGCCCGACCGTGTCGCAGGCGGTGCTGCTTCCCGTGCGGCCCGCGACCACCCAGCCCGTTCCGGCGACGCGCACCACGGACCCACCCGGCAGCCCGGACACGATCGTGTTGACGGCCTGCGCCACGAGCAGCAGGTCGCGCGTCGTCCTCACCGGCCCGAGGACCGGGTCCGGGACGACGGTGCGGCCGCACGCGCCGCACATCAGGCGTCCGGGAAAGGGGCCGTCATGGCATCACGTCGCCCGAGTTGGGGCCCAGGGTCTGGCCGACGAAGAGGTTGCCCCCGGGGTCGCTCGCCAGCAGCAGCGCGGTGGGAGCGACCTCGGCCGGCACGCCGAACCTGCGCAGCGGCAGCTCCTTCCGCTTCGCCGCCTTCCAGTCCTCGGAGATGCCGTCGACCAGCGGGGTCTCGATGGGCCCGGGGGCGATGCAGTTGGCGAGCACGTTGTCCGCCGAGACCTCGAGCGCGAGCGCCTTGGTCATGCCGATCACCCCCGCCTTCGCGGCGCTGTAGTGGCTCAGCCCGGTGCCGCCCTTGATGCCGAGCTGGGACGAGATGTTGATGATGCGCCCCCACCGCCGGTTCCGCATCGGGCCGATGACCTCCCGGCAGCAGAGGAACACGCCGGTGAGGTCCACGGAGATGGTCTCCGTCCACTGTGCGAGGCTCATGTCCTCGAGCGGCGACTCGGTGAGCAGCCCGGCGCTGTTCACCAGGACGTCGACGGTCCCGATCCCGTCCCGCGCCTCGGCGAAGGCACTCCGGACGCTCTCCTCGCGTGCGACGTCGACCTCGATGATCCCCGGACCGGGTGCGCGGTCCAGCACCACCACCCGGTCGCCCTGGGCGGCGAAGGCCTCGGCGATCGCCGCCCCGATGCCGCTGCCACCACCGGTCACGACGACGCCCCGGCGCCCTGCCGCGAGGGGAGCGCCGGCGCCGGCCGTCATGCGCGCATCTTGATGGTCAGGCCACCGTCGACGACGAGTGACTGGCCGGTCACGTAGCGCGACGCGTCGGAGGTCAGGAAGCCGATCACGTCGGCGACCTCCTCCGGCTTGCCAACCCGGCCCCAGGGGATGTCCCTGCCCGCCCGCTCGAGGCCCTCGGGACCGAGCGAGTTGACGGGGTCGAGGGACTGCGGCGTCTCGATGAGACCCGGGATCACCGCGTTGGCGCGGATCGCCCGCGGCCCCAGTTCCGAGGCGACGCTGCGGATGAGCCCGAGGACCCCCGATTTCGCCGCGGCGTAGTGGGCGTGTTCCTCCCACCCGTAGACACCCCCGGCGATCGAGGACACGGCGACGAGCGCACCGGGGCCGTTCATCCGCTGGGATGCCGAGCGCAGCGTCCGGAGGACGCCGGTCAGGTCGACGTCGAGCATCGCGCCCCAGAGGTCGTCCGTCAGCTCGTTCAGCGGGGCGTTGCGCAGGATGCCCGCGTTCGCGACGGCGTAGTCGAGGCGCCCGTACTCGTCCAGGGCGCGCTGGGCGAAGGCGTCCACGGACTCCGTGGAACGCACGTCGACCTCGTGGATGACGGCATCTCCGCCCGCGGCCCGAACGCCGGAGAGGGTCTCCTCCGGGTCGTGCGGGTCGCCGGGGAAGGTGCCGATGACGGTCCGGACGTCCCGGCCGGCGTAGTGGACGGCGAGGGCGCGGCCGATACCACTGGCGGCACCCGTGACGATGGCTACCTCAGAGTGCTGCATGCGGTTCCTCGAGGGCCACGGCTGCGACGGGACGCGCCGCGATCATCAGGACTCCGGAGAGCAGCGTGCCCACCGCGCCCACCCAGAGGGCGGCAGCACCGGTGCCTGCCGCAGCGGCGACGAGCGTGAACAGGGCGCCGCCGATGATCGTCCCGGGCTGGCTCATGGCACCGATGAACGCGAGGCCCGTGGCACGGCAGCTCACGGGGTAGCACTCGGCCATGAAGTACTGGATCGCGGCGTAGGGGCCCACCAGGAAGAACAGGCCGGTGCCGTACGTGAGGATGATCAGGAACGGGCTGGACACCAGCGGGCTCAGCATCACGGCGAAGGACAGGCCCGAGATGATCCAGCCCACGATGATGGTCCGCTTCCGGCCCACCTTGTCGCCGATCCAGCCGTGGAACACGTAGCCGAAGTACGCGAGCAGGTTGATGACGATCAGCATCCAGAAGGCGTCGGAGAGTTCCACGCCCTTGGCGTTCGCGAGCACCGAGGTGCCGAGGACGCTGAAGATCGCGATGCCGAAGAAGTTGAGGATCCAGGCGAGCGAGAACACGATCGTGTTGCGGCGGAACTCGCCTTCCCAGATGCGCTTGAGGGGTGAGGTGGAGGAGTGTTCGACACCGTAGGCGCCGGCGAGCGCGTGGGCTTCGTCGCTCTTGCCGCCCTTCTCCAGTTCGGTGAGGCGCTGGTGCAGCTCGAACTGCGGCGTCTCCTTCAGCTTCTTGCTGATGAGCAGGACGATGATGATCGCGGGGATGGTGGCCATGAGGTACAGGGCGCGCCAGCCGAAGATCGGCAGGAACACCAGGGCGAGGGCACTCGCGAGGAGGAAGCCCAGCGGCCAGCCGCCCTGGATGAAGGAGTAGTGGAAGCCCGGACGCTTGCGCTTCCGCTCGTCCTCGGTGACCTGGTACACCTCGTTCATGTAGGTGGCGTTGACGGCCTGCTCGGAGAAGCCCAGGCCGCCGAAGGAGCGCACGAAGACGAGGAGTGAATTGCTGATGACGCCGAGGCCGGCAGGGATGAAGGCTGTGACGCCCGAGACGACGGCGGTACCGCCGACGGTGAGCATCATGCCCTTCTTGCGGCCGAGGCGGTCGATCACGGGACCGATGCCGAAACACACGATCGCTGTTCCGACGGCGATCCAGGTGTTGACCGCGTAGGCCTCCGGGGCCGTCCAGCCGAATTCCTCCTGCATGGCCGGCAGCAGGGTACCGAACAGGCCGTAGTCGAAGACCGCCACGGTCCAGGCGAGCAGGGCGAGGACGGTCGCCGTGCTGGTCTTCTTCTTCGAGAACACCGGGAACGTGCGTTGCTCATTGCCCGTCGGCGTCGAGAGGTCGACACCCGCCTCTTTGATGGACATCAGTTCGATTCCTTTCGGGGATTGCGTGCCAGGAACGAGTCGGCGATCTGATCGAACGTGTGCCAGGTGACGCCCTCGTGGGAGTTGAAGTGCTGGATGAGGCGCTCGAGCATGAGCAGGACCTGCGGCCGGCCCGAGACGTCGGGGTGGATCGTCATGGTGAAGACGGCGGAGTCCATCTCGGCGTAGACCCAGTCGAACTGGTCCCGCCACATCTGCTCGATGTCCCGCGGGTTGACGAACCCGTGTGAGTTGGGTGCCGCCTTGATGAACATCATCGGCGGGAGGTCGTCGAGGTACCAGTTCGCCGGGATCTCCACGAGGTCGGTCTCCTGACCCCGGACGAGCGGCTTCATCCAGGCCTCGGCGGGCTTGGAGTAGTCGATCTTCGTCCAGCTGTCCCCGACCCTCACGTAGTAGGGCTCGAAGTCGTTGTGCATGAGGGAGTGGTCGTACTTGATGCCGCGCTCGAGCAGGATCTCGTTGGTGATGGGGGAGAACTCCCACCACGGCGCCACATAGCCGGTGGGGCGACGCCCCGAGACCTGCTCGATGAGCTCGATCGACCGGTCGAGGATCGCCGTCTCCTGTTCGCGGGTCATGGCGATCGGGTTCTCGTGGGAATAGCCGTGGACGCCGATCTCGTGCCCCGCGTCGACGATCATGCGGGTGAGGTCGGGGAACGTCTCGAGCGAGTGGCCCGGGACGAACCAGGTGGAGGGAAGGGAGTACTTCTCGAAGAGGCGGAGGATGCGGGGGCCGCCGACGTCCCCGCTGAAGAGCCCACGGGAGATGTCGCAGGGCGAGTCCTCGCCCCCGTAGGAACCGAGCATTCCGGCAACTGCATCGACGTCAACGCCGAAGGCGATCTGGATGTCTTTCGTCATGGGTCGGCCTTTCCTGGGATGGGTGAAATCGGGGAGGGGTCAGGTGTGCGGAGCGGGAGCCAGGGCGTCAGGGGCGCCCCGCTGCCGGATCTCCCCGACGACCTGCTCGGCGGACAGCCCGAGGGCGAGCAATGCCTGCAGGAGGATGCGGGCCTGGGAGGGACGGAGCAGCCCGGACGGGACGGCTCCGGCGTCCTCGAGGGTCCTCCCACCGCCGGCACCGTAGACCCCCCGCACCGGTCCCGCATGCACGCGGGTGCTGGTGACGACGACGACGCCGTCCCGTACGGCCTCGCGGACGGCGTCGCTGAGCTCCGCGTTGGCATTCCCGAGCCCGGTGGCCTCGAGGACGATCCCGCGGGCACCGGCGGCGACCGCGGCGGTGAAGAGGGTCGCATCGGCGCCCGGGTAGCAGGCGACGACGTCCACGCGGGTGCCCGTCCCGGCCGGGGGAATGGCGAGCGGCGCCGGCCGCCGCAGGGCAGGGCCCAGCGTGATCGCGCCGTCGGCCGAGACCGATCCTGCGGACCCGAGGTCCGGGTTGCTGAACGCATGGAGCGCCGTCGTCTCGGACTTCCTCGTCGCCGGGAGGGGGAAGACCTCGCCGTCGAACACGATGAGCGCGCCCCTGGCTTGCGCCTCCGGGGATGCCGCGAGCGTGAGTGCGGCACGCAGGTTCCCCGGGCCGTCCGGCTCCGCGCTGTCGGCGGCGCGCTGGGCCCCGGTGAAGATCGCCGGCCGCGGATCGTCGTGGAGGAGGTCGGCGAGGTAGGCGGTCTCCTCCATCGAATCGGTGCCGTGCGTGACGACGATCCCGAGCGTCTCAGGGGACTCGAGCGCGGTCCGGATGGCCGCGCAGACAGCGAGCATGTCGTCGAAGGTGAGCAGGTACGAGCCCTTCTGCATGAGGTCCACGACCTCGACCGAGGCGTTCGTCCCGGCCGCGGCGAGGACGGCGCCCCCTGCGTCGGCGGCCACGGTCGATCCGTCGGCGGTGTGGACGCGGGAGGCGATCGTGCCACCCGTCGCCAGCAGTACGACGTGGCCGGTGGTGAGGGATTCCAACGGTGCTTCCTCCTTACCCAATCGTTTGGGCGAGTGTTACGGAAAGCAGAAGTCCGGGGCGGGTGCCAGGGGTTCTGCGCGGTGCGACCTGCGTGGAACTGGACGAAACCCAAACGTTTGGGTTGAATGAGGAAAACCATAGGATGTGACCTGTATCTCGTCAATGGATCGCCCGAGATTTCACGCACTCGAAACATGAGCACCATCGGGAAGGGGGTAGGACCGTGGATCCAGCAGGTAGGCGACACGCAGTGGTCACCCTGAAGGACCTCGCGGCGGAACTCGGCATCCACGTCTCCACGGTCTCGCGGGTGCTGCACTCGGACACGGACGTCGCCCGGGGCGCTGCGTCGAGGGAGACTGCCACGAGGGTGCGCGATCTCGCGAAGCTGAGGGGCTATTCGCCCGATCCGCAGGCGACCAGCCTGCGGACCCGCCGCACGCGGGCGATCGGCGTCATCGTGCCCCGCCTCTCGGACATCGTCCTCGCCACCATGTACGAGGGCGTCGAGGAGGCCGCTGCCGAGAGCAGCCACTCCACCTTCGTGATGAACTCCCATGACGATCTCGACGAGCAGCGCCGCAAGGCCGAGATCATGCTGGCGCGGCGCGTGGACGGCCTGATCCTCGGCGACGTGCACGCGGGCAGCAGCCTGGTGGACGACCTCGCGAAGCGGCACGTGCCCTTCGTCCTCATGAACCGCCGCTACCCGGGCTTCCCGTCGTCCACCTGCGACGACACCGGCGGAGGCCGGCTCGTCGCGGACCACCTGTGGAGCACGGGGCACCGCTCCGTCGCGATCATCGCGGGCGAGACGTACGCGAGCACCGGCGTGGACCGGACGGCAGGCTTCGTCGAACGCTGGCGCGACCTGGGCGGAGAGGTGCCGGCGGACCGCATCCTGCCCTCACGCTTCGACACGGAGGGCGGCCGCCGGGCGGGGGAGGAGCTGTTGCGCCTCGGCAGGGAGGCCCCGACGGCGGTCTTCGCGGTCAACGACTTCGCCGCGATCGGGGCCATGGGCGCCTTCCGCGCCGGAGGGCTCGTCGTCGGCCAGGACATCGCCGTCGTCGGTTTCAACGACACGTCCCTGGCCGCGCAGCTGCCCATCCCCCTGACATCGGTGCGCTCGCCGATGCTCGAGATCGGCAGGACCGCCGTCGGGATGCTCCGCCGGGTGATGAACGGGGAGGAGGTCGGCTCGGTGCGCCACCCCTCGGAGCTGTTCGTGCGCGAGAGCAGCGCGTCGGTCATCGGCGCGGCGGGGCGGGGGCTCCGGGCCGGCTGACGCGGAGCCCCATCAGGCGGCCCCCCAGACGGCCTGCCGCACCTTCGCCGCGTCCGCCCGCGCGGCGAGCGCCTGCTCCATCGTCACGGGCTCGAAATGCGTCAGGGTCCCGGGTGCACTCCGGGCGACGACGTCCATGTCGGCGCTGATGACCGTCGCCACCATCGCGTAGCCGCCGCCGGAGACGGCGTCGCGGTGCAGCACGATCGGCTCCTTGCCGCCGGGCACCTGGATCGATCCGATGGCATAACCGGCGTCCACGATGTTCGAGGGGTCCGACCCTGCACCGAAGGGCTGGGTGCGCGGCCTCCACTCGAGGTCCGGGCCGGAGTAGCGCAGTCCCGTGCGGTCCGCCACGGGCGTCAGCTTCCACGCCGTGCTCACGAGGGTCTCCATGCCCTCCGCGGTGAGGCGGTGGTCGTAGAGGCCCGGCAGGATGCGCACCGTCACCTCCTTCGCGTAGACGGGCCGCAGGTCCTCGGGGATGGTGTCCAGCGACGAGGAGCCCGAGGAGGCACCCACCGGGACCGTGTCGCCGGCCTTGAGGGTGCGGCCCTGGAAACCGCCGAGGGCGCCGAGCGTGTAGGTGCTGCGGCTGCCCAGGACCTCGGGCACGTCGATGCCGCCCTGGACTGCGACGTAGTAGCGCGTGCCCCCCGAGAGCATCCCGAAGGACACCTCGTCCCCGGCGGCCAGCGACAGCCGGGTCCACTGGTCAACGGTCGTCCCGTTCACCTTCACCTGCACGGGCGCGCCCGCCACGCCGATGACGGCGTCGGTGTCGGTGGTGAAGCGCGGGCCGAGATAGGCGCACTCGAGGACGGCGTCGCCCGGGCTGTTGCCCACCAGGGCGTTCGCCATCGAGGCGGACAGCTGGTCCATCGCCCCGCCCTGCGGGATGCCGACGTTGTAGTGGCCGAACCGGCCCCGATCCTGGACCGAGGTGGCGAGGCCGGGTTCGAGGATGTCAAAGGCCATTGAGCTTCTCCAGAATGTCCCGGTTGTGCGCGGTGGGGTCGGTCAGTGCCTTCTGCAGGTCGAAGGTCACGGGTACCTGGCGGTAGGTGAACGTCCCGGCGTCGACTTCCGCCTGGATCGCCCTGTACTCGTCCTCGCCGACGGGCTTGAACTTCACGATGTCGCCGGGCCGGAAGAAGATCATGAAGTCCGAGAAGTCTTCGAGCTTCTGCGCCGGGTCGAAGATCGGAGCGGCGGCGATACCGAACATCTGGTAGCCGCCGGCACCCCGCACCGAATAGATGCAGGCGAAGCAGCCTCCATGGCCGACGGTCAGTGGGGGAGTGTCGGTGCGCGGGCTGAGGTACTTCGGGACCTCGAGCTGCTCCTCCTGCGGGACGATCTGGAACATGAAGGGCAGCCCTGCCACGAAGCCCACCATGGACACGAGCCACGGCGATTCGTGGTGCTTCCGGATGAACTCCTGCGGGGATGACAGGCCGTTCTCCTCGGCCGCGAAGTCCAGGTCCGTGCCGTCGGGCCGCTGGTGGCCCTTGCGGAAACGGGCTCCGGTCTCGCGCGTGTAGGGGTCGTCGTACCAGACGGGGATCTCGATGATCCGCGTCTCGAGGGTCTGCTCGCTCAGCTGGGCGACCTCCTCCTCGACCTGCCGCACGAGTGCTTCCAGCTCGTCCGGCGCCACCGTGTCGGGATTGAAGCGCAGCAGCAGGGAGGCATTGGCGGGACAGATGTCCACGACGCCGTCGATCGCGCGCGCCGCGAGCCGCGCCGCCATGGCGTTCGCCTTGAAGTTGGCGGCGAGGCTCATGCTCTCGGAGATCTCGACGAAGAGGAACTCGTCGCCGCCCCAGGTGTAGCGGGCGGCGTCGAGGTGCTGGGGTGCGTGGCTCATGCGTCAGCTCCGAGGAGGTCGGGGGTCGATTCGATGAACTTCGAGTGGTGGGTCACGTCGCGTACCTCGGGCCGGTGGAGGACCGTCGACAGGAGCGGCAGGGTGGTCCTGACGCCCTCGATCCGCACCTCCCCGAGTGCACGCGCGGACCGCCGGATGGCGTCGGTGCGGGTCTCGTCCCACACCACGAGCTTGGCGAGCAGGGAGTCGTAGAACGGTGCGACGGCGGATCCCGCGACCACGCCGGAATCGATCCTCACCCCCGGGCCTCCGGGCCAGTCGAGGCGCGCCAGGGTGCCGGGGCTCGGCAGGAAGCCCTGCGACGGGTCCTCGGCGTTGATGCGGAACTCGAAGGCATGGCCCCGAAAGGTGACGTCGTCCTGGCTGAGCCGCAGCCTGCCGGTGGATGCGACGAGCAGCTGCTCCCGGACGAGGTCGAGGCCGGTCACCATCTCCGTGACCGGGTGCTCCACCTGCAGCCGGGTGTTCATCTCGATGAAGGCCGCCTGCTCCCGGTCCGGGTCGTAGAGGAATTCGACGGTGCCGAGGCCGGAGTAGTCGCACTGGCGGCCGAGTTCGATGGACGAGGCGCGGATGGTGTCGCGGACGGCGTCGGGCAGCAGGGGGGCGGGGGCCTCCTCGATGATCTTCTGCTGGCGGCGCTGCAGTGAGCAGTCCCGGTCGCCGAGATGGATGACGCGCTCGCCGTCGCCGAGGATCTGTACCTCCACGTGGCGAGCGCGGGAGACGAACTGCTCGAGGTACACGGCGGGGTCGCCGAACGCAGCCTGGGCCTCGGCGCGGGCGACGTCGACCGTCCTGACCAGGTCCTCCTCCTGCGTCACGAGCCGGATCCCGCGTCCTCCACCGCCGGCTGACGCCTTGACCACCAGCGGGTAGCCGACCTCCCGCGCGATGGGGAGGGGGTCGACGTCGGGCTCCAGCGCGCCGTCGCTCCCGGGCAGGGTCGGCACGCCGGCCTCCCGGGCGGCCTGCCGTGCGCGGGACTTGTTGCCCATCAGTTCGATGGCGTCGGGTGAGGGGCCCACCCAGGTGAGGCCGGCGTCGAGGACGGAGCGGGCGAAGCGCGGATTCTCGGACAGGAAGCCGTAACCGGGGTGGACCGCGTCGCACCCGGCGGCCTCCGCGGCCTTGAGCACCGCGGCGCCGTCGAGGTAGCTCTTCGCTGCCGGCGCGGGTCCGACCACCCGGACGTCGTCGGCGAGCGACGCCGCGTAGGAGTCGGCGTCGGGTTCGCTGGCGGCGAGGACGGTCTCGAGGCCCAGTTCCCGTGCCGCCCGGATGACGCGGACGGCGATCTCCCCGCGGTTGGCGATCAGGAGGCGTTCCATCCGCTAGCCCTCGGACACCGTGGCGATGACGTCGCCGGGGTTGACGGTCCCGGAGTCCTCGACGGCGAAGCTCTCGAGGGTACCGGCCACGTCGCTGCGGATCTCGGAGAACTGCTTCATGATCTCCACCACCCCGATGGTCTGGCCCGCCTCGATGGCGTCACCCTCGTTCGCGTAGGGGTCCTTGTCGGGCCCGGGCTTGCGGTAGAAGATGCCGGGCAGTGGGGAGACGATGTCGGCCACGGGGGTCCTTTCGGGTGGAGGGTCGGGTGGAGGGTCGGGTGGAGGGTCGGGTCGTCAGAGAGCATCGAGGGCGGAGCGGACAGCCGCCGCCACCTCGGGGGAGTTGGGGGCGTCCGAGTGGACGCAGATGCTGTCGAACGGGATGGTGAGGAGCGAGCCGTCGGAGGCCTCCACGACGCCGTCCGTGAGGGCACGCGTCACGCGTCGCGCGGCCGCGGCGGGGTCCGTCGGCTCCGGCCGGCGCTGGATGAGGAGTTCGCCGGCAGGCCCGTAGTTGAGGTCCACGTACAGTTCGGCGACGAAGGGCACACCGAGTTCCTCGCACACGCTCTGGTGCGCGGTGCCGGCGATGCCGTAGACGGCGACGTCGAAGAGCCGGGCCACCCGGGCGGCGCCCCTCATCAGGTCCGGGTCGCGGGCCAGCATCCCGTAGAGGGACCCGTGGGGCTTGATGTGGTTGAGGCGTGCGCCCTCGCGCCGCAGGAAGGCGCTGAGCGCACCCACCTGGTAGAGCACGAGGTGCTCCACCTCCTGGGGTGTCAGCTTCATCTCGCGCCGCCCGAAGCCCACAAGGTCCGGGAGCCCGGGGTGGGCGCCGATCAGCACCTCCTGCGCGTGGGCCGCCGCGACGGTCTCCGCCATGGTGTCCGGGTCTCCCGAGTGGAAGCCGCAGGCCACGTTGATGGCGTCCACGGTCCCGAGGAGCGCGGGGTCGTTGCCGAAGGAGTGCAGGCCGAGCGATTCGCCCATGTCCGAATTGATCATCGGCGTCGTGCGCCGGGGAGCGTCCGTCATGCGATAACCCTAGAGAGCGTCGGCGGACCGATATAGTGGGCGCGCGCCCTCGCTTCTCTCCCTTCGGAGGGCAGATGCACACAGGAGGACCCCATGATCGTCGCCGATCTGCTGGCTGCCGATGCCCTGCAGCTGCGCCTCCACACGCCGTCGTCGGTGGAGCGGCTGGGCTGGGACATCAGCTGGTGCGCTCCCGCCGAAACCATCGATCCCACGCCGTTCCTCAGTAGCAACGTGGTCCTGCTGACCAACGGGATCGGGCTGAACATCGAGGACCAGCGGACCTGGACCGCCTACGTGGAGCGCCTCGTCCGCGTCCGGGTGGCGGCCATCGCCTTCGGGACGGGGACGGCGCACCGCCTCATCCCGCCCGGTCTCGTCCGGGCGGCGACGGAGCTCGACGTGCCGCTGCTGGAGATCCCGCAATCGGTGCCGTTCCTGCAGGTCCATCGCCATGTGACGAACGTGCTGGAGGTGGAGCGCTTCACGGCCGTGAACAGGTCGTGGGAGCTGGCACAGGAGTGTGCGCAGCTCGCCGCCTCCGGGTCGCACCTGCAGGTGGTGCTCGACGCCGCGGCACAGGCCGCCGAGGGGCATCTCGCCATCGTCGACGCCGCCGGCGTGGTCATCGCGCGCTCGCCGTCGGCCTCGGTCTGGACCGCCGCGGACCTCACGGAGGTGCCGGGGGCGGGGCGCGGCAGCATCCCCCTGCCCATGGGCAGCGGTGATTCGTTCCAGCTGATCGTGCGGGACGCGACGTCGGACCACCCGGTGGACACCCTGCTCGCACCGGCGGCGTCGATCATCGCCGTGCAGCTGCAGACGGCGCTGCACACCACCACCCACAAGGAGCGGGAGCTCGAGACCCTCCTCGACCAGGTGCCCGACTGGGCCGGCGTCGCCCTCGAGGAGTTCACCGCGACGTTCCGGTCCACCGGCCTCGACGTGCGTGAGCCCACCCTCGTGCTGGCCGCGACCGCCGGGCGCCGGAACCTCTCCAACGCGTGGCGGATCCGGCTCCTGCTGCAGTCGCGGTTCCTCGACGTGCGCGTGCAGGTCCGTGCGGGCGTCCTCTACGCCTTCGTCCAGGGACCGCTCGGCAGCGCAGGTGCTGAGGACGCCGCGACGGGGCTGCTCGAGGCCTGCGTCCGGGAGCTCCCCGGCCAGCCCCTCGTGCTCAAGGGGCCCTGCCACACCATCGACGAACTCCGTCTGGGGATCCATCAGGCGGGGACGACGGTCGGGGAGGTCCGGGCGCCGGTGCGCGCACCGGACCTCGGGATCCGCGCGCTGATCGCGTCGACCGCATCATCGGGTGCCCGGGCCGGTGCCCACAAGCTCCT
Source organism: Arthrobacter sp. TJ-240 (assembly GCF_058269195.1). Taxonomy (NCBI): domain Bacteria; kingdom Bacillati; phylum Actinomycetota; class Actinomycetes; order Micrococcales; family Micrococcaceae; genus Arthrobacter; species Arthrobacter sp. TJ-240. The sequence continues at coordinate 187,785 of NZ_JBZCNG010000004.1, forward strand.
GGCACCCGTCCTCGCATACGACGCCGCGCATGCGGTGGACCTGCTCGGCACGCTGGAGGCGTTCCTCGAGCACGATGCGCAGCCCGGCCGCACGGCGGCGAAGCTGTTCATCCACCGCAACACCCTCGCCCAGCGGCTGGGGAAACTCGAGGGCCTGCTGCGGGTGTCGCTGACGTCGCTCGAGGGTCAGGCCACGTGCCTGCTGGCGCTGCAGATCCTGCGGTCCGAGGCCCTGCCGCCCGGGCGTCCCGCGGTGTCGCTGGCCGATCGCCGCTAGCCCCGGGAACGACGACGGCCCCGCCTGCAGGCCCGAGGGCAAGCAGGCGGGGCCGAGGGACCCGGACCTAGGAGGTCTCGATGTCCTTCGTGGCGTAGTCGAACCGGAAGGTCACCGACGTGTCGGAGAGCAGGTGCAGTTCGTGGTTGGCGCCGTCACGCACGCCGAACCGGCCGTAGTTCTCCGCCCAGGACCCGTTGACGAGGATCTTGAACTGGTAGGTGCCGGCGGGCAGCTGGAGGGTCTGCTGCCAGATGTTCCCTGCGGCGTCGTAGTCGAGCTGCAGTTCGCGGAGGTCCGAACTCCAGTGCCCGGCCTCGCCGAACAGCGGGTCGAAGTCGCCGGAGAGGGCGACGGACTGGGGTTGTTCGTGCCAGGCGTCGTCGGCCGTCCCCTCCGCGGGCGAGATGACGCCGTCGGGCGTCACCTCGAGGGTCGGGGTGACGTCCGGGGGCGTGGGGTCCTCGACGAGAGCTGCCTTGGCCTGGGCGACCTCCGTCGGGTCCACATCGACATCGGCCTGCGCGGCCTGCGCCTCCTCGCCCAGCTGCTCGGGGGCCACCGGCGCGTGCACGGGAGCCTCGGCGGCGGTCTCCGGCACGGGAGCGCCACTGATCATGGCGTTGATGAACTGCTCGGGGTCGGTGAAGACGTGGACCGCGCGGACGCCCTCGTCGGTGGCGGTCCAGCCGCTGCGGCCCTTGACGAGCCAGCCGGCCTTGACGAGCTTCGACGTCGCCGTCGTCAGGGCCTTGAAACCGCGGGGGACGCCGCCGGAGAGGAGCTCGGCTTCCTTTGCGTCGAACGGGACCTGGGCGACAGCCTGCGCCATCAGTTCACTGGGGGCGACGGCGGTGCCCGCGGACTGGTGAGCGGCGAGCAGGGCGAGGGTCATGCGGAGTCGGTCGTTCGTGCGGTTCCGGGGGGCCATGGCGGTCTCCTTCGTGGGGCGGGCGGCAACCTGCCGTCGTGTCCCTGCAATTCTCCGACCTGGTGGAGGACATCCCACGGGATGGGTTCCTCCCCCGGCGGGCTCGACGGTGCTGGGGACTGCGGACGACAGCACCCTGACCTTATCCGAGTCCTGCACCTTGCGGCTATTGTGCGCTGCATGACCTCCCCTTCCCACACGTCTCCTTCCCGCGCTTCGCCGGTGCGGACCGTCGCCCGCGTGGTACTCGGTGCGTTCCTGCTGTTCGCGGGCTCGGCTCACCTGACCTTCGCGAGGTCGGCGTTCGCAGCGCAGGTCCCTGCCTGGCTTCCGCTCGGAGCGGATCCCGTCGTGGTGGTGTCCGGCGTCGTCGAGCTGGTGCTCGGCGCCGCACTGGTCCTCGCCGGCAGGCGCCGCGTGCCGGTCGGCTGGGTGGTCGCGGCGTTCTTCGTCGCGGTCTTCCCGGGCAACATCGCCCAGTACGTCGACGGCGTCAGCGCCTTCGGGCTCGACACCGACCGTGCCCGGCTCGCCCGCCTGTTCTTCCAGCCCGTGCTGGTGGTGTGGGCGCTGTGGTCGACGGCGGCATGGCGGGACCGCCGGATGCTGCTGAGGCGCTGACGAACGCTGCGTGTGCCTCAGCCCGACGCCCTGCGGGAGTCCATGCCGACCGTGATCCAGAACGCGAGGTCCGCGTCGTCGTCGATCCTCTCGCTCGGCACGGTGAGCCAGCCCTGACCCATCGGCCGGTCGCCGCCCATGCGCGCAGCTGTCCCGCCTCGTCGCAGCAGCTCCTCGTGGTCGGCCGGGTCGGTGCGGACGAGCAGGTCCCCGTTCCGGCCGGCGCCGACCGCCAGGCGGTCGTCGACCATGAACGACTGGAGACCGAACATGCGGACCTCACGCACGTTCGCGCGCGACGCGAAGAAGTCCCGGAGCCGTTGCGCCAGGGTCTCGCGAGGATCAGGGGTGTCCATGGTCGCTCCCTTGCTCGATGTACACGCTGAACGTCGTGTGATCGCAGTATCCTGCCACGTCGTGCCGCCGCGCGGGGTGCCCGGGTTCAGCCCGCCGTCAGGAGCCGTTGCGCCGATTCGTCGACGGCGGCCCCCGAACCGGCGAGGTGCCACCGCCTGCCGAGGTGTTCGACGATCCTGGTCCTCCCGCCGACCCCCTCCACGAGCGCGCGGCCCGGCAACCAGTCCCAATCGGCGCAGTCCGGCTGCATCCACAGCCCGATCCGGCCCGCTGCCACGTCGGCGAGGTCGGCGGTTCCCGAGCCGCTGATGCGCAGGGTGGCTGCGCCGTCCATGATCCGCGACAGCACGGCCATCATCGAGGAGTCGGAGACGTCGGACCGGTCCAGGTAGGAGGCCACGCTGCAGTCGCGCAGCGGTGTGTCTGCCAGTGGCCCGACGGCGCTGCCGTTCAGCGTCGTGCCCCGGCCCTGGCCCGCCACCCAGGTCTCCCGGGTGGCGGGTACGTCCACGGCTCCTGCGAGGAGCACGCCGTCGTCGTCGAGAGCTACGGCAGAGCACCAGGCGGGGAGTCCCCACAGGAAGTTGAACGTCCCGTCCACGGGGTCGATGACCCAGCGGCGGCCGTTCCGTGATGCCACGGAGGATCCTTCCTCGCCGAGCACGCCGTCCTCGGGGCGCTCGTCCCGGAGCCGGTCCCTGATGAGTGCCTCCGCTGCACGATCGGCGGCCGAGACCAGGTCGGCCGTCGAGGTCTTCTGCTCGATGTCCACCCCGTTCGACCGCATCTCGAGCGCACGTCGAGACGCATCCCGTACCAAAGCTGCCGCAAGCTCGACGTCGTCCACCGGACCAACGTACCGCCGTAGCTCGAACGGGACGAGGCCGTGCAGCAGGCCGCGCCGAGCCGTCAACCGACTGACGGTCAGCGCGCGGAGGCGATCGGATGGAGGTCGGTCGCCTCCAGCATCACGGACTCGATGGTCGCGGCCAGCGGCCCGTCCGTCTCCGATGCGGACTTCGCGTCGATCCAGCGCTGGTCCGTGCCGAACGCCTTCCAGTTCGCCGTCGGGTCGCCGTCGTGCTCGAGGAGGTAGACGAGCACGTCGGGGGAGCCGACAGGCGTCCAGTAGCCCAGGCTCTTCATGTTGTGCTCGATGAACAGATCGATGGTGGAGTCGCGGAACCGGCGCATCAGGGCGTCCATCTTGCCCGGCGATGCGGTGTAGGTGCGGAGTTCGTAGGTCATGGCTCTCCTTGCTGGCGGGGCGGTGGTGAGGCCCAGCCTAGGCGCGTCCGGCCCGTCAGCGGGTTCCGGGGGCCGCCGCGGTCCCGGCGCCGAGCCCGATGAACGCGCCCAGTTCCTCGAGGCCGGAGGGGCGTGTGGGCATGAAGTTGGTCAGTTCGCGGGAGCGGATGACGACGGCCCGCCACTGCCCCCGCGAGATGGCCACGTTGATGCGGTTGCGGTTCAGCAGGAACTCCACGCCGCGGGGCGCCTCGGACACCGACGAACAGGCCATGCTCACGAGCACCACCGCGGCCTCCTGCCCCTGGAACTTGTCGACCGTCCCCACCCGGATGTCCCGCAGGTCCGCGGCGTCGAGGGCGGCGCGGATCCGCTGCACCTGCGCGTTGTACGCGGCGACCACCAGCACGTCGGTCGGGGCCAGCGGCCGGGATGGCTCGGTCCCGCCGGGATGCCACGTGAGGCCCAGATGCCGGCGCACCTGGACGACGACCTCCGCGGCCTCCTCGTCCGAGGCCACGACATTGCCGGCATGGTCGACCAGGACGACGTCGACCCCTGCCGGCGGCCCCTCCAGCCGGCGGGCCGCGGCAGCCGGAGCGGCGTCGAGCTTGCCGTCGTAACTCAGCCGGGACACGGCGTCGCACAGGTGCGGATGCATGCGCCAGGAGTCGGCGAGGAAGTACCCGAGGCTCGCGGGGAGCGTCGCATGACCGGCGGACAGCCAGCCCAGGGCCGACTCGTCGACCGGTTCCGGGTGAGAGCCCTGCGTGACCTGCGGCAACTGCTGCGGGTCACCCAGCAGCATCAGGCGCGACGACGCCCGCGAGACGGCCAGCGTGTTGGCGAGCGAGAACTGTCCGGCCTCGTCGATCACGAGCAGGTCCAGCGACCCGGGCGGTAGGAGCCTGCCGGTCATGAACCACGACGTCCCGCCGATGAGGCACCCGCCGTCCCCGGCCAGGAGGGTGGTGATGGCGCCGTCGGAGGTGTGCAGCCAGGGGACGGGATGCTCCTGCTGCAGCTTCTTTCCGATCCGCTCCGGGTCCACGCCCGCGGCGACGGCCGTGGTGAGGAAGTGTTCGACGACGGCGTGGGACTGCGCCACGACGCCGACCTTCCAGCCCCGTCCGACCAGGCGCGCGATGACGCGCGAGCCCACATACGTCTTGCCGGTGCCGGGAGGGCCCTGCACGGCGAGGTAGGAGGAGTCGAGGTCGAGCACGGCGTCCGTGACGGCAGTGACGTAGTCGGCCTGTCCGAACTCGTCGTGCGCGACGAGCGGCAGGGCGTTCCCCGTCGCCAGGCGCGGCGCGGAGCGCTGCAGGACGTCGAGGCCGGGGTGCCGCGGGAGGTCGGGAAGTGCTGCGCCGACCGTGTTCGCCAGCTCGGCGAGCGACGCCTCCAGGCTGACCGTGGCGATGGGCTGGTCGGGTGTCAGGGCGGCGGGCAGGTGCCGGTACGGCGGAACGGTGGCCGACGACTTCTCGGTGACCGTGATCAGCGTCCTGCCGGGAACGTCGGGATCCGCCTCGACGCGCTCGACCACCGTCCCGAAGCACCCACCCCGGCCGAGCCGGCTGTCGGCCGGTACCTGCACGCCGTCCGGTAGCGGGGCGTCGTACATGCGGAACCACGTCGACCCCGGACGCACGTCGGACCCATCGGGCAGGACGCCGCGCAGCTGGATCGTCCGGGACTCCGTCCGGGCCCTGGGCGTCGGCTTCGCCCAGTCCTCCAGCACCGTCCCGGACTCCACCACGAAGACGTCCCGCTGGTCGGACCAGCTGTCCCGGTCGTTCTCGAGCCGGTCGAAGTGCTCCCACCAGAACTGCTTGCGCTCGCGGCGGTGGTAGCCGGTGGCAGCGGCGACCATCGCGATGGCCTGGTCCTCCGCCGTCGGCCGGTCACCTGCACGCTCCGCGAGGTGATCGCGCAGCCGGATCTCGTCAGGGGTGGGCTCGTCCGCGGGCTTCGGTTCCGGTCTCGTCGGCGCGTCCTGCCCGCCGTCGGACGGGTCGGCTCCGTCCGGTGCGTCGGGCCGGGGCAGCTGCAGCAGCCAGTCGCGAAGGCGCAGCGTGGAGAGGCAGTCGTACTCGTTGTAGTCGGTGATGGAGGCGAGGATCGTCGCGGCGGCTGCTTCGTCGCCGTCGTCCCGCGCCGCGCAGTACTGCGCGTAGGCGACGACGGAGGCGCCGGCGTCGGCCACGTCGCCGGTGCGGAGGTGATCGCCCATGTAGAGGGGCTCGAGTTCCTTGATGGAGTAGGAGGCCGCGGAGACCCGCAGCGAGTGCCGGACCGTCGCGTACAGGTCCACGAGCAGGCCGCTGCGGAGCCAGTCGTCGACGATGTCCTCGCCGGCACCGTGCCGGAGCGAGAGGGTGCGCAGGGCCGTCTTCTCGTAGGGCGCGTAGTGGTAGATGTGCAGGTCCGGGTGGGCGCTGCGTCGCTTCTCGACGTAGTCGAGGAAGTCGAGGAACGCCTGCCGTTCGTCCCAGCGGGAGTGCGCCGAGAAGGGTCGGAACACCGGGGCGTCGTCCGCGTCGGCCGGCTCCATGACACCGAAGAGATACTCCAATCCCCAGTTGCCGGTGGCCGGGTCCTGCCAGAGCGGGTCGCCCTCGAAGTCGAAGAAGATGTCGCCGCCGCTCGGCGTGGGCAGCGTCGCGAGTGTGTGCTCGGCGAGCACCCGGTAGCCGATCGTCCGCTCGAGGCCGTCCTTGACGAACGTGCGCGAGCCGTCGACGACGGCGGTGCCCGTCTGCATGCGCGCCTGGTCCCGCAGTCGCAGCAGCGGACCACGGGTGTCGGCGTCCGGGAGTTCGGCGAGCGCGTCGATCGTGGTGATGCCCCTGCTGATCAGGTCCTTGCGCCGTGACGACGTCATGCCGGCGACCATCAGCAGGTCCCGGTGTAGGGTGACCTGCTCGGCGCAGTAGTCGCAGCGCCCGCAGTGCACGACGCCGCCCTGACCCCATTCGACGATCGTGTCCGCGGCGCGATGTGCGCCGGTGAGGGTGCGGAACCGGTCCCGGCGTTCGCGGTAGACGGGCAGCAGGTCGGTGAGGGAGTGGACGCTGTGCTCGAGGTCGCCGAGCACGAGGGTGACCTGCGGGGCGGGTTCGAGGCCGAGGCGGATCAGCTGGTCACCGTAGGCTGCCAGCTGCAGCAGCGCGCCGACCTTGGCGTGCCGCGCGAGTTTGGTGTCCCACACCGCGTAGCGGCCGGCATGCTCGGCCTCAGGAGACTGCCGGACGAGGAAGTCCGCGTAGCCGAGGAACTCGCCGTCGAAGAAGGTGGCCTGGAAGACGACGTCGGCGCCGGCGGTGAGGACGGCTGCGGTCTCCTCGTGCTTGGCGAGCAGTGCGGCGCGGTCGATCGTGTCACCCCGCTCCACCCGGTACACCCCGGTGTTCCGCTCCGGGTTCCACGGTCCGTACCGGGTGGTCAGGCTATCCAGCACCCTGAGTTCGTGGACGTCGCCGAGAGCCCCGGCGAGCCGCTGCAGCTCGTCCACCGCGAACTCCGCCTTCGATGTGCGGCCGAGCTTCTCGTCGAGGATGCGCAGGGTCCGGTATTCGCACTCGCTCGCCGCGACGAGGTCGGTCGCGGAGAAGACCAGGTCCGGCGTGAGGGCCGGTGCGGTCGGGTCGAGCAAGAACATGGTGCCCCCGGCATCGGTGGTGCGCGGGGATGGATCCCGTGCTGGTCAGAATGTAGCAAGACCCTCGGACAACCAGCGTTCCCCGAGGCGTTCCGCGGCGGTCCTACGAGGGCGGTGGGCCTGCCGGCACCGCCCTTCGTAGACCCGATGAGTGAGAAGATCGCCGTGAGCACCAGCGCCGGCACCACGAGGTGAACCTTGATCCGCAGCGCAATCTGCACCTCGTTCGCCCCGTCGATTCGCGCCGACTCGTACAGTTCGGGCGGTATGCCGCGCCGCGAGGTATAGATGATGATCATGTTGAAGCCGCCGCCTCCTGACCGCCGCCCCCTTCCGAAGGATCCGATGATGACGACACCGTCCACTCTCCGCGCCACTCGCCCTCGGAGATGTCAGGGGCGCGGCCAGTATGCCCGTCCACCGGCTGCCCGGCGGTGCGTCGCGCAGGTGGGGACTGCATCCGGGCTCGAGGTGCACGCCGCATGACCGCGCGTTGGGAGTTGAACCACCTCGGATCGACCGGCCTGAAGGTCAGTCCGATCACGCTGGGAGGGGCACCGCTCGGCAGCATGCCGGACACGTTCGGTTACGAGGTCGCCGAGCGTGACGCGATCGACCTCGTCTGCGCGATACTCGACAGCGATATCCGGACGATCGACACCTCGAACGGCTACTCCGACGGCCGCAGTGAGGCCCGGATCGGCAAAGGCATCGCCGAATACGGAGGACTGCCCGACGATTTCGTCGTCATGACGAAGGTCGATGCGAAGGGCAGCGACTACAGCGGAGACAGAGTGCGACGATCGCTGGGCGAGAGCCGGCAGAGGCTCGGCATCGACCCACTGCCTGTCGTGCACCTGCATGATCCCGAGTTCCATGACTTCGACGAGCTGACGGCCAAGGGCGGCGCCGTAGCCGCACTCGTGGCAGCACGCGAAAGCGGCGAGGTCGGCTGCCTGGGACTTGCCGGCGGAAATGTCCACGAATTGGCGCGATACCTCGAGCTCGGTGTCTTCGATGTGCTCCTGGTGCACAACCGGTGGACCCTGGTCGACCGGAGTGCCGGGGACATCATCGCGCGCGCAACCGAACTCGGCATGGCGGTCATCAATGCCGCGGTCCTGGGCGGTGGCATCCTGGCCGACTCCACCGGGACCAACAAGGTGTACGGGTACCGTCCTGCGGCGGCCGCAACGCTTGCCTCGATCACCCGGATGCGCGAGGTCTGCCGCCGTTGGCAGACGGACCTCACGACGGCAGCCATCCAGTTCTCGATCCGCGAGCCGCGCGTCAGCACGACGGTTCTCGGTATCAGCAAGACAGGCCGGATCGAACCGACGATCGAGGCCGCCACCGCGGACCTGCCCCAGGGGTTGTGGGCCGAGCTGGAGTTGCTCGTCCCGTCGCCCGAGAACTGGCTGGACGCCGGCCGGCCCTAGGGATGCGATCTCACGACGGTGCTTCCGCTACGTAACGCTCCACCCGACAGTCAGGAGAACCATGACCAACCCCGAAGCCCTGCGCGTCCTCGTCTGGGGCGAGAACCGCCACGAGAAGGAGCAGCCGGAGGTCGCCGCCATCTACCCGGACGGCATGCACACCACCATCCGGGAGGGCATCGAGGAGAATCTGGGGGAGCGTGCGCAGGTCCGCACCGTCACTCTGGATGATCCCGAGCACGGCCTCACCGAGGACGTGTTGCAGTCCACTGACGTGCTGGTGTGGTGGGGACACGCCGCCCACGGCGAGGTCTCCGACGAGGTTGTCGAGCGTGTGCACCGCCACGTACTCGCGGGTATGGGATTGCTGGTGCTGCACTCCGGCCACTGGTCGAAGATCTTCGGGAAGCTGATGGGGACCTCGTGCACGCTTCGCTGGCGCTCGGAGCGTGATCGGGAGATCGTGTGGACGGTCGATCCATCCCATCCGATCGCCCAGGGCGTCCCCCATCCGTTCATCATTCCCGAGCAGGAGATGTACGGCGAGTTCTTCGACATCCCCGCCCCCGACGAGCTGGTCTTCCTCAGCACCTTCAGTGGCGGTGAGGTGTTCCGCAGCGGTTGCACCTTCAAGCGCGGCTTCGGGAAGATCTTCTTCTTCAACCCCGGCGACCAGGACTACCCCGTCTACCACCACAAGGACGTACGCCGCGTCATCGCCAACGGGGTCGAGTGGGCGAGAACCCTGCGTCCGGAGCGCACCGATCCGGTGTTGCTGCGTTACGAGACCGAGGACTTCTACGCCGGACACGGCTACCAGGGGGCGATGAACAATTGATCTCCTTCGCAACGATCGATGAGCCGGGACCGCTGCGCGTCGTGCAGGTGGGCGCAGGGGGTATGGGCAGGGCCTGGATCCGGACACTGCAGGCCAATGATGACGTCGAGCTGGTAGGCCTCGTGGACCTGAACCTGGCGACCGCGCACGCGGCAGTGCAGGAATTCGGGCTCGACGGCGTGGCGCTGGGTACCAGCGTGTCGGAGGTCGCGCTGACGACCGGCGCCCACGCCGTCGTGAATGTGACGGTGCCGGGTGCACATCACCCTGTCAACATCGAGGCGATGTTCGCCGGGCTGCCGGTGTTGTGCGAGAAGCCGGTAGCGCCGACCGTCGCCGAAGGGCTGTCGCTGGCTGCTGCCGCAGAGGTCAGCGGCCAGCTGCTGATGATCAGCCAGTCGCGCCGGTACTTCCGCGGTCTGACGCAGCTGAAGGCGATCACAGATGGGCTGGGCGATGTCGGGGTGGTGACCACCGAGTTCTTCAAGGCACCGCGCTTCGGGGGGTTCCGGGAGGAGATGGCGCACGTGCTGCTGGTGGACATGGCCATCCATCAGTTCGATGCCGTGCGGTTCCTGCTGGGTCAGGAGCCGGTGTCCGTGTACTGCGAGGAGTACAACCCGTCGTGGAGCTGGTACAGCGGTGATGCCGCCGCCACGGCGGTGTTCACCATGAGCGGCGGAACCCGCTACGTATACACGGGCAGCTGGTGCGCGGACGGCCTGGAGACATCGTGGAACGGCAGCTGGCGGGTGAACGGTGCCGATGGATCGGCGGCCTGGGACGGGGATGGAGCGCCGGTCGCGGAAAGGCTCTCGGGAGGGTCCTCACCCGAGCCGGTGTCCCACGATGAGGAGATCGCGGGTGCGCTGGTGGAGTTCGTGGCGTCGCTGCGGTCCGGCGACGTGCCCTCGGGCGAGGTGCACTCGAACATCCTGAGCCTGGCCATGGTCGAGGCCGCGGTGGAATCGGCGTCGTCCGGTCACCGGGTCCTGATCGACCACGTGGTCGAGGATGCATACCGGCTTGCTGTTGCATCGGAGCGACGTGCGGATGTGCGAGCGGTGCTCGAGTCCTGGGGGGCCGGGCGGCCGCATGTAGGGGATCGCCAGGGCGCCAGATCCACCGGAGCGTGACCGTCCGGGCCTGATTGCGCCGTCGACTCCGTGCGCCCCTCCGCAGGGCGCGGTGCACCCCTCCTGCGGGCACCGGTGCCGAACGGGTGAACGTCGGGCGAATTCTCCGCCAGGAACGTGCCCACGGCCATCAGGGAGCGCAGCACCGCGCTTAGATCGACCTATGACCTCCATGACCCGCCGCACCGTCCTGACCGCAACCGGTGTCCTCGCCGTCGCCGGGGCGGCCGTCGCCCCTGTCGCCACTGCCCGTACCAGCCCGGCCGTGGCCGCCACCGGCACCTTCGGCCATGGTGTCGCCTCCGGTGATCCCGTGCCGGACGGCGTCCTGCTGTGGACCAGGATCACGCCGGCCCGGGATGCGAAGCCCGGCTCGGGCAAGGGCCCGGCGGTACCGGTGGGTTGGGAGGTGTCGACGACGGCGGACTTCCGCCGCATCGTGGCGCGCGGCACCACGAAGACCGGCCCCGAGCGGGACCACACCGTCAAGGTGGACGTGCGCGGGCTGCAGCCTGCCACGAGCTATTGGTACCGCTTCACGAGCGGCAGGGACCAGTCGCCGGTCGGGCGGACCCGTACGGCTCCCGCGGAGGGTGCCGTCGTCGATCTGCTGCGGGTGGGCGTCGTGTCCTGCGCCAACCTCCAGGCGGGCTGGTTCTCGTCCTACCGGCACCTGGCCGCGCGCGGCGACCTCGACCTCGTGCTGCACCTGGGCGACTACCTCTACGAGTACGCGCCCGGGGAATACCAGGCACGCGACGTCGTCGTCCGTCCCCATGACCCGGCCGTGGAGATGACGACCCTCGAGCACTACCGGCGTCGGCACGCCCAGTACAAGGAGGACGCCGACCTGCAGGCCCTGCACGCCGCGGTTCCCTTCGTGGTGACGTGGGACGACCACGAGTCGACGAACGACGCCTGGAAGGGTGGCGCCGAGAACCACACGGAGGGGGCGGAAGGCGCCTGGGCGGACCGGCGCGCGGCCGCGATGCAGGCCTACGCCGAGTGGATGCCGGTGCGGTACGAGGCCGGCGGGAAACTCTACCGCCGGCTGGCGTTCGGGTCGCTGGCGAGCATCTCGATGCTGGACCTCCGCTCCTACCGGGACCAGCAGGCGCCGTCCACCACGGATCCTTCCATCGGCAGTCCGGACCGGAGCATCACGGGCGAGGCGCAGATGGAGTGGCTCCTCGACGGGCTGTCGACACAGCAGGCTCAGTGGAAGCTCGTCGGGAATCCGGTCATGATCACGCCCGTCCTTTTCCCGCCCACACTCCCCTCCACGGCCGTGGAGGGAATGGAGAAGCTGATGGGCTCCGCGACCCTCGACGGCGTGCCGTACAACATCGACCAGTGGGACGGCTACACCGCCGACCAGTCGCGCGTGCTGCGGCACCTGGGCGACAACAGGATCACCGACACCGTGTTCCTGACCGGTGACATCCACTCGGGCTGGGCATGCGACCTGCCGGCCGACCGGAAGACCTATCCGGTCACGGGTGCATCGGTAGGGACGGAGCTGGTGTGCACGTCCGTCACCAGTGACAACCTCGACGACATCCTCGGGGTGCCGCCGCGCACCGCCTCCCTGTCCGTCGAGGCCCGGTTCCGGACGAACAACCCGCACGTGAAGTACCTCGACTTCGACTCCCACGGGTACTCGGTCCTGGAGGTCCGCCCGCAGGGCGTGCGGATGGACTGGTACGTGCTGTCGGACCGCACAGATCCGGTGGCGACCTCCAGCCTGTCGGAGTCCTTCCAGGTGCTCGCAGGGACGCAGAAGGTGACGCGGGCGTAGTGCTCACAGTGCGCCGTCAACGAGGCCTTCGACGCGATGCGCCGGGGCGAGCGGGCACGCAGCGTGATCGTGTTCTAGCGGTTGCTGCCGAGGACGACGACGGCGATCGATACCGACGGCCTAGGTGGGTCGTGGATCAGGCACGTCCAGAGATCAGATCCGCTGCCCTGGCGATCCGGGACGTCGACTGCAGCCGGCTGTTCTCGGCTCGGTCTGCCGCGTAATAGGCCTCATAGAGCGCCTTGACCGCGATCCAACGCACCGGTTCCATCTCCCATCTGCGGACTTTGCGGTTGACCCACGGCATCCTCGCCAGCTCACTGTCCGACTCCAGCACGAGGTCCCGCAAGGTCCGACCAGCCAGGTTTGCTGCTGTCACACCGGTACCTACATATCCGCCCGCCCAGCCGAGACCTGTGGTGAGGTCCAGTCCTACGGTTGCCTTCCAGTCACGCGGTACGCCGAGCACGCCGGCCCAGGCATGGTCGATCCGGGAGTCGCGGGTCGCAGGGAACATGTCGTGCAGGATCGCGGTCAGTTTCCGAATCGTTCCGGCCTGGGTCGCACCGTCGGAATCCGTCCTGGACCCGAAACGGTAGGGCACTCCGCGGCCACCGATGGCGATCCGATCGTCCGCGGTCCTCTGCGCGTACATGTAGGCATGGGCCATGTCCCCGACCACATCGAAGTTGTCCCAGCCGATGTCTGCCCACACCTCGTTGCTGAGGGGCTCTGTAGCGATCATGGACGAATTCATCGGCAACCACTCCCGATGCGACCCCTTGAGATTCGCCGTGAAGCCTTCGGTGGCGCGCAGGACGTAGGTCGCTCGCACGTCTCCTTTGTCCGTCCTGGCCAGTCGCGGCGAAATCTCCGTCACCGCGGTGTCCTCATAGATGCGCACCCCCAGGGCTTCTACCGTCCGCGCCAGTCCTCGCACCAGTTTGGCGGGATGAATCCTGGCGGCATGCTGGTGGTGGAGACCTCCCAGGGTCCCGGCGATGTTCACCCGGTCCTGGGTCTCCTGCTTCGACAGCAGCATCGCTCCTGACTCCGGCCACTGCGCTTCGGCGGCGGCGAGGGCCCGCAACCTGCACAGTTGTGCCGGATTGCGCGCCACACCGAGTTCGCCCCCTTTGTGGAAGTCCGCCTCGATTCCCTCGTCACCTGCCACCGACACCACTTCATCCACGGTGTCGTTCAACAGCGTCTGGAACCGACCGACGGCTGCTCGCCCATGGCTTTTCACATAGGAGCCGCGGCCACCCGTGATGCTGTTGGTCAACCAGCCGCCGTTCCGGCCGGATGCGCCGAAGCCGGCGAAGCGGCTTTCGAGGACGGCGATCCGCAGATCGGGACGGGCCCGCTTGAGGTAGTACGCAGTCCAGAGCCCGGTGTAGCCTGCGCCGACAATGGCGATGTCAGCCGTGATATCACCGTCGAGGGCGGTCCTGCTGACAGGGAGGCCGGATTCGGCATACCAGAAAGATACGTTCCCGTTGGTGGTCACGGTGACTCCTTGGATGGTCAGGGCTTCACGCGGAAGACGGTGTCCTGCCACTCCTTGTGGGCTGTCCGGTCCCGGCTCATCAGCACGTGCTTGACGTTGGTGTAGTCCTCCAGCGAGTAGATCGACATGTCCTTGCCGAAGCCCGAGGCCTTGTACCCGCCGTGGGGCATCTCGGAAATCATCGGAATGTGCTCATTGATCCACACGCAGCCGGCCTGGATCTCGGCACTCGCACGCAGCGACCGGCCCAGATCGTGCGTCCACGCGGAAGCGGCCAGGCCGTACCGGGTGTCATTGGCCAGGGCGAGGCCCTCGTCGTCGGAGTCGAAGGGCAGTGCGGTGAGTACCGGCCCGAAAACCTCGTCCTGGACGATCTCCGAGTCCTGCGCGGCACCCACGACCAGGGTCGGTCGGTAGAAGGCGCCGGCGGCGAGGTCCCCGCCGGGTGCCTCTCCACCGCAGAGGATCCGGGCGCCGTACCCGCGGGCACGCTCCACGAAGCCGGCCACCTTGTCCCGGTGCGCGTGCGTGATCAGCGAGCCGAGATCGGTGCCGTCCAGTGTCGGGTCCCCGAGCACCACCTGCTCCATGAGTTCGGCGACCCGCTGGGTGAAGGCCTCGAAGAGGGGGCGCTGGACGTAGGCGCGGGTGGCTGCGGTGCAGTCCTGGCCGCCGTTGATGATGGAGCCGGCCACCGCGCCGTGCGCAGCGGCCTCGACGTCGGCATCGTCGAAGACCAGGAACGCGGCCTTGCCGCCGAGCTCCAGGTGCACCCTCTTGGCGGATTCGGCGGCCATCGCCATGATGCGCCGGCCGACGGCGGTGGACCCGGTGAAGGAGGTCATGACGACGTCGCGGTGCCGCACCAGGTGTTCGCCGGCGACTCTACCGGTGCCCGTGACGATGTTGATCACGCCGTCGGGGATGCCTGCCGCCTTGGCCGCTTCGGCGAAGATCAGCGAGGTGCCCGGAGTGAGCTCCGACGGCTTGAGCACGATGGTGTTGCCGACGGCGATGGCGGGGAGGATCTTCCAGCCGGCCATCTGCAGCGGATAGTTCCACGGGGCGATGGACCCCACGACGCCGATGGGTTCCCGGCGGACCATCGAGGTCTGGTCCGCCGCATACTCGCCGGCGGCCAGGCCCTGCAGCTGCCGGGCGGCGCCGGCGAAGAAGGAGGTGTTGTCGATGGTGCCGGGGACGTCGAACCCGGTCGACATGCGGATCGACTTGCCGGTCTGCGCGGTCTCGAGGTCGGCGAGCTGGTCCGCGCGCGACTCCAGTTCCGCGGCGAGTTCGAGCATGGCCTCCGAACGTCCGGCCGGGGCCAGCCGGGACCAGGTGCCGAAGGCGCGTTTGGCGGCGGCGACGGCGGTGTCGACGTCGTCGGGGCCGGCGTAGCGGATCACTTCGGCGGTCTCCCCGGTGGCGGGGTTGATGCGCTTGGCTTCTTCTCCGGAACCTTCTCGGTAGTCGCCGTCGATGAACTGATGCATCTGAACTCCAATACTCCGTGCTGCGGGGTCGGACTGTCGTGGGGCAGGGCGCCGTGGGGATTGCTCGGCGGCCATCAGGAATCGAAGCCCATCCCGAGCTTGTCCATGATCTTCAGCCACAGCCCGCGGCGGCCGCGGCTGCGGTCGGCCCGCACCATCGCGGCGGTTGTCACCTTGATTCCGAGCCATGCGAGCGGCTCGGGTGGGAACGGCAGTGGTTTCTTCCCGACCATCTGCAGCTCGGTCCGCTCGGTCGGGGTGCCGGCGAGCAGATCCAGCATCACGTTCGCGCCGAAGCGGGTGGCACCGACGCCGAGGCCGGTGTAGCCGGCCGCATACGCCACGCGGCCGCCGTGCGCGGTGGTGAAGAAGGAGAAGAACCGGCTGCAGGTGTCGATGGCCCCGCCCCAGGTATGCGTGAATCTGACGCCGTTGAGCTGCGGGAAGGTGGCGTAGAAATGTGCCGCCAGACGCGTGAAGGTCTCCGGCCGCTGCAGGTACTCAGGCTTCATGGTCCGGCCGAAGTGGTAGACGGCGTCATATCCGCCGAAGAGGATCCGGTCCCTGCCCTGCGGGTCCGTGGCGAGCCGGTAGTAATGGAAGCGGTTGTTCATATCCGCCAGCCCCTGTCGGTTGTGCCACCCGATGGACTGCAGGTGCTGCGCCGTCAGCGGCTCGGTCATCAGCGCGAAGTCGTACACCGGGACGGTGTGCAGACGAGTGCGTTTGAGCAGCGACGGAAAGACGTTGGTGGCGAGTGCGACCCGCTCTGCCGTGAGGGTGCCGCCGTCGGTGGTCAGCCGCACTGCGCTTGCGGTGGCCTTGAGTCCGCGCACGGGGGTGTGCTCATGGATCTCGACGCCGGCGGCCAGGGCCGCGCGCTGCAGGCCCCAGGCGAGGCGGGCCGGATTGAGCATCGCGGTGCCCTTCCTGTCCCAGAGACCGGCGCGATACAGGGGGGAGCGGACCTCCTTGCGCACGGCCTCCTGGTCGAGGAAGACCACGTCCGGGTCCTTGTCCTCCTCGGCGGCCAGCCATGCAACCTGGTGATCCTCGGTGGCGACGGAGAGCGTGCCGGTCCATTCGAAGCCGCAGTCGATGCCGTAACGCTCGATGGTCTCGGCGATCTGCCGCAGGTTCTCCTGGCCCAGCTCGGCGAGCCGTGCGGCTTCTCCGGGCAGGTGCCGTTCCCCGTTGGATTCCCCGTGGGTGAGGCTGGCTTCGCAGAATCCGCCGTTCCGGCCGGAGGCGGCCCAACCGATCCGGCGGGCCTCGAGCAGCACCACACGCCGGTGCGGGTCACGTTCCTTGGCCATCAACGCCGTCCACAGGCCGGTGTAGCCGCCGCCCACCACGGCAAGATCCGTGGTCGCGTCGCCGGCCAGGGCGGGCAGGGCGTCCGGGCGGGCGGGATCGTCGAGCCAGTACGGTTCGGTGGAGGCATCGGCCAGAGCAGCGGCGGTCCTGGCCGTCGGAACCTGCCGTTCGGCGTCGTCGTAGGTGGTGCTGGGGCTCATGTCACTGACTCCTGGCGGTCGCGGCTGTGCACCGGCCGACCGTCCACGAAGGTGAGGTCGGCGCGAACGGTGTGCAGCTCGCCGGGGTCGAGGTGGAACGGGTCGGTGCTCAGCACCACCAGGTCCGCCAGCTTGCCGGGGGTGATCGTGCCGCCGTCGTCGAACCGGTTCAGCCAGGCCGAGCCCGAGGTGTACGCCGCCAGCGCCGCCCGAAGATCCACTGCTTCGGCGGGGATCAGCGCCGGCGCGTCCGGGAAGTCCGGATGGCTGCGGTTGACGGCGACATGGATCGCCTGCCACGGATCCGGCGTGGAGACGGGCCAGTCCGAACCCATGGCCAGGCGCGCGCCGGCGGCGAGGAGTGAGCCGAACGGATACTGCCGGCCGGCGCGCTCCTCCCCGAGGAACGGCACGGTCAGTTCGGTCATCTGATCGTCGTTGCAGGCCCACAGCGCCTGGGCATTGGCTGTGACGTCCAGTGCCGCGAAGCGGGGTACGTCCTGCGGCTGGATCAGCTGGATGTGCGCCAGGTGGTGGCGCCCGCCGCCGGCACCGGTGCCGGAGCCGCCGCGGCCGTTCACCCGGCGGGCGTAGTCGACGGCGTCGAGCCCGCCGCGCACCGCGCGGTCGCCGATCACGTGCAGGTGCAGATCGAAACCGGCCGCGTCGAGCGCCGCGGCGACCAGGTTCAGCACGTTCTGGGGCAGGTACATCAGGCCCCGGCCGTCATCGGACCTCCTGCCCTCGCTGCCGCCACCGGTGGCGCCGGTCTGCGCACAGCGGCAGGGGCGCAGGTACGGGTCCACCATCGCGGCCGTGAAATTCTCCGCGACGCCGTCGACCATGATCTTCGCGCTCACGGTGGCGAACCCGGCGTCGGCGTTGAGCCGCCGGCGTTCCCGGAAGTCGGCGACCAGGGCGTCGATGGTGTCAGCGGTGGTGGTGCGCGGAACCCAGAGCGCGCCCGTGGCCCTGCCGGTCAGCAATCCCTCGGCAGTGAGGTCGCGGTAGGCGGCACCCGGGTCGCCGTAGCCGGCGTAGTCGCCCAGGATCGCCTCCTGCCAGCCGGTGACGCCGAGCGAATGCAGGTAACGCTGGGACTCGAGCAGGCTCTCCCGGAACTCCTCCGCCGTCGCCGGCGGCACACGTCGGTTGACCAGGTCCATCGCGCCCTCATGCAGCGTCCCGGCGGGGGAGCCGTCAGCGCTGCGCTCGATCCGCCCGTCGGCGGGGTCGGGAGTGCGCGCATCGATTCCGGCGAGTTCCAGCGCCCTCGAGTTGACCCATGCGCCGTGATGGTCGGCGTTGACGAGGTAGGCGGGCCGGTCGGGAACGACGGCGTCGAGCAGGGCGCTGGTCGGGCAGCCGCCGGGAAAGTCGGAGCCGTGCCAGCCACCGCCGGTGATCCACGGCTTGTCGCTGCCCGCGGCGTAGGCCCGGATGGCGGCAAGGACGGCGCCCTGGCTGAGCCCGGAGAGGTCGCAGGAGAGCCGCTCCAGTCCGCTGATCGCCGGGTGGACGTGGGCGTCGGTGAACCCGGGCGTCAGCAGCCGGCCGGCCAGGTCGATCTCCACCGCGTTGCCGGCCGCAGCCAGGATCTCCTCATCGGCTCCCACGGCGGTGATCCGGTTCCCGGTGACGGCGACGGCCGTCGCCGTCGGGTGCACCTGCTGCCCGTCGAAGATCCGGCCGGAGAAGAACACTACGTCAGCGCTCACGTCGGGCCCCCGTTCCGGCGGGAGGACGCGGCAGTTCAGGCGCTGCGGCAGTGATCATTGGCTTCATCGAACTCGACGCCGGGTCATCTGTCAACGGCGTTGACTTTTCGAGCGGGCGGTCCGCATGATGGTCCGATGGTTAGTTCCGGGAGGCATCGGTGAGGGAGCGCGGCACGCCGTCGGCGCCTGCCGGCACCAGGGACGGGCGGCAGCGTGCACAGGGACTGACGCGCGGCGGGATCATCGATGTGTGCCTGCAGCTCGTGGACGAGGAGGGCGACGGCGCCCTGACCTTCCGCCGGATAGGTCGCGCGCTGGGAGCGGATCCGACGGCGCTGTACCGGCACTTCAGGGACAAGGACGAGCTGATGCTCGCGCTCGCCGACAGGCTGATCGCCGAAGCGCTACGGGACTTCACGCCGTCGGACCACTGGCGGGACACTGTGCGGGAGCTGATCACCCGGGGCCGCCGGGCCTACCTGGCGCATCCGCAGATCGCGGTCCTCGCTTCCGTCCGGGTCACCCGGCAGGAGGCGGAAATGACCTTCATCGACACCATGCTCGCCACGTTGCGGGGCGCGGGGTTCAGCGACGCCGATGCTGTGCGCGTGTACCGGGCGTGCGCGGACTTCATGCTGGCATGGACGGGGTTCAGCGCCGGCATCAAGTCGCTCGGCGAGCAGTCAGCTCGGGACGACGCAGCCTGGGCCGCCGAGTACGCGGCAGCGTCGCCGAAGCGGTTCCCCAACGCCGTCGCGTTCGCGACCGAGATGGCCGCCGTCGACGACGAGGTGAACTTCGCGTTCGCGCTGGAACTGCTGCTCGACGGCGTCGCGGCGCGGATCCCGGCGACCGTGGAAGACTGACAGTGTGGGTTTCACGCGTGCTGAGCTGCTGAGCTATCAGGATGCCGTCCTTCCGGACCTGATCGGCCCGGACCTGCGCCTGCTCTTCGTAGGAATCAACCCGAGCCTGTGGGCCGCGGCGAGCCGGTCGCATTTCGCCCGCCCCGGGAACCGCTTCTATCCTGCGCTCGCTGCCGCCGGCATCACCGAATACCTGATCCGGGCCGGGGACGGAATGACCGACGCGGATCGGCGCCATCTGCTGTCCCGCGGTGTCGGCATCTCCAACGTCGTCTCCCGGGCGACGGCCCGTGCCGACGAGCTCAGTACCGACGAGCTGCGCGACGGCGCCGCCCGGCTCGCCAGCAGGGTTGCCGACGCAGGCCCGCGCGTGGTGGCGGTGGCGGGGATCACCGCCTACCGGCTCGGCTTCGACAGGCCGAAGGCTGCAGTCGGGCTCCAGCGCGAGACGATCGGCGGGGCGGAGCTGTGGGTGGTGCCGAACCCGAGCGGGCTGAACGCGCACCACACGGTGGCGAGTCTGGCCGCGGCGTACCGGGAGCCGGCGGAGGCTGCGGGACTGGAGGGGCTCGGACAGTAGGTCAGTTCTCGGTGAAACGGTCGGCGACGGACAACGCCTCATCCAGGACGGCCAGGCCCGCGCGTGCATCCTCGGCGGTGGTGTTCAGGGGTGGCACCGCATGAATACGGTTGAAGTTCGCGAACGGGAGCAGGCCGCCGGCCCTGCAGGCCGCGAGCACCTCGTTCATCTCGGGGCTGGACCCGCCGTACGCAGCCAGCGGTTCCCGCGTCTGCCTGTTCTTCACGAGTTCGACAGCCCAGAAAGCACCCAGGCCGCGCACCTCACCCACGGACGGGTGCCGCTCCGCGAGCCTGGCCAGACCAGGGCCGAGAACCGTCTCGCCCAGGGCCGCGGCATGCTCCACCATCGCCTCGTCCTTCATGGCGTTGATGGTGGCCACCGCCGCGGCGGTGGCCAGCGGGTGCCCGGAGTAGGTCAGGCCGCCCGGATAGGCACGTTCCGCGAAGGTCGCGTAGATCTCCGCCGAGATGGCGACACCGCCGAGCGGCACATAGCCGGAGTTGACTCCTTTGGCGAAGGCGAGCAGGTCCGGCACCACGTCGAAATGATCGACCGCGAACCATCTGCCGGAGCGCCCGAAACCGGCCATCACCTCATCGGCGATGAACACGATGCCGTAGCGCGTTGCCAGTTCCCGCACACCCTTCAGGTATTCGGGCGGCGGCACCATGATGCCGGCGGTGCCCGGGATGGACTCGAGCACGATGGCCGCGATGTTCGACGCGCCCTCCAGTTCGATGGTCGTCTCGAGGTGAGCCAGGGCCCGCTGGCTCTCCTCCTCCGGCGTCGAGGCATGGAACTGCGTGCGGTAGAGGAACGGCGCATGGAAATGCACCGTCCCCGCAGTGCCGTAGTCGTTGGGCACCCGGCGCGGGTCCCCGGTGACATTGACGGCGAGCGCGGTTCCGCCGTGGTACGAGCGGTAGGCCGAGAGGATCTTGTACCGGCCGGTGTGCAGCCGCGCCATCCGGACCGCATGCTCGATCGCGTCCGCACCGCCGTTGGTGAAGAAAATCCTGTCGAGATCTCCCGGCGTCAGCTCCGCGATCAGCCGGGCCGCCTCGGAGCGTGCTCCGTTGACGAACTGTGGCGCGATCGTACACAGTCTCGCCGCCTGCTCCTGGATGGCGGCGATCACCTTCGGGTGCTGATGACCGATGTTGGTGTTCACCAGCTGCGAGGAGAAGTCGAGCAGGCGGTTCCCCTCGCCGTCCCAGACGTAGGAGCCTTCAGCCCGGGTGACGGTCATCGGCGTAATCAGTTCCTGGGCCGACCAGGAGTGGAAGACGTGCTTGCGGTCCAGCTCGTAAGCGCGCCGGCCCGCGGCCAGCTCCGTGTCGCTGACGCGCGTCCCGGGTGCGACGGTCATGGGATTCTCCTTCGAAGGAACGACGACGGCTGGTTCAGCGGGCCGGTCAGGCGTTGCGTGGAAAGCCGAGGTTGAGCCCACCGTGGCTGGGGTCCAGCCAGCGGGTTGTGACCACCTTGCCGCGGGTGAAGAACTGGACGCCCTCACTGCCGTGGGCATGGCTGTCGCCGAAGAGTGAGTTCTTCCACCCGCCGAAGGAGTAGTAGGCCATGGGTACGGGGATCGGTACGTTGATGCCGATCATGCCCACTTCCACTTCGTTCTGGAAGCGGCGGGCGGCGCCGCCGTCGTTGGTGAAGATCGCGGTGCCGTTGCCGTAACGGTTCGCATTGATCAGCGCCAGGGCATCGTCGTAGGTCCCGGTGCGCACCACGGACAGGACCGGTCCGAAGATCTCGTCCGTGTAGATCGACATCTCCGGGGTGACGTGGTCGAAGAGAGTCGGGCCGAGGAAGAACCCGTCACCTTCGGAGTCGGCCTCCACCGTCCGTCCGTCCACCACCACGGTGGCCCCGTCCGCCTCGCCGGCGTCGATGTAGCCGGCCACCCTGCTGCGGTGCTCATGGGTGACCAGCGGTCCCATGTCCGTGCCGCGCAAGCCGTCCCCGACCCGCAATGTGGCGGCGCGCTCGGCAATCTTCTCCACCAGTTCATCGGCGATCCCGCCGACGGCGACCAGCGCCGAGATGGCCATGCAGCGTTCACCGGCGGAGCCGAATCCGGCATTGACGGCGGCGTCGGCCGCGAGATCCAGGTCCGCGTCGGGAAGCACGATCATGTGATTCTTGGCGCCGCCCAGGGCCTGCACCCGCTTACCCGCGGCCGTTCCCCTCCGGTAGACGTACTGCGCGATGGGGGTCGAGCCGACGAAGGAGATGGACTTAATGTCCTGGTGGTCCAGCAGTCTGTCCACGGCTTCCTTGTCGCCGTGCACCACATTGAAGACGCCGTCCGGCAGACCGGCTTCCTTCCACAGCTCGGCCATCCAGTTCAGAGCGGTCGGATCCTTCTCGCTGGGCTTGATCACCACGGTGTTGCCGGTGGCGATGGCGACCGGGAAGAACCACATCGGCACCATGGCCGGGAAGTTGAAGGGCGAGATGATGGCTACCGGCCCGAGCGGCTGGCGCAGCGAGTGGACGTCGACCCTGGAGGAGGCGTTCTCGGTGTAGCCGCCCTTGAGCAGGTACGGGATCCCGCAGGCGAACTCCACGACCTCCTGTCCCCGGCCCACCTCGCCCAGGGCGTCATCGAGTACCTTGCCGTGTTCGGCCGTGATGATCGCGGCCAGTTCGCCCTTGCGGGCATTGAGCAGCTCCCGGAAGAGGAACATGATCTGCACGCGCCGTGCCAGCGAGGTGTCCCGCCAGGCCGGGAACGCCGCAACGGCCGCGGCGACGGCCTCGTCGACGCGCGCGGGGCTTGCCAGAGCTACCCGGGAGGACACCTTGCCGGTGGCCGGGTTGGTCACGTCCGCAACCCGGCCGTCGCCGGACGCGGCCGTGTAACCGCCGTTGATCCAGTGCTGCGTGGTCTGCATGGGCGCGCTCCTGGTGCTGTGGATGGTTGCTCCCCATCATCGCGCCACCGCTTCCGGGGTTGCATTGGCAGACCGTCAGGAAATCCTCGTACCGGCTTACACTCTGTCAATGCACCTGAGTGTGGAACGGATCCTTCAGCTGCCCGTGGTTCGGGCCGGTCTGCCGGAAGTACTCGCCGGCAAGGACCGGCTGCAGAATCGCGTCCGCTGGGTCCATGTCGCCGAATTGAAGAGCCTGTCCGGGCTGCTCGAGGGTGGTGAACTCGTCCTCACCACAGGGCTTGCCTTCGGACGATCGGCGCGCGATGCCCGCGGCTACCTGGCCGGGCTGGCAGCACTCGGCGCCGCCGGCGTCGTCGTCGAGATCACCGACGACCGGCCCGAAGCCCGGGCCGCGCTGCGCGAAGCGGCCACTACGGCCCTCCTCCCGGTGGTGCTCGTGCCCCGGCGGGTGCGCTTCGTCGAGGTGACCGAGGTGGTGCACCGTCTCATCGTGGCCGCCCAGCTGGAACAGGTGGAGCAGGCCCGGCACGTCCACGAGGTCTTCACGGTGCTGAGTCTGGAGAGCGCCGAGGCCGGCGAGATCGTGTCCCGCACCGCCCAGCTGCTGGGCGCACCGGTGGTCCTCGAGGACCTGTCACACCTGGTGGTCGCTTTCGCTGCCGCGGACGTGCCCGCCGGGGAGCTGCTGCGCGAGTGGGAAGGGCGCTCCCGGGCCACCCACTTCCGTGAGGAGACAGTCCGCGCCGGAGCCGAGGGCTGGCTGCAGACCCCGGTGGGCCTGCGCGGGCAGCGCTGGGGCCGACTGGTCGTTCCGTTTCCTTCCGACGACGACGGCGAGACCGCCATGGTGCTCGAGCGGGCCGGCCAGGCACTGTCCATCAACCGGATGGCCGAGCGTGATCAGCGCGGCCTCGGCCAGCAGGCGCAGGCCGGTCTGCTCCACGAACTGCGGCAGCCGCGCTTCCTGACGGAAACCGATGCGCTGGCCCGGGCCGGCGCGCTCGGCCTGCGGGCGGCGCCGTCGTACGTGCCGATCGTGCTGCGGCTGGACCGGACCACCGGTCCTGAACCGATCGCCCTGCAGCGGCGCGAACGTGCACTGCTGGAGCTGGTCACCGGCGTGCTCGCCTCGTCGCAGAGCTCCGCGCTCGCGGCGAGTCTGCAGACGGGCTCGGTGGCCGTGCTGCTCGCACTGCCGGCCCGGCAGCTCGAGGATTCGCTGCTCGAACGGGTGGTTGGGGAGTTGCTCGAGCGGGCCGCCGCCGGCAGTCAGGAGCTGACCTGGACCGTCGGCGTCGGCCGTTCCCACCCGGGACTGCTGCATTCAGCGGCAGGGCTGGACGAGGCGGCGCAGGTGGCAGAGGCAGCAAGCACGCTGCGGCGCGGAAGCCGGCGGTTCTACCGCTCCGCGGACGTCCGGTTGCGCGGTCTGCTCTCGCTGCTGCGCCACGATCCACGCGTGGAGACCTTCGTGGAGGCGGAACTGGCCGGGCTGCTGGAGGGCGCGTCGGCGACGGGCGACGGCGGTGACCTGGACCTGCTGCAGCAGTACCTGGAGAGCGGCGGCAACAAGTCGGAACTGGCGCGCACGAGCTACCTGAGCAGGCCGACACTGTACGCCCGGCTGGCGAAGCTGGAGGAGCGGCTCGGCGTGCGGCTCGACGACGCCGAGTCCCGCACCTCGCTTCACGTGGCGCTGTTGATCCACCGTGTCCAGCGGCAGGAGCGCGCCGCTCCTACAGGTGGTTCAGGCCCTCGACCAGCACCGAGCGAAGGATCCCCTCGATCTGGTCGAATTCCTGCTGCCCGACGGTCAGGGGCGGCGCGAGCTGGATGACGGGGTCGCCGCGGTCGTCGGCCCGGCAGTACAGGCCGGCGTCGAACAGGGCAGGGGAGAGGTAGCCGCGCAGCAGGCGTTCGGACTCCTCGGCGGTGAACGTCTCCTTGGTCTTCTTGTCCTTGACCAACTCGATCCCATAGAAGTACCCCTCGCCACGTACATCGCCGACGATGGGTAGATCCAGGAGCTTCTCCAGGGTCGATCGGAAGGCCGGCGCGTTCTGCTTGACGCGGTCGTTCAGGCCCTCGCGCTCGAAGATGTCCAGGTTGGCCATGGCGACGGCGGCCGACACCGGGTGCCCGCCGAAGGTGTAGCCGTGGTAGAAGGTGGTGTCGCCATGCTTGAACGGCTCGAACAGGCGGTCGGAGGCGATCATGGCGCCGAGGGGGGAGTAGCCGCTGGTCATCCCCTTGGCGCAGGTGATCATGTCCGGCACATAGCCGAAGTCCTCCGAGGCGAACATCGAGCCGATCCGGCCGAAAGCGCAGATGACCTCGTCGGAGACCAGCAGCACGTCGAACTCGTCGCAGATCTCGCGCACTCGCCTGAAGTAGCCCGGAGGCGGCGGAAAGCATCCACCGGAATTCTGCACCGGTTCGAGGAACACCGCGGCAACCGTGTCCGGGCCCTCGAATTCGATGGCTTCGCCGATCCGGTCCGCCGCCCAGCGGCCGAACGCCTCGGGATCCTCCAGGCCGGCGGGAGCCCGATACTGGTTGGTGTTCGGGACACGGAAGGCGCCGGGAACCAGCGGCTCGAACGGGGCCTTCATATCGGGAATGCCCGTGATCGACAATGCCCCCTGGGGGGTGCCGTGATACGCGACGGACCGGGAGATCACTTTGGTCTTGTTCGGCTTGCCCGTGAGCTTGAAGTAGTTCTTCGCCAGCTTCCAGGCGCTTTCCACCGCCTCGCCGCCGCCGGTGGTGAAGAAGACGCGGTTCAGGTCCCCGGGGGCGTAGTGGGCGAGGCGTTCGGCCAGGTCGATCGCGGCCGGATGAGCGTAGGACCACAGCGGCATGAAGGCCAGTTCCCTGGCCTGCCGGGCCGCGGCCTGCGCCAGTTCCTCGCGTCCGTGGCCGACCTGCACCACGAAGAGTCCGGACAATCCATCGATCAGTTCGTGGCCCTGATCGTCGTAGAGGAGGTGCCCTTCGCCGCGGGTGATGACCGGCACGGTTCCCCCGCCCACGAGGTCGCCGTGGCGCGCCATGTGCATCCACAGGTGGTCCCGTGCCGCCTGCTGGCGGTCGTTTCCGCGCGGTGTGGTGAACGTTCGGGACGTGGCTGTCTGTGTCATCGGGTTCCCCAGTTGTATTCCTGCTTGCGCAATGAGAGGTACATGAACGTTTCGGTGCTGACGACACCGGGTACGCCGCGGATCTCGTTGACGATCCGCAGGACGTCGTGGTCGTTCGCGCAGATGACCTCGGCCAGGATGTCGAAGGACCCGGCTGTCACCACGCAGTAATCCACCTGCTCGAAAGCCGAGATCAGGTCAGCCACCGGAAGCAGATCCGCGTCCGCCCGGATACCGAGCATGGCCTGGCGGGAGAACCCCAGCTGCAGCGGGTCGGTGACGGCAACCACCTGCATGATGCCGCTGTCCGTCAGCTTCTGCACCCGCTGGCGCACCGCCGCTTCGGACAACCCCACCGCTTTGCCGATGGCGGCATAGGATCTCCGCCCGTCTTCCTGCAGCTGCTCGATGATGGCCTTCGACACCTCGTCGACGACGCCGTTGACCGGAGGTGCGGACGTGATTCCCGGCTGCACGATCAAACGCATCCACCTCCCGGTGGTCCTGACTGGCGGCTGGTCCGCCGGTGTAGTCATTGAAACCGGCCCGTACAGGCGGCGCAACCCCTTCACCTGCGGAATACGCAGTAACTGTCCGGGTCCGCTGCACTTTCGGTGGTGAAACACGGATTTTACAACCGAACCCTTGTTCTGGTAGGCCGCGTCTGGAAGTGTCATCGACACACAACCGCATAGGTCAATCAGGAGTAGCCATGTCGAAGCGCCTGCCCGAGGACCCGAACCTGCGTCGTCTGGTCTCAACCCAGATGTCACGGCGCAGGATGCTGGCCGGTGCGGGCGGGCTCGGCCTGGCAGGGATGCTGGCCGCCTGCGGCACGGGAGGTTCGGGGGGAACCGCTGCCGGCACCGCCCCGGCTGTGGAGGATCTCTCCGACAGCGAGAAGCTGGTGAACTGGGCCAACTGGACCCTGTACCTGGACTACGACGAGGACGCCCAGACCTACCCCTCGCTCGATGCCTTCACGGCCGCGACGGGCATCGATGTGGCCTATTCCGAGGACATCGACGGCAACGACACCTACTTCGGCAAGGTGCAGGCACAACTCGACGCCGGCCAGGACATCGGCCAGGACATCATCACCCTCACCGACTGGATGGCCGGCAGGATGATCCGGCTCGGCTACACCCAGGAACTGAACCACGACAACATCCCGAACCTGCAGAACCTGCTCCCGAATCTGCAGACGGTGGACTTCGACCCGGGCCGCAAGAACTCGCTCACCTGGCAGTCCGGTTTCGCCGGCATCGCCTGGAACAGGGAAGCCATTCCCGGCGGGCTGAAGAACGTCTCGGACCTGTGGAAGCCCGAGCTCAAGGGCCGCGTGGAGGTGCTGGATGAAATGCGGGACACCATGGGGCTGCTCATGCTGGAGAACGGCGTGGACATCGAAGGCGACTGGGGTAGCGACGAGTTCGCGAATGCACTCGACGTCCTGCAGGCGCAGATCGCCAGCGGCCAGATCCGCCAGGTCAAGGGCAACTCCTACAAGCAGGACCTCATCTCCGGCGACGCGCTCGCCGTGATCGGCTGGTCCGGAGACATCACACAGCTGAACTTCGAGGAGGGCGACAAGTGGGAGTTCGCCATTCCCGAAGCCGGCGGCGCCCTCTGGTCCGACAACATGATGGTCCCCGTCGGCGCCACCCACAAGGCCAACGCCGAGGCGCTGATGAACTTCTACTACGAGCCGGAGAATGCGGCCACCGTCGCGGCCTACGTCAACTACATCTGCCCGGTCGAAGGTGCCCGCGAGGCAATGGAAGCCATCGACCCGAGCCTGGTCGACAACCCGTTGATCTTCCCGACCGACGAGTATCTCTCCAACGTCCAGGTCATCCGGGCACTCTCGGCCGACGAGGAGACCGAATACACGAACGAGTTCCAGAAGGCGATCGGCATCTGATGACCCAGGCGCAGGTGAGAGTTGAATCGCCGACCTCCGACGCGGCGCCCAGCGGTGCGGACCTGACACTCAGCTCGATCACCAAGCGGTTCGGCGATTTCGTTGCGGTCGATCAGCTGGATCTGACAATCCCGGCCGGATCGTTCTTCGCCCTGCTCGGCCCCTCCGGCTGCGGCAAGACGACGACTCTCCGCATGGTGGCCGGCCTGGAGCAGCCGACGTCGGGAACCATCAGCATCGGCGGCAAGGACATCACCAGCAGCAGTGCGCACGAACGGCCGGTGAATACCGTCTTCCAGAACTACGCATTGTTCCCGCACATGGATGTGCTGGACAACGTGTCCTTCGGGCTCAAGCGCCGCAAGGTCAAGGACGCCCGGAAACGGGCCAGGGAGGCCCTGGAACTGGTGGAACTGGCGCACCTGGCCTCCCGCCGTCCTGCTCAGCTCTCCGGCGGCCAGCAGCAGCGCGTCGCGCTGGCCCGAGCGATCGTCAATCAGCCCGCCGTGCTGCTGCTCGATGAGCCGCTCGGTGCACTGGACATGAAGCTGCGCCGCCAGATGCAGTCCGAGCTGAAGGCGATCCAGACGGAGGTCGGGCTGACCTTCGTCCACGTGACGCACGACCAGGAGGAAGCCATGACCATGGCGGACACCGTGGCTGTGATGAATGGCGGCCACGTGGAACAACTGGGCGCACCGCAGGATCTGTATGAGCTGCCGCGGACGGCGTTCGTGGCCAACTTCCTCGGGAAATCCAACCTGCTCCTCGGCGAGATCGTCGAGGACCGCGGCGACGCCATCGTGGTCGCGACCAACGGCCACCGGTTGATCCTGCTCAAGGAACGCGCCACCAGCCACCAGGGCAAGGCCCTGGTGGGGATCCGGCCCGAGAAGCTCACGATGCTCCTGCCGGAGGAGGCACGAACCGGTGCCCTCAACTCGCTGCCCGGGCGCGTTATCGAGGCCGCCTTCACCGGGGTCAGCACCGAGTACGTGGTCGAGGTGCCGGGCGTGGGCCGGATGGGCGTGTTCAGCCAGAACCACGGGGTCCAGAGGGCCCGCCCCGGTGACGACGTCGTGCTGAACTGGGATGGCGACCATGCGTTCGGTCTCGACGGGGACGAGGACGTCCTCGCAGGCGCAGGAGAGGACGACGGCTGATGGCAGTGCTCGACGCCGAGCCGAAGAAAGTGCGGTCGAAGGCACCCAAGGACGTGCGCGGCACCGAGGAAACCAGGGCGGACAGGCGCCGCGGGCGGGTGGGCTACCTGCTGATCCTGCCCGGCTTCGTCTTCATGCTGCTGTTCTTCGTGCTGCCGGTCTTCTCGCTGCTTGCCACCTCGCTGTACACCAAGCCGCCCGGAGCCGACATCGGCCAGTTCGCGCCGGCGCTGCAGTTCAGCAACTACACGGATGTGCTGGGCCGCTACTGGTCCGAGTTCCTGCGCTCCTTCGGGTTCGCGTTGATCGCCACCGTCGCGGCGCTGCTGATCGGTTATCCCATGGCCTACCTGGTGGCGGTGCGGCTGCGGGGGCACAGGCTTCTGCAGGGCATCCTGCTGGTGCTGATCATCGCGCCGTTCTTCACCAGCTTCATCCTGCGCACCCAGGCCTGGAAGCAGATCCTCGCCGATGAGGGGCCGGTGGTGGCGGTCCTGCAGGCGCTCAGCCTGGTCCCCGAGGACGGGCGGCTGACGGCGACCGCCTTCGCCGTGGTGTGCGGGCTGACGTACAACTTCCTGCCGTTCATGACCCTGCCGATCTACGCCAACCTGGAGCGGCTCGACACCCGGCTGATCGAGGCAGGCAACGATCTCTACGCCAGTCCGATCACGACCTTCCGGACGGTGACCCTGCCGCTGTCCCTGCCCGGGGTGATCGCCGGAACGCTGCTGACCTTCATCCCGGCCAGCGGCGACTACATCAACGCCGCCCTCCTGGGCAACAACCAGGACACCACCATGATCGGTCAGGTCATCGACGCGCTCTTCTTCCGGGTCGTGGATTACCCCGCCGCGTCCGCCCTGTCCTTCGTCCTGATGCTGATCATCCTGTTCCTGGTGATCCGCTACGTCCGGCGCGTCGGCACCAAAGAAATCATCTGAGGAGGCGGCATGCGGCACACTATCGGGCGCTGGCTCATCCCCGTCATCGGCGGCTCGGCCTTCGTCTTCCTCCTGGTCCCCATCGCCTACGTCTTCGCCTATTCCTTCAACGACGCCGGCCGGGCCAACCTCACCTGGCAGGGGTTCACCCTGGACAACTGGCGAAACCCCTGCGGGGCGCCGGCGGTCTGCGAATCGCTGGCCAACAGTCTGCGCATCGGTGCGACCGCCACCGTCATCGCCACAATCCTCGGCACGGCGATCGCCGTCGGACTCGTGCGGTACCGGTTCAAGTTCAACGCGACGGCGAACATGCTCATCTTCCTGCCGCTGGCGACGCCGGAGGTGGTGCTGGGGGCCTCGTTGCTGGCGCAGTTCCTGAACGTCGGTGCGAGCCTGGGCATGGGCACCATCATCATCGCCCACTCGATGTTCTGCATCTCGTTCGTGGTGGTCACCGTGAAGGCCCGGGTTGCAAGCCTCGATCCGAACCTCGAGGAGGCCGCCTCGGATCTCTACGCGTCGCCGCTCCAGGCCTTCTGGCGGGTGACCTTCCCGCTGCTGCTGCCCGGCATCGTGGCCGCCGCGCTGCTGGCATTCGCCATCAGTTTCGACGACTTCATCATCACGAACTTCAACTCGGGCAACGTGGATACGTTCCCCAAGTTCGTCTACGTCGCCGCGACTCGGGGTATCCCGGCGCAGGCGAACGTGATCGGCTCCGCGATGTTCGTCCTCGCCCTGGCCATCGTGATCACGGCGCAGGTCCTCGCCAGTCGCCGGGCGAAAATGCTCGCCGCCCGCTAGCTCATCGACCTAGCGGACCCCGCAGAACCGGTTGACGAAAGGAGCCGGACCCGTGGGTCCGGCTCCTTCGGTGCGGCGAGAACTGCTTACTCGCCCGTGCTCTTCGTGGAGGTCTTCGCCTTCTTGTCGGCCCACTTCTCCGATCAAGGCTCTCCGCGTGGTGTCGCTGATTGCGGGGCGTGCCGGGGACGAGTCGGAGGAGACGCTAGTGCGCCGTCGTCTCTCCCGCGGGGGAGGGCAGGCGGCTATCCGTTGCGTCGTCGTCGTGCGCTGCCGCCCGGGGCGTGACCAGGCTGACGATCACCAGTGCGGACACCGCGAGGGGAAGCGCGACGACGACGGCGTTGATCTCGGCGGACCGGCCTGTAGATTCCCACACCACCGTCGCGATGCCGCCGACCACCATGCCGGCGATGGCGCCCCACGAGGTGGCGCGCTTCCAGAACAGAGCGGCGAGGACTACGGGGGTGATCGCCACTCCGTACATCGTGTAGGCATACATCTGGAGCGCGAGGACGCTCGGGAAGAACTGGCCGAGAACGTAGGCGAAGACGGTGACGGCGAGAACCGCCCAGCGTCCGAGCTTCAGCGCCTTCCGTGAGTCCTTCGAGCTGCCGCGGCGCTGGAACACCAGGTCGTAGACGATGTTCCCGGAGCAGGTCAGCAGGTAGGACGAGCCCGTGGTGACGATCAGTGCGAAGGCGCCGGCGAGCAGGAGTCCGCCGATACCGAGGGGGACGAGGTCGGTGCCGGCGATTCCGAGGATGGCCTGGCCGGGCTCGATGTCGGGCAGGAGGAATGACGACGACGATGCCAGCAGGATGATGGTGCCCAGGAGGAGGATGGCACCACCGAAGAAGCCGATCGTCGCCTTGCGCGCGGTTCCCTCGTCGCGGCCGGCGGCCAGGCGCTGGTGCATGTTCTGGTCGCCGAGAATGAGCAGGAACAGGGGGAGGAAGTATCCGAGGAGCTGCACAGGTGTGAGCGTGCCGGTCAGCGAGGCGAGAGCCGGGTCGAGGCGGTCCACGTATCCGCCGATCCCGCCGACATCGGTGATGAACACCACGGCGAGTGTGCCGACAAGGGCGACCACGATGACGATGACCGAGATGAAGTCGGTCCAGGCTACAGATTTCAATCCGCCACCCAGGGCCAGGAACGTGATCAGCAGAGCGGCGACGATCGTGCCCTGTGCGGGGCTGAGGGGAGTGATGATGCTGAGAATGGTGCCGGCACCGGTGAACTGGTACGCCGTGATGCCGACGAAGGCCACGAGGATGATCACCGTGGCGATGACGCGGACGGGTTTCCCGAAGCGCACCTCGAGCATCTCGGGAATCGTGTGGTGCGAAAGCCGGCGGACCTTCGTGGCCATGAAGTAGAGGCAGACGATCCCGACCACGGTGCCGGCGAAGAAGAAGATGCCGGCGACGGGACCGTAGGTGTAGACGAAACTCGCACCTCCGATGATCGACCCGGAACCGACGAAGGTCGCCAGCAGCGTGCCGGCCAGCACCGGTGCTGGGAGGGACCTGCCCGCCAGGATGAAGTCGTCACCGCTGGATACGTTCTTCCTGCGACTGAACCAGGCCCCGATCAGGACCATGAGCACGATATAGCCCACGAGGATGAGGACGTGAACGGGTTGCATGGGGAACCTCTCACTGAAGCACGGCCGGGACGCCGGTGCTTCAGAGCAGTCTGCTGTGATCCAGGTCGCTTTGCAATAGCTGTTGCAATACTTCATGCAACTGAAACATGCCCGAGCAGGCACCCGGTCCGTCCTCAGGCAGGATCCACGAGGTCGAGCTCGCCCCACAGACCTTCGGTGTCCTGCAGCGCGGCCATGGTCCGCGCGGGATCGATCACGGACAGTTCCGCGAGGAGCGCCTGCACCGTCGCGACGGCACCGATGATCGAAGGCATGAAGGTGGTGCCCTCGCTCGAAACCAGCAGGGCCTCCTCGGCCAGGTCCGTGATGGCCGTCTGCCGGTCGGCGATCGCCACGATCCGGATTCCGCGCCGGGCTGCGACCCGCACCACTTCGAGGACGAACTTGCTTGCCCGCCACAGGTTGCAGCTCACCAGGCAGTCACCGGGTCGGAGCATGCGCAGGCGGTTGACCAGGGCGGTCCCGGACGCGGTGTGGAGCTCGACGTCGCGTCCCATCCACTGACCGACGTGTGCGAGCTGGAATCCGGCCGCTGCGTAGCTGCCGGTGGACAGGACGATCGTCCTTTCGGCTGATCCGATGATGGCGGCCGCGCGGGCGACCTGCTGGGAGTCGATGCTGTGCGACAGGCGCGACAGGTTGTTCACATCGTTGGAGACAGAGCTGCTCGCGAGCCCTGAGGGTGCCGCTGCCCGCTCGGTCAGCAACTTCTCCGCGGTGAGGGAAGCAAGGTAGCGGTGGCGGAGTTCGGACTTCAACGCGGACCAGCCGGAGAAGCCGAGGAACTGTGCTGCACGCACCACCGTGGCCACGTTGACGTTGGCCCGTGTCGCAAGGTCCTGGGTGGACATGAAGGATGCGCGTCCGGTGTCGCTGCGCAGGATCGACAGCACCGCGTCGATCCCGGGACTCGCCTTGCGGCCAAGGGCCAGGCCGTCGAACCACTCCGCGATCTGCTGCATGCCGCTCCTTTGGTGTTGCAATGATTGTTGCATTCGAGCCTTGATGTTGTGATGATCGACTGAGGCGCACGCCACATCGTCGATCGAGGAGCACCATGCCCGGGACCCAACATTTGCACATCACCAACGCAACGGTCCTCGACATCGCGGACGGGAGTGCAACACCGGATCAGAGCATCCTGGTGGAGGACGGCATTATTTCCTGGGTCGGCCCGACAGCCGAGGTGCCTGCGGATCGCGTGGCGGGAGAGACGATCGACGCCGGCGGCAAGTACGTGATGCCCGGGCTTATCGACGGGCATGTCCACGTCACGGCGGCGACAGCGGACCTCGGTGCCATGGCCGAATGGTCGCCCACCTACGTCGCAGCGCATACGGCCCGCAACATGAAGGCGATGCTGCACCGCGGGTTCACGACGGTGCGCGACGTCGCCGGTGCCGACTTCGGCGTCGCGATGGCCGTGGAGGAGGGTCTTTTCGAGGGCCCCCGGGTCATCTTCGGCGGCAAGGCGCTGTCCCAGTCCGGCGGACACGGGGACATGCGGTCCATGGGGGCGAGCCTCATCGACCCGCACCAGTGCTGCCCCTCCATCGGCGTCGTGTGCGACGGCGTCGACGCCGTCCGCAAGGCCGCGCGGGACCAGCTCCGCACCGGTGCCCATCACATCAAGATCATGCTGTCCGGGGGAGTGGCCTCTCCCACGGATCGCGTGGACTCCACCCAGTTCTCGGAGAGCGAGATCCTCGCCGTCGTCGAGGAGGCCGAAGGCTCCAACCGCTACGTCTGTGGGCACGCCTACACAGCGCGGGCCGTGAACCGCGGGCTCCGACTCGGGGTGAAGTGCATCGAGCACGGAAACCTGATCGACGACGAAAGCGTCCGCCTGTTCGTCGAGAAGGGCGCGTTCCTCGTGCCCACCCTCATCACGTACGAGCGGCTGAAGGCCGACGGGGAGGCGGCAGGCCTTCCCGCTGCCAGCCGCGAGAAGGTGGACACCGTGCTGCACGCCGGACTCGAGGCACTGGACCGGGCCAACAAGGGTGGCGTGAAGATCGTCTTCGGTTCGGATCTCCTGGGCGCGATGCAGATCCACCAGAGTTCCGAATTCCGCATCCGTGCCCAGGTACAGACGGCGCAGGAGGTCCTGCGCTCGGCGACGCTCACAGCAGCGGAACTGATCGGGCTCGAGGGCAAACTGGGCGTCATCACCGCCGGTGCCTTCGCGGACCTGCTGATCGTGAACGAGAACCCCCTCGACGACGTCACGGTCCTCGCCGACCCCGAGGCATCCATCGATGC
This sequence comes from Arthrobacter sp. TJ-240, assembly GCF_058269195.1. Lineage (NCBI taxonomy): Bacteria > Bacillati > Actinomycetota > Actinomycetes > Micrococcales > Micrococcaceae > Arthrobacter > Arthrobacter sp. TJ-240. The sequence continues at coordinate 222,608 of NZ_JBZCNG010000004.1, forward strand.
CGTCATTCAGGGAGGGCACCTGGTCGGCGGACGCTAGCGCGCTTGCTGGCTCGCTTGCTGGCTCGCCGCGGCCTTTTGCGGCGCAGGGCCGCGGCGAGACGTCCAGGCGATGAACACGGGTTCCGGATACCTCGTGGAGGTTGCGCAGGTGTACGGCGGTGACACCCACAACTGGCGGCAACAACAGGCATCAGGTCACCCGCGTCCGTTTTGAGATTGCCAATCCCGAGCGTTGAAATCCTTCTTCACTCCTGCGCTTTTCCTTCCGACCCGACCATCCGAGTCCTCCTACGCTTTGAGGAGCGAAGGTATTGGGGGAGCGAACGTGGAAGCAGGACAGGGCGCTGCGCAGCAGGCGCAGCGAATAGGTGAGCGGGTGTCCCGGTTGGAGGCCGAGCTCGAGCGGCTGGAGGCCGAACTCGAGCAGGCGCGGAAGATGCACCAAGCATGGCTCGTCGGAGCCGAGGGTGAGGCGCGGGTCGGCGAGCAGCTGCGCCAGCTGGAGCTTGAGGGCTGGATGAGCCTTCACGACGTGCACTGGCCCGGCCGACCGAAGGCGAACCTCGATCACATCGCTGTCGGACCTGGGGGTGTCCTGATCATCGATGCCAAGAACTGGTCGGGCGACGTAAACCTGCGCGGCGGCGAGCTGTACCAGAACGGTTACACGCGGAAGACCCAGACAGCCTCGGCGCTTGACCAATGCGCTGCAGTGGCGGCGTTACTGGAACCGCAGCATCGGAGCATGGCGCAGCCATGGATCTGTCTGGTGGGACAACCGGATTTCATCGGCGCGACCAGCACCGGAGTCACCGTCGTCGGCATTGATGGGCTGCTTGCTGCGGTGCTTGCACTACCGGTAGTCCTCGAGCAGCCATTCGTCAGCGAAATCCACGATTACCTGCAGGGGCTGCTGTCAGGGCCGACGAGCCCTGCGGTGGTGACGACTGCTTTGCTTGATTCCCCGAAGGAAGAATCACCGCTGCTCGCGGCTCGGCGAGCAGCTGCAGTGCGCTCTGTTTCTGCCGATCGACCTCAGGAGCCTCGAACTCGCGCCGTCCGGCAGACCGATCGACGACGCCGAAAGAAGGAGTCGAGCTGTCTTGGCGCCATGTGGCGCCTTGTGTTGCTGGCCCTGGTGCTATGGATCGGGGCGGGAGCGCTGCAACACGTCGCGGAATCGCTTTCTACCCCGCCGTCGGTGCCGTCACCCGAGGTAGTGCAGCTCGAAGAGCCCAAATAGCCGCCTGGGCGCTGGCGTGACCAGCCTCAACGTGCGCCAGGGCATCGGTGGCAGAAGGACGGTGGACGGATGTCGATGGTGGGCGGGTCTCGTGATCCACGCGGCCGGCATCAGAGTGCCACCGCTACTCGAAGAAGTCCTCATCGACCTCGACGACGGTATAGGTCTTCGCTACCTGAACCCCAACAGGGTGACGGATCATCAGGTCCGTCAGTTGCTTGCCGTCAACCAGGATGATTCGTGTCGGGATGGCTCGCGCGTAGTCGAGCGCTTGAGTGGAGAAGCGGCTTGTCGTTATGAACACCCGCAGCGTCATCGTGTTCTAGCCAACGACGGCGACGGCTGGGGTGGCGGGGGCGGCCGTCGGCGAGTAGAGCAGCGGGGCGCTTGCAGCAGATCGTCCACCTTCGGCGTGACGAAGCTGCTCCTGGACGGCATCCTCCACCTGCCAGCAGGTATTTCTTCGGGGACTCCGATCCGGGTCAAGGTATCCCGGTGGAGTGAACCAGGGGATGCCGTGCTTCGATTCGACGTTCCATTTCCCCTCGTGGATCACATGATGATGTCGCGAGCACAGGAGGACGCCCTGGCTGATACCCGTTGTTCCACCTTTGGCCCAGGGCGTCATGTGGTGGGCCTCGCACCAGGTTGCCGGGATGGAGCAGTCCGGGAACGCGCAGCCCTTGTCCCTCGCAACGAGTGCCCGCCGCAGATGCGCGGGGAAGAGGCGCTGTGCCCGCCCGATGTCGAGGATCTGACCCTGTCCGCCGAGGACCATCGGAATGATGTCTGCATCACAGGCCAGCGTGCGGATGCTTCGTGCGCTCATCTGCTGCCCGAACACAGCGTGGCCGGCACGTTCCATCTGGCCCACGAGGTCCGTATAGCTGATGGTCACCATGACCTGGGGCCGGTGTCCGCCTGCTGCGGGAAGCCTGTCGGTCGACAACGCGATCCTGCATGCGGCGACCAGCCCGTCGAGGAGGCTCTGCGGGCGTGTGGGCCGGTTTGTATCGCCCCCGCCGGCGTCCGTGACACCAGCGTTACCCTCTTCGTTCTCGGCGGCCATCACGCCGGTTCGGTCCCGATCGCCGGTCGGGTCCCCGTTGTCCTGAAGGGTGGCCGATCTTCCCCTCGGGTTCGTCGCGGTGTTCATGACGGTGACCAGATGCTCGAACTGCTCGTCGGTGGCGCCGATCTCCAGGAAATGCAGACCGTTGCGTCTGCCCTTGAGGAAGATACCCTGTCGTGCCTTGAGGACCTTTTCGGTGGGTTCCAGCCCGTCCTGGTTGAGCACGCCCTCCCAGCGTCGAGCGAGGACCCGCAGGAGGTCTTCGTCCGATTCGACTGCTTGCCGCGTGAGGTGCTGCTCCATCGAATCGAGTTGCATCGGCGTTGCGAAGGACCGCACCCGTTGCACCGCCTCATGAACGATCGAAACAGCGCGTCCGCTGACCTCGCCCGCGCTTGCTGTAGCACCGAGGGTGCTCATCGACGCGGGAGTGGCAGAGCCGATTGCAGTGACGCCGGGCAGGAGGCTTGCCGCGAGCCTCAATCTGCGGTTCGCCTCGGTGCGGCTGATGCCGAGCCGGGCCCGCAGAAAGTCGGCACAGGTTCTGAATTCGGGGCGGAACCCATCATTGTTCCGCTGTTCCGCGCCTGCTGACGTGCTCCCGCCGCCGCCGGCGCCGGCGACGTCGTCCTGCACTGTCGACAGGCTCTGCTGTGCCCGCACAAGGAGGGATCCGGGGGCCTCCTGCTCCCCGGTGCCGGCGACACCGTGTTCCTTCGCAGCTCGAGCGGCAACGATCTGGAGATGATCGATCACCTTCGAGAGCGCTTCGATGTCCACGAGTGCTCGCACGACGTCGTGCTTGCTGAGAAGAAGGTGACGCCCAGTCAGTTCCTGCGCGAAGGCGAGCAATTCCGACCGCATCGACTCCAGGGAGGTACCAGTTCCCTCGGGATGCTCGAGCGGTGTGATATCCATGCCTCATTTTATCGAACACCCGTACTAATTCAGAGGGCGCGGACTCTTTGTGGAGGAGAAGTCGAGCACTGTTCCTCCACAGCCGTCGGCTGTCGTCGCCGGTCGCGCCATCGAGTCGGTGTACCGGAGACAATCGCCGAGCCGTGGCGCCATCAGACACATCGGGCTCGTACAGTCCGGGATGAGCGCGCTGAACAACCTCTGGTCAGCGACCGCTGGTATGCGCTGAGCGACCATTCGCGACGGGACACACCCCCGGCACGCGGACGTGCGGGTGCAGGGCCGACGGCTCTGCAGTAGGCGAAGCCGGGCCGACAATCAGCGCTCCGTGGTCGAGAGACCGTCCGCGAAGCGCAGGAGCTCTGCGCCCAGCCGGCGGGCACGGGCCGCAACCGCCTCAGGGGCGTCAATAGGGGATGGACCCTGCGGAACCGGCCCCGGAGGCTCCCTCTGGATGTCGATGTCGAACACCACGTGGTCGGGATGGTGCCAGGTCGAAAAGACCTCCACCGGTCGCCCGTCCTGGTCGAAGCTCGTGCCTTCCAGCAGGAGCACGGGCGACGACGCCTCCAATTGCAGCAGCCTCAGCAGGTCCCCGTCACCCGGCACCGCCCGGATCTGTCGCTTGCCGGAGGTGATCCGTACCCCGTACTTTTCTCCGAGCACCGCATGCAGGGACGCATCCTGCAGCTCTTCTGCCGTCAAACCAGAAAAGGCAGGTGCCGGCAGCCACGTGTGGATGACGGCGATCGGCACGCCGTCGGCCGTCCGCAACCGCTCGAGCGAGAGCACCTGCGGCGTCCCGAGGAGCGCGGTGGATGCATCGGCGTCCTGCAGGGAGAGTGACAGCACCTCTGTGCCGACCGTCGCTCCCGTGCTGCCGAGCTGGGCTGATAGCCCGGACGTGCGGTGCACCAGCCGGTGGTGCTCGCGGCGAGGAGCAACGGTGCTACCGCGCCCGCGGCCCCGCTCGATCAGCCCTTCATCGGTCAGCGCGCCCAACGCCTGACGCACCACGGACCGGGACACCCCGTACCGCACCTGCAGCTGCGCTTCGCTGGGCAGGGACGTGCCCGGAGGCAGCGAATGGTTCAGGATCTGCGCGCGCAGATGCCCGCGGAGCTGCAGGTGCAGCGGCTCGCTGCTCCCGCCGTCCAGTGGACGCTCCTGGGTATCGTCTGGTCCGGTCATGATGAGCTGCTCCGGGTCACGATGCTGGTCGAGGGCCTATGTGTCAGCGCCGTCGGAGGGCGACGAGTCGTTGTCGTGCTCCTCAAGGATCTTCCCGTCGTGGACCCGCTTGAGCTCGATGCCCTCGAGGTAGCTGGGCACGGGAGGATCGAGGTCTTCGTCGCTTGTCATGATTCCGATCCTAGGGGTCCGGGACCCGCTACTTCTTCTGCGCCGTCCGCCAGACGTGGTCCCAGCCCGGCGCCAGCGCAGCGGCCCGGCGCATGGACAGCACGAGGCTCGCCTCGCGGGCGATGCCCTGGCCGGCGATGTCGAACGCCGTGCCGTGGTCCACGGAGACGCGGACGACGGGCAGGCCGACGGTGATGTTCACGCCGTCGTCGCCGTAGACCGCCTTGAAGGGTGCGTGGCCCTGGTCGTGGTAGCAGGCGATGACCATGTTCCACTTGCCCTTGACCGCGGCCGGGATGAGCGCGTCCGCGGGAATGGGCCCGTGGACGTTGATGCCGTTCTCGCGGGCAGCGGCGACAGCGGGGGCGAGGATGTCGGCGTCCTCGTCGCCGAACAGGCGGTTCTCGCCCGCGTGCGGGTTCAGCCCGGCGAGACCGATCGGCTCGTCCGGGTTGCCGAGCGCCTTCGTGAACGCGCTGACCAATTCGATGACGTTGGTGGTGCGCTGCGGCGTGACGTCCTCGATGGCCTGCCGCAGGGAGACGTGGGTGGTGAGGTGGAAGAAGTAGAGGTCGCCCGCGGACAGGACGAGGCTGAAGTTCTCCACGCCGAATTCGTGCGCGAGGAGCTCCGTGTGGCCGGGCCACTTGTGCCCGCCGGCGTGCATCGCGGCCTTGTTGAGAGGCGCGGTGACGATGCCCTGGACCTTGCCCTCGCGGGCCAGTCGGCAGGCCTCGACGACGAAGCGGTAGGAGCCGTCGCCCGCGGCGGGGCTGAGCTCGCCGAGCTTGACGTCCGCCAGTGACGGGCCGGTCTGCAGGAGTTCGATGATGCCGGGCTCGTTCGTCGCGTCCTCGATCGAGGACAGGACGCGGACCTTGTCCGGGTCGCCTCCCACGTTGGTGACGCCCTGGCGCATGGCGGCCTCGTCGCCGATGACGACGGGCCTGCACTCCTGACGGACGTCGTCGTGCCCGAGGAGGGACTTCGCGGTGATCTCCGGTCCGATGCCGGCGACGTCGCCGAGGGTGACGGCGAGGGTTGGGATGCTCATGAGGATGCCTCCGTTGCGTGGGCGAGGGTGGTGGTTAGTTCGGTGACGGTGTCGAGCAGGGCGGAGACCGGCCCGAAGCCGCCGGCCTTCGTGACGACAATCTTTCCAGCCGCGGTGCCACCTTCGACGACGCCGACCGGGATGCCCTCCTGGATTGCGCCGGTGATGCGCAGCGCCTGGGCGCGGGTGGCGTCGAGGACAGCGCGGGCTCCGTCGCCGCCGACGAGCACGAGGGCGCCGACGGATGCGCGGGCCAGGGTCTGCTGCACCACCGACGCGAGACAGCCGGCGATGGCAGCACCGCTGAGGGTCTCGGAGCCGCCGACCGCCTCCGGGGAGATGATGACGACCACCCGCGGCAGGGATTCCGGGAGCTCGAGTTCCTCCGCGGCCCATCGGGCGAGCCTGTCCGGCTGGTCGAGCAGGAACTCGTCGGGCTGCAGGATGCGGAGGTCGGCGGAGTCCACGTGGGAGCGCAGGTGGTCGGTCTGGGCACGGGCGACGTCGTGCAGCGAACTGACGACGACGACGATCCGCTGCCCCTGCGCGGCGGGTGCAGGCTCTGACGCGGCGTGTACTGCTCCGGCCTCGGCCCAGGCTGCCGCCATGGCTGCGGCGAGGCCGGCCGACCCGGCGGGGATCGCCGTCGGACCGGCGACGACGAGGGCTGCCGCGAGGACGCGAAGGTCGTCATCGGAGGCCGCGTTGACGACCACGACGCCATCGTCCGCCGCGTCCCGGAGCGCCTGCGCATCCCGGTCTGCAGATCCAGTGAGGCTGATCGTCGCGGTGCCGGGCAGGAGTTGTGAGAACTCGCTGGTCGGAACCGGCGTGACGGGGTCGCGGCCGGCGGGGGAGTCCTCGACGGGTCCGCCGTGCACGCGCAGCATGCCGTCCTCGACGGTGCGTCCCATCGCCGGGTAGGCCGGGCACACGACGGCGAAGGAGCCGGGGTGCTGCTCCTGCCACGCGTCGAGGGCTCCGGCGACCTGTGCACCGACGCTGCCGCGCATGGTGGAGTCGATCTTCAGGTACAGACGGTCAGCCCCTGCGGTGACGAGGTTCCTGATGGCGCTCGCCGTCGCCTGACGGGCGGTGGCGGTGTCCATGGCGCGGGCGTCGGTGTTCACCGCCAGGGCGCTGCCCGGTGCCACCGAGTCCGGGAGCAGTTCGCCCAGCAGCAGCCGGGAGGACCAGCCGGCGCGGGAAAACTGGACCACGGAGTCGGTGGCGCCGGTGACGTCGTCGGCCGCGATGCCGACGATAGGTGCGGTGGATGCCACGTCAGCCGTTCTCCTCGGTCCGACGGGGCCGGTCCGTTGGCGCCGACGGGTCGCCCGCGGGCGGCAGCTCGGAGGCGGACGTGGGGAGGACCCCGACGGCGTCGTCCGTGTCCAGCCCGCCCTGGCGCTTGAGCACCCAGGTGGCCAGCAGCGGGGCGAAGATCGCGGTGACCAGCACGGCCGAGGCGACCTGCGCCGTCGCGACCTCGACGAACGGGGAAAAGCTGGGGTCCGCTGCGGCGACGATCGCCGGCGTGGCGATGGAGTTGCCGGCCGTGGTGGCGGAGGCGATGCCGATGCCGGACTTCGCGCCGCGGCGGAGGACGAAGCGGTAGCCGATGTAGACCAGGGTGCCGGTGATGAGGGTGGCGGCGATACCGACGAAGATGCCGCTGATGCCGCCGGCGATGACGTTGCGGAGGTCGATGCCGGTGCCGAGGGCGAAGGCGAAGAACGGGATGACGATGTTCGGTGCGGGCCGCATGACCTCGGTCCACTTTGCGTCGAGGTTGCCGACGATGAAGCCGAGGATCAGGGGGATGACGGCGGCGAGCAGGGTGAGGAACGGGATGTTGCCGAGACCCGAGATGCCGAGGAAGAGCAGGGTGAAGAAGGGGCCGTCGTTGATGGCGGAGGCCATGTAGGCGCCGCGGTCGCGGTAGTCGCCGTAACGGCCGGTGAAGGCGAGCCAGAGGCCGCCGTTGCTGTTGTCGAACGAGGCCAGCAGGGCGAGGATCGAGATCCCGAGGATGCCGTCAATGCCGACCAAGAGGCCGAGGCCCGCGACGAGGGCGGCGGGGATGATCGTCTTGAACAGCAGGATCACGCCCGTGGTCGCGAGCACGGGGCCGGAGGCCTTGGCGGTGATCTGCATGCCGGTGGCGAAGATCAGCACGGCGATCAGCGGCAGGGCCGACTCGGCGAACAGGGCAGTGGTGAAGCTGCCGAGTTCCAGGAAGCCGGGGGCGAACGTTCCGACGATCGAGCCGAGGATCAGGGGGATGAGCATGAGGCCGCCGGGGATGCGGTTCATGCCGTCGAACAGGGGGATACGGGACTTCGGAAGCGATTCGGCTGCCATGGCGAATCTTCTCTCTGTACGGGAGGTCTGTGTCGGACGGAGGAGTGCGGACAACTAGTACGGACACGATGTACCTACTGTAGGCCGCGTGGGGCACGTCACACAAGAAACAGCCATCCTTTCGCCCGGCCTGGCAGAACTACTCCGTAGTCTTCGCTGCCGTGGCACACGTCCCCCTGACCCGACGGGAACCGATGTTGATCATCACCTTGAACGGCGACCGCGCGGGCCGCGCCGCCCGCGCCGCCCGCGCCGCCCGCGCCGAGCAGTGACCCTCTCGACGACCGCCGCGTCGGCACTGGTGGTCATCCCTGCCTTCGGTTCGCCGAAGCTGACCGATGCGGTGGTGCACGACCTGTGCCGCGATGGAAGCGATTTCGACCCGGCCCTGCGCATCGTGGTGGTCGACAACGCCGGTGATTACGTGCTGCCTGAGGGGCGCATCGAGGTCCACCGCCCGGGGCGCAACCTGCGGTGGATCGGCGCCGCCAACTGGGCGCTGCAGACGGCGTCGCGAGACGGCCATGCGGTCTGCGTGGTGCTGAACAACGACATCCGGCTGTCGCCCGGGTTCCTCGACGGATTGCTCGCGCCCTTCTCCACAGCGGACGACATCGCGCTCGCGGCGGCCTGCTACGACGATTTCTGGCTCCACCAGCGGGCCTCCGCGATCCCGAGCACCGCCGCGGAGTACGTGCCGCGCAATGTGTTGCGCGACGTCGATTTCTGCGACGGCACCGCCATCGCATTCGCGGTGCCCGCCGTCGTCGAGCTGGGGGGTCTGGACGAGGTCACCTTCCCGCGGCACGGCTACGGCGCGGATATCGACCTGGCGATCCGCGTGCGGGCGGCCGGCCTGCGGTGCGTGGTCACGGAGGGCGCCTACGTCTCGCACCTGCGGCGGCAGACGATGAACCGGACCGGTCAGAGCTCCGAGGGCAACCGGGCGGAGATCCTCCACGGCCTGGACGCCAAGTGGGGCGACGGATGGCGGGCGGACGTCGGGCTCGGCCCGGACTCGTTCCCCGCCCACAACACCGGGAGCGGCGCGTCCTGGTACCTGACGGCTCCGGCATGGTGAGCACTCCGGGGCGGATCGTCTACGCGGGTTTCGCCACGCGCCACCACAGCGGCGGCGTGCACGTGATGACCCAGCACGTCCGGCTGCTGCGTGAGCGCGGCCACGAGGCCTGGTTGTGGCTGCCCGACGCGGACGACCGCACCGACTGGATCGCCGACGACGTGCCGATGCTGTTCGGCGCCACCACCGCGATCGGCGCCGACGACCTCCTGGTGCTGCCGGAGACACCGACCGTCCAGGGCCGCGATCCGGCACCCGGAGCGCGCAAGGTCATCTTCAACCAGAACCACTTCTACACCTTCGCCGCCGGCGCCCCCGGCGAGGACTTCCCCGGGTGGACGCCGGCGCCCGCGATCTGGGCGGTGTCCGCGGAGAGTCGCGACGTGCTGTCCGCCGCGCTGCCCGGCCTGCCGGTGAGCGTGGTGCCCAACCCGGTCGACGGCGAGCTGTTCGCCCCCCGCGCGACCGACCAGCTCCGGGTGAGCTGGTTCCCCAGGAAGCGGCCGCGGGAGGCCTCGCTGCTGAAGCGGCTGCTGGCGGACGAGCCACGACTCTCGGGGGTGGAGCTGGTGGAACTGGTCCAGGCCCCGCGGGCGGAGGTGGCCGCCACCCTGGCGGGCTCGGCGGTCTTCGTCGCCCTCGGACACACCGAGAGCTACGGTCTGCCGGTCGCCGAGGCGCTGGCCTCGGGCTGTCTCGTGGTCGGGTACGACGGCGGCGGCGGGCACGAGCTGTTCGAGGCGCCCGGTGCCTGGCGGATCCCGGACCAGCGACCGCTGCTGATCCGCGACCGGGTGGCAGACCTGATCCAGGACCTCGACGCCCTGGCGTCGGTCCGTGCCGCGAACCGCCGCTGGGTGCTCGACCGCTACCCGTTCGCCCGGACCGGAGCGGCGCTGCAGGAGGCGGTCGCGGCCGCGTGGGCCCGGCCCGGCGCCGACGCCGTAGCCGTGCATCCGGCCGCCTGGCTCGACACCCTCGGCCCGAACTTCACAGCGTATGCGTGAGGACTCAGTCGGCGCCCTTCACCATGTTGACGACGGCGGCGGGAAACACCCCTGCCGGTGGATCAGCCGCGCCCGTCGGTGCGGCTTCGAAGGCAGAACCGAACTTCTACAGGAGACTCGTCATGGCCATCACACAGCTCACCTACCCCCACCAGGAGCCGGAGCTCACCGGCGAGGACACCCGGCTCCGCAACTGGGCCAGGAACTCCCGGCTGGGCCTGCCCGGCTCGGTCGTCGCGCCGGCCACCGAGGCGGAGCTGTGCGACTTCCTGTCCACCAGTGACGGCCGGGTCCGGATGATCGGCAGCCGGATGTCGCCCGGCAGGATGATCGAGGTCGCGGACGGAGCCGGCACGCTCCTGGACCTGAGCAGGCTGAGCGGCCTGACCTCCAGCACCGAGGACACCGCGACGTTCGCGGGTTCGACCTCCCTGGCCGAGGTGTACGCGTTCCTCACCGCGCGAGGGCAGATGCTGGACGCCTCACCCGGGGTGATCGCCGAGCAGACGTTGGCCGGCGCCCTGTCCACCGGAACCCACGGTCAAGGCCTGCAGCAGAGCTCGATTGCCGGCGCCGCGCTGGCCATCCGCATGGTGCTGGCCGACGGCACGGTCGCCGAGTTCGACCATGACCACCCGGACTTCCCCGCCGTCCAGCTCGGCCTCGGCTCACTGGGCGTGATCACCGCCGTGACGTTGCGTGCACGGGAGTCGATGATCTACACCTGCGTGAAGAAGGCCGTCGACGCCGGCACCCTCGACACGGACCTGGAGACCTGGAACCGGGAGAACATCCTGGTCAAGGCGTGGTGGTTCCCGCAGGAGAACCAGGTCCAGGTGTGGACCGCCAACGAGGCGTCCGACGACGAGGTCTCCCGGTACCGGGCCGGCGGCAGTCAGCTCGTGGAGTACGCGACGACCGACACGTCCATGAACAGCACGATCGAGTCCACGCTGCAGCACCTCCGCGACGACAGCAAGGGCGTCGCCGACAACGGCAAGTCGCTCCGCACGGTGTCGCGCTTCCGGGACTTCACCGACGTCACGGGTGACATCTACCAGGTGTTCTGCAAGGGGATCGCGACCCCCCAGATCAACGTCGAGATCGGCATCCCGCTCGCCCGGGCCGGAGCGGTGATCAGGAAGATCAAGGACTGGCACGCAGAGACGCGTCCCCGCATGCACTACCCGGTGATCCTGCGCTGCACCGGCGCGTCCGAGGGATGGCTGAGTCCGTCCAACGGCCAGGACACCTGCTACTTCGGCTTCGTGGTCTACTACGCGGCGGACGGTTCGCTGTCCGAGGAGGGAAACAGCTTCCTCCGGGCCGTGGAACGGGCCCTGGCGGAGGAGGGCGGCCGTCCCCACTGGGGCAAGTACTTCGACGAGTCCCTCTACGACTGGCCGGCGCTCTACCCCCAGTGGGAAGCCTTCCGCCGGGTGCGCGAGACGCTGGACCCGGAGCACAGGTTCGCGAATGCCTTCACCGATGCGCTCCTCGACTGACCCGGCCCCGCTACTAAGACAGGAACACCACCGATGAATGCCTGGGTGACCTTGCTGACTCAACCCGACTACCTGATCGGGGTCCGGACGCTGCGTGCCTCGCTCGCGGCCTCCGGCAGCACCACCCCCCTCGTGGTCATGGTGACCGAGGGGATCGACGAGCTGTCCCGGCGCCTCCTGCAGGACGACGGGTGCCTCCTGCGCGACGTCGCACCGCTGCGCCCGGCCGGGGGATCGGCGGACAGCTACGCCAACGCCCGGTTCGCAGAGGTGTGGACCAAGCTGGCCGTCTGGGGCCTCACGGAGTTCGAGCGCGTCGTCTTCCTGGACGCCGACATGCTGGTGACCCGGAACATGGACGAGCTGTTCGCGCTGGACCTGCCCGACGGCGCCATCGCCGCCTGCCACGCCTGCCGATGCAACCCCAACCGGATCGCGAGTTATCCGCCGAGCTGGACTCCCGAGACCTGCTTCTACACGCACTGCCGGGGCGGGGACCACGTCACCGAACCGGACGCGACGGACAACTACCTGAACGGCGGCTTCCTCGTGCTGTCTCCCGACGATGCCGTCTTCGCCGACATGGTGGGGCAGGTGGCGGGCGTGGACGACCTGTTGCACTACCCGTTCGCAGAGCAGGACTTCCTCAACGAGTACTACCGCGACCGCTGGCTGCCGCTGCCCTACGTGTACAACGCGCTGAAGACCCTGCCGCACCAGCACCCGTCGGTCTGGGATCCGGCGTCGGTGAAGAACATCCACTACATCATCGACAAGCCGTGGGCGAAGCCGCTCGACCTCACCGACCGGTACGTCGAGGTGAATCGGCTCTGGTGGGAGATGGCCGACACCCTGGGCGCACCCGTCGGCTCCTGACCCTACTATCTCGTGTAGGAGTTCGCACCCGCTGCTTTCCGAACCGTTGGTATATGCGTCTGGATGGCGGTATCCGGTCCTCTTAGTGTTAACGCCGATAACAGCGCATATGACACTCATCATCGGCGAAGGTGTCGGGTTACCCCGGCCTGCAGAGGTATCCGGCCACGCGTCTCGGCGTTGGTTCCAGCGGACATTCGATTACCGATCAGGCGCCCGGGCTCAGTCGTGATGTTATTAATGAAGCTGACCGATCCTCGAGCGTCGGTGGAATTCAAACCTCGGGGCCGTGACCTCGTCGTATGCGGTGCGCCGTTGGCCGATCAGCTTAGCTACGGCAGCTCCCAGTGCTGGGGTCTCGGCGGGTATTCCAGGTTCCATGTGGCCGTCCGCGGTGACGACAATGTAGCCCCACTCGAAGAGGGCGTCGCAGCCCAGGCTGCAGATCAACATCGCGGCGCGGTAGTCCTTGCGTTCTTGTTCAGTGCATAAGGCACGGGGTTTGATGTGCCCTGCAATGAGTAGCCGGGCAGGGAGCTTCGCATGGCATAAGGAGCACAACGCGGTGTCGCGGCCGTTGAGTAGATGACGTCGTAGAGTCGATTGTTCTTTGCGGATTGTGGAGATGGACAGCTCATCGGTGTCATCGCCCAACCACTCAGTAAACGGCCTGCCGTACATCCCGTTCTGCACGAAGTCCAGGTTCAGGTGCTGTAGAAGCCCCTCTCCGTCTGCGTCGCTGAGAGGGGATAAAAACTTTTGGTGAGGCACCCCTACTGCGTTGAAAGGTCCAGGTGAGCCAAGTGTTATCAGCTGCGCGACGTCCTTATAGGGAAGATCAAGGCCAGTTTGCAGAGGTTGAACCCTGACGAGCCACCCGTTGTCTTCGTCGCCTTCCAGTCCTGGGCGGTGCGAACTCGGCCGGGGAGCAGGGGTCGAGCTGGCGGTGACGATACTGATTGCGCGTAGGTAGCTCTTGGAGTGGTGGAAGACGATGTCACTTTCAATCATCTGGAGAATGTTCGTGCGGTCTGGTCCTGTCGTCTTCCCTGGCCGTCGTGGACACGTCCACAAGATGCCGTCTTCTATCGACGCGTCGAAGGTTCTGACTACACCCTGGGTTGCGTACCAGTACGCCATCGTTTGTCTTGCTTCGTGCAGTTGACTGGGTCTTAATTGGCTTCGTAGGACCGGCGGGTCAGTTCTTCCACAATGGGCCACCAGGTGGTGTCTCTAATTCTCAGCTCGAGGTCTCCAGTACCGAAGTGTCCGATGTTGCTCACGTCCCGGCTGAACCCTTCCTGAAGCTCTACGGTGCGGGGATCGAGTTTGAGGTAGATGAGCAGGTTCTTCGAGGTGGGGTGCACTTCGACGCAGGCGAAGTTCTTGAGCCGGCGGAATGCGAAGTAGTAGGCGCGTTCATTTTTCACAACATCGTCGCCCAACGAGAGGGCCAAGGTTTCGAACTGGTCGTACAGGGCAGACAGGTTTTCGTCAGCTTGGGCAAGGAACTCGCTCACCGTTTTGGAGCGCGTCACCTTCTTCGCTGGAGTAGCGGCCTCGGGGACCGGCGCCGGTGGTTTGGACGGTTTTCGGTTGGCCGAGGTGGTTTCGGTGGTCACGGTCGTGACGAGTTCTATAGCGAGGAGGTCCTGACCGAAGTCCCGATACCGGACGAGTTCAACGTTCCGGTTGATTTGGCGTACCGCGTACTCGTCGTAGCGGGTGAAGTCGTTCGCGACGCAGATCAGGCGGGGCGCCGACCAGTCAATGCTCTTAGAGGCTTCCGTGCCGAGCTGTGTCGCAACGAGGATCTGGAACTCTCCTCGGTGGTCCATCAGCCAGTCGAGGTAGAACAAGCCCTGGTTGATGACGTTCTCGTTCACTGCTCGCTTGTACTCGAAGATCACCGGGGAGCCGTTCTCATCGATGCCGAGCGAGTCGATCCTGCCGCGGTGGACCTTGCCGGTGCTGTATTCGCGGGCGAGGAAACGGACACCGAACATGGTCTCCATGTTCGCTTCGATGAGTTTCTGCAGATCCTGTTCCAGGGCGACAGCGCGCGAGGTCAGTTCTACGGCGTGGCCTTGGTCGATATGGAAGAGTTTCAGATCCGGCATGCACCCACCCTGCCATATGTGCCCCGGGAGGCTGGGGCGATGATTAGCGGGATGTCTTCGCGATCCTCCTGAGCCGTCAGTGCAGGGCTTTCAATGTCTTTTCGGGAGGGCGCTGTCGTTATTGTTCTCGACAGGAGGGCGCTTGTTGCGCAGGAAGCCTAAGCTGATGCGATGCTGGCATCAGGTCACAGGAAAAGGTTCGTCGAGTCTGTTCTGTGGGTGAAGCAGATGCTTCCCACCATCGACTTCACCGCCGAAGAGATTAGGTACAAGGTGGAATCCGCGGAGAAGCTGGCGGCCGCCCGCGATTTGTTGAAGGCCGACGATCCCGGGTGGGCAACGGTGTTCGCGGGCGCGTTCGCGGGCTCAAACCTGTTGAACTGGCGCTACACCGACGAGCTCGTCCGTGCAGCGAAGACACGACCAGAGGTGCTCGCACCCTTGCTTCGGCTCTTGTGGGACGGCAGCCTCTCGGAAGCATCCTTCAACCGCTTCGTCCGAGACCTGCGGACCCATAATGCGGGCCTGACCCCTGGGATCGGCACGGCTGTGGCCTCGGTGCTGCTGATGGCGCGTGGAGCCGCCGATCATCCTCCCTACCGCCCACAGGCAGTCCGCCGGTTCTGGAGGACTATCGGCTGGCCGGCCACCCGGAACGACGTGAACCCTTATCTGGACTACCAGAACTTCCGGAGGTCCCTGGACGAATTCAGGACGATCGCATCCGCCAACGCACTGCCCGTCGAGGATCTGCTCACCGCCCAGGGGTACATGTGGCTGATCACTGAGTGGGATCCACGGACGGTACTCCCCGCGTCGGAGATCGCGACGTTCCGTGCCTGGCGGGGAGATCCCTACACGGGTGCAACCTCGGTGGATGCGCACGTCTCGGCCCGGCGGCTGCGGATCTTCGAGCGGTTGGAGGAGAACGAAAGCCGGTTGTTCACCCGTAGTGACCTTGCCGGTCTCACCGTGGACGGCCAGCCGGCCACAATCCTGCCGTCCTCACACGGAATGGTGATCCCCCCGGGGTTCGACATCCCGGTCTCCCTGACACTGTCACCATCGGCCTCGGGCACATCCCTTGCCCGCGCCGTTGATGACGCGGGCATGCTCCGATACCCGCACGAGAAGCAGGGCAGGACGGCCAGGGCGGACCAGGGCCTGTTATCGGCCCTGGAGGCACGCGTCCCGCTGGTCGTTCTCGCCCCCATGGATGACAGCACGTATCAGGCCGTGTTCCCGGTGTATGTGCACCGATACCTGCATCGTGACCGGGTCTTCGAACTCGACGTCAGCGGGGCCTATCTTTCCCTCCGGGCTGGTATCGCTCCGGAGTACGAACGTCGGTGGACCGTTGGGACGACACGGCAACGACTGCATCAGCCCGTGTTCCGTCGGGACGTGCTTCAGGCCTACAACAGTCAGTGCGCGGTGTGCGGGCTTAGTATCGCCGGTTTGCTGGATGCAGCCCATATCGTTCCCGATCGGGACGACCAGGGCATCGCCTCCGTCATCAACGGACTCGCGTTGTGCAAGAACCACCACGCGGCCTTCGACGCCGGCCTGCTCGCGGTGGCCGATGACCTGACCATTCACGTATCACGCCCGATCATGAACAGTGGCCCTGATGAAGCAGTCGACCGACTCCTGAAGGATTACGACGGGCGCAAGCTAGCAGTCATTCCCGATATTGCAGCGTGGCGCCCCGACCCCGAGCTTCTCGCTAGAACATGGGCGGCAGCTACGTCGAAGGGCCCCTGACGGATCGTCGCTTGCCAAGACCAGGATGCAGTAGGTACATCGAATCCTCCAGCACCCTTCCTGACACCCTGCCGGCGGTCTGTCTGACCGCCCTCACACATCAGCGCGGCCGATTTCTTGTCCCGGGAAGCAGTTACACTCCCGCACATGGGGAAACGCGCAGACAACTTCAAACAGGCCCTGATCGGTGCGGGCATCGGTCTTGCTGGACCGGAGCAGCGTCAGGGTGAAACGAGGGCTCACACCCGGGACCTGCCGATGATGGTCAGGACCGAGATCACCGGCCTGTACCTCGGACTCGGGGGAGTGCGCGACGACGCGGACTTCACCGCAGGTGCGTGGGACCTCGCTACAGGTGACGGGCTGTTCATCGAGTTCGACGAGGAACTGCACTTCAACCGTTACCGTGAGCGCACCCTTCGCATTCCCTGGGCAGACAGGCTTCCCTGGGCGGGGGCGTACCGGCACTACAGCACCAGCGGCGAAGCGCACTGCCTGCGGGCCTGCCAAGCTAACGGCTGGGCCAATCCATCAACGGACCGGATGTTCGGCGGCTCCGACCGGAAGGGTTCCTTCCTGGACCTGGGGTCATCGCGGTGGAAACAGCGCGCCCTGTACGACGCAGTGAGGGACGCCTACGCGCTGCACACACCAGACATCCGGCTGGCGCGTGTGTCCATCTTCGACCGCATCGGCGGTCTGGAAGTCGGTAAGGCCATGAACAGCGGAACACCCTTGGACCCGGCAGCGCTACGAGACTTCATCAGGGCCCGGACGACCGGATGCCTGCAACCCGGCGGGAGCACGACCACGAGTTGGCAGATACACGGTGAACGGGAACCAATGACACTTACCGAGGCTGGAAGGAACTGATGACACACCCGATCCTGGACGCGGACCATGTCGATGAGGCAGTAGAGTTGGTCAAGCGGTACTACGGGCCGTTGAAGGACACGGGCCGGCCCCGGTCCGGTGCGCACTTTGATGAGTGGGCCGGCGGCGGAGATCGGGCGGAGGTCGCCAACGAGCTGACTGGTGACGATTTCGTTGCCGTCTCCATGCTCTCCGTCGATGTACCGCCGGAAGCGGCCATCGGACTGGCCCGACACAGAGATCAGGTGCGGCGCCTGCTGGGTAGGATCCCGCTTTCCCTCGACTTCACGACGCTGACCCCGGCACAATTCGACACCCGCCTGGGGCCGGAAAGTCCTGCCCAGCAGTTGTGGGACATCCTCCGCGGACGCCAGGACTACCCGTGGGGTATCGGGTCGACGACGGCCAGCAAAATCATGGCCCGGAAACGCCCGAAGCTCATCCCCGTCTTCGACAGCTACGTCGGCCCGATGATGGGACTTCCCAAAAACAGCTCAGCGGAGCAGTGGACGGTGTGGCACCAGGCGTTCCAGGAAGACCCCCGACTGGCCGGAAGATTGGATGCCATCCGGCTCGCCGCGGGTGCCACACCGAGTGCATCCAGGCTGCGGATCATGGACATCGTGCTCTGGCTCCACGCCAAAGACCAAGAATGGTCCCTGAAGAACCGCCCGGCCGGCGACGCCGGGGTTGCTCTCGTGAACTCCTGACGGCAACGCATAATCCTTACTCGTCGTCCCAACCGGCACCACCCGGGTGCAGCGCCGAAAGATCCGAAGGCCTGCCATCACGTCACTGGTCGGGCATCCCAGCGCTGCGGTGCTGAGATAAATGATGCGGGATGACGAAGAGGATTACCGCACACCCCGCTACCTCCTCTGGGCCTGCATCGGTCTGGGTAGCATCATGGCCGTGATGGGCGGTGGAGGAATCGTCACAGCCCTCATCACACCGGATACGTCAGTCTTCACGGTTGCCGGGCTTGTCCTGCTCGTGGTCCTGGCGTTCGTGCTCGTCAGCACTGGAGCCCGATTACTCCGGGATACACCAGACGGACCGGACAAGGACTGACGAGAAGGCCGGCAGGGACTAGAGCCGCCTGTTCCCTACTTGCGTGCCGCGTTGTAGGCGTCAACGATTGACTGCGAGATCCGGCGACGGGAACTCGGGCTGAAGCCGTTGTCCTGCGCCCATTGACGGATTCGCTGGAGCTCCTCACGCCTACTAGGGACATTGCCGGCCGGCTCCCGTTCGTCCTCACGAGCAGGTTTCGACATAGCGTCCTCGTCCTCATCAGCACCATCGCCTTCGGGCACCGTTGAGGACCCCTGTTCCTCGTCCGTCGACGGCGAGGGCGTGCCGACGAAACCGGGTTTCGTGTTGTAGCTCGCTTCGAGGTGCTCGTGGATGTCATCGCGGAGGATCACCCAGGTTCCGCCCAAGCGGATAGCCGGTACCTTCCCGTCGCGTAGCCAGCGGTAGGTCACTGTCTTATCGGACAGCCCGAGCACGTCGGTCAGCTGTTCAACGCTGAGCCGTGAGGGTAGATCCGCGAAAAGAGTGTCGAGTGCTCGACTCATGACCGGCGCCCGTCCTGGCAGGGGTGGCTACTTGTTGGCCTCGTTATAGGCATCGACGATTGACTGCGAGATTCGACCCCGCGAGCTCGGGTTGTGGCCGTTGTCCTGCGCCCACTGACCGATCTTCTGTACCTCGTCGCGCTTCGCACGACTCGTAGACGTCCCGCGCTGCCCACCCTGACCCCGCCGGCTGGAAGACTTCCGAGCCACATCCACGTACCGCGACAACGCAGAGCGCAGCTCCAAAGCGTTCTCCGTCGTCAGGTCAATTTCGTACTCCGTACCGTCCAAGCCAAAGCGCACGGTCTCTTCAGCCTCCTGGCCGTTGAGATCGTCAATCATCTGAATATGTACACGCTGCACCATTTTGCTCCTCAAGTACCTGGTTTCGATCGGTCAAAGTCAATTACTCAGTCTGACTCTCGATATGTAAATGCCAAGCACCAACGAACTGCGGAGAATTTATGCGCTATTCTGATAGCCTGGG
This sequence comes from Arthrobacter sp. TJ-240, assembly GCF_058269195.1. Classification (NCBI taxonomy): domain Bacteria; kingdom Bacillati; phylum Actinomycetota; class Actinomycetes; order Micrococcales; family Micrococcaceae; genus Arthrobacter; species Arthrobacter sp. TJ-240. Next base: position 241,914 of record NZ_JBZCNG010000004.1, read on the forward strand.
TCGCAAACCACCGAAATTTGCTACCAAATTTGTTCTTGCGCTACTTCTTCCGCTCGTGTCCGCAGACGAGTACGGTCAAGCAGCTCTGAGGCTCTCTCATTACCAGCAATTGATCCTTCGACGGCCTGCTCGCTAAGGAGAACATATGCCCATCGCCGATGGCTGCGCTGGGACGGCTCCAGCTCGTTGATCTGTTCGCACCAGGCGATCGCCGCGGACTGTTTTCGCTGCACATTGATGTCGGACAGCGCGGAATCTGCCTTAGTTTCGACTACGTAGACCATCTCGGCAGTTCGGAACAGAAAGTCGGGAGAATACCTTGCTGGCATACCATCTGCCTTGAGGTAGGGCCGCTGGATAAACGTGTGCTTGTACTCGCTGATCTTGCAGAGTGCCTCAACCTTCGTATCGTTGTTGGCCCATGCAAGAAACTTTCGTTCAAGCCCACCACCGTGAGTTGGAACCGGGAGCTTGGGATAGATACATTTTGCCACTTCTACACACGAGGTGGAGCGGACGCTCAGTGCTCGGACTTCCGACAGACTTCTGTGATTCACTTCAGCCAGTTTGACTGTCTCCTGGGTCAGAGATCTGACCAAGGCGGTAGCCATGTTACCGCTAAGCTCGTTCGTTACCGCATCGGTAAGGAGGACGCGCCAGTTCTCGTCCTCTAGCGGGTCAATCACCTGCCCAAAAAAGCGGTTTCGAATATAGGTGTCAATCCATCCCAAGATTTCTGGCCTATATGCCTGAAGAAGGGGGTACTCAGCGAGCGAATTGTACTTCTTGGCGCTGGTCGTTATTTCAGAACGTGTGCCACCCAGAGCTTCCGTTATTCGAATAGTGAGGCGCGATAAGAAATCGTTGTAGCCAGTAGCTGTCATGACGCCACCATTGACGCGGTAGTCTCCGAATTGAGTTTTCGTTTGGGCATCCACGGAGACAAATCGGTCGCCTTTGCCGACGAACGTTTTCGCATCGGCAAATGGGAACTTTGATTTCGGCAATCGGTAGGGGTCGAGTGTGGGCGTTTTGAGTGCTTCTTCTCGATCTCGGACCATCATCGGGATGTGGAAGTCAAAGGTCCCGTACCCGTCTTTTAGGTCAACGATTTCAAGATCTCCAATGGGTGCGGCGGTTCCGTCATCACTTGCGCCGACTTCGCCCGCCAGACCTTCACTCATAAGTTCTTCATAAAAGTCAGAGAAGGCGGGGTGTTCCACGATGAACAGAACGTCAAAATAGTTCTCGGGTTCGAGTTTACTGGCGATCCTCTTCCGCGTTTCTCGCTTCATTTCGTCCACCTGTTGGTCGCCACGCCACATGAGACGAAGCCCACGGCCGATGGTTTGCTCAAGTAGGATCTGGGCCTTGCTGGATCGTAGGGGAACGATGACGGCGATGTTGTTTACGTCGAAACCTTCCCGGAGCATGAGCACGCTTACTATTACCTTAGGCTTCTGATGCCGATCTACGTCGAACAACCGTTCCCGGGTCTTCTCCCACTCGTCCTTAGACATCTCTCCCTTGCGGTTGGAGTCCACGGTTAGTACGTCGGCGTGTGCCATTCCCTCTGCGTAAAGAAAACTCTCTACGAAACCTGTTACGGAAGTGTCTTCGCAGATGATCATTAGTTTCGGGTGTTTCGTGGAGTCAATGTGTCCAAAGCTCTGCTCAAGCATCGCAAGTTTGGTCAGGCCCGCCCGAATCATGACACGTTGCCCATGAGAGAGACCAGTAACCCTGCCGTCGCCGTCGCGTTCGGCGTTGAAATCCAGCGGCAGTGAGGCGATTTCCTTTCTTTTGTCTAGAGCCAGAGCCTTCACCAGGCCGCCCTTCATGGCCTCCTTTAGGTCAAAATCGACAATGATGTGGGGGAAATATTTCCGGCTTTTCTTCGCAGTTGATCCAACTTCATTAAAGGGCGTTGCAGAGAAGTCGATTTGGACGAAGCGCTCACCCTTCGTCGAGGCAATTTCGGAAAGGCTTTTCTGCCACTCCACCTCGTCAATCTGCTGTCCTTTCTTTATTGAGTGAATATGGTGGGCTTCGTCATTGAAGACGATGAGTGAAGGTAGCTTTTTCAGCCATTCAAGGGGGCCGCCGCGTATGTACTTGCGATCCAATACGTTCAGTGAATTCGCGGTGCTGGTACCCGGTGATATGGGGAAGAAACTTTCGATGGCTTCCTTGGCATCGATTTCGCCGCCGGGAGAATCCGTCGCTGGCACAAACTCGGGGTCCTCGACTCCGGCGAGGAGGTGCCAGTTTGTAATGGCGATTGAACCGCTCCCAGTAACTTTCTTGCCAATGTTAGTCTTGGTGACGACGGATGACTTAACAAAACCAAATATTTGGTCTCGATAGTTGTCAGGGATAAAAATATCTTGGTTCTGAAAGATATCTGAAGTCTCGAAGACGCGCACGCCGTCCCGCTCTTTTCCGAGGAACGAATCAAGCAGCCTGTCGTAGACAATTAGACCGGGTGCAACTAACAAAAAATTGGAACTGAAACGAGGGTCTTCTGGGTACTCGCGTTCGTTGAGGTGCTGCCAAATCATAAGTGCATTGAGGACCCATGTTTTACCTGTGCCTGTGGCCATCTTCGCTGCGTACTTCGGGTGGTTGTTCTGCGCACGGGTCACTTCCCCCAAGGTGTCGCCGCTGAGCAGCGCTTCGGGGGCAAGTTGGCGGTACAGGTCGGCCAAGTTCGTGGATTTTAGAACCTCGTGTGCATAAATAATGTGAAGGATTGCTGCCCGCTGACCGGCATGAAAGTTTATGGTCCGCAGCTGTACGAAATCATCCTGAAACCAGTACTTCAGGAGTTCTGCAGTCACCGGTGTGACTTCGTCCATCAGGGAGGTGGGCTGTCCCTTGACTATGTCAGGTATTTGATCGTCAACGATTCGGCTAAGCGCCGTGGCCAATGGGAAAAGTTCTGCGCTGACACTCATTCGGTTATCCCAACATTCTCAATAACGACTTCGGATTCGTAACCGAATACGTCGACTGCCCTCACGCAAACCCTCCGAACTGTCGGCTTGGCCTCCAGGTTTATGCGGGCCGTTGTGATCACCCTCAAGTCGTCCCCGTCGTTCTTACTATTTTCCCTATAGTCCTGCCAGTAGGACCGAAAAATTTGACCATCGTAGTCTGGGTCGACAGCCCAGTACTCCAGGAGAGCCAAGGGCTCTTCATTCATGACTTCGAGTAACTGGGCCCGGCTCTTGTCATCAAGATTGATTGCATCAGGTGAGAGGAGGACGTAATTTTGCAATTCGACAGTAAGTGTCTCGGATTGCCCACCTTGTCTTCTCTCAGTGACGGCAGCACTGATGTACTGGAGGGTTGAGAAGCGGACTTCTTCAGCCAATTTCTCAACGGATCCCTTTTTCTTTAGGCGATCGAGTAGATCTGGTGGGATGACGCGGACTTCGAGGCGATCGTCATTGAGAGCCTGTATGTCCTGACCAATTGAGTCAGCAAAGTTCCACCCCAGGACGTATACCTTATCGAAGCCGCCCATAACGGTCAGTCGAGCTTGTTGTGCACGCTTCAGGGTAGACCCCGTGACTAACGCGTTTGGACTTGTGGCAATTACCAAGGCCTTTTCGTCTGGGATGCGTCCAAGTGCCCCGCCCTGACTGATTTCGGGGGGCAGCGGCACGGCTCCAAATAGACGCAGCATGACTTGGGCCAGCTCTCCGACCTTGTATCTGCGCCCCAGCACCGACCTTGCCTGTTCGACTTGGTAATCTCCGATTGCTTGAAAGAGGAAAGGCTTGGCGTTCTGATCGATGAGTCTCTTCCTCATGATCATTGCAGACGGCTTCCCAAGATCGGACGCTACCCAGGTCCGACCGGTCTTGTCGGCTACCGCAGCAGTTGTCCCTGATCCAGCAAAGAAGTCTCCCACGATCCCCCCCGGGCGGCATGATGTCTGGATGATGCGTTCAAGCAACTTCTCAGGCTTCTGCGTCGGGTAGTTCAGTCGCTCGCCCGACGTGGGGCTGATTCGGTTGATGTCGCCCCAAAAGTCTGTAACTGGAGTGCCCTTGGCATCTCTCAAGTACCTCTTACGGCTAAGAGACTTCCCGGTCGAGGAGAGTATAATCTCACCCTTTTGGTGCAGCTCCTGCATAGTACTTTCGGCGTAGCGCCAGTACCCCTTGACGCCCAGGAACTCGTAGTAGGGGTTCCCCTTTGCTGCGCCGCCAGGGCCGTCCACGGGCATCAAACGGTAACGTTCGCCTGTAGCAGGATCGGTGTGTTTATAGTCTCGCGCAAGGATTTCATTTGTGTACGGTTCGTAAGGTGGCGCCCAGTACCTTGATGAACTCTTTCCATAGAACAAGATGCTTTCTGTCACTCGTCCGAAGTGAGAGGCGCCCTGCCCGGAATCGCCGTGGGCGTGCGATCGTTTCCATGAGATGTCATTGACAAAGTTTTCCTTGCCGAACAACTCGTCCATAATGATTTTCACGTAGGAGGCGACATGCCAGTCTAGGTGGACATAGATTGACCCTTGCTCAGTCAGAAGCTCCCTCATCAATACCAAGCGCGGGGTGATCATCGCTAGGTACGAGGCGGTGCCTTCTGACCAGGTGTCAGAGTAGGCAAATTGTTCCATGACTGTTGGACGTGTATCGATAGTTCTACCCGGCAGTGTGATTCTCGTTCGATAGTCTGCTTTGGAATCGAACGGAGGATCGATGTAGATCAAGTCGAGCTTGCTGCGCATTGACGGGTTATCTGCATCGCCGGCAAGCAGTGCGGCCATGGCCAGTAGGTTGTCTCCGTATATGAGCCTGCTCAGGAGCGAGACGCTGCTGTCCTCAGCCTCGAGGTGCTTGAAAAGTTCAGCTTCCGAGACATCCTTGTTGGGAATGACCAGTTCTCGCGATTGTAATGTAACCCGATTTCGGCCCTCCAGACCCTCCAGGATCTGCGCGGCTCTGCGCTTGCCCTCGGTAACGATTCCCGGCAGCTGTTCCAGCAATGACTTACTCAAGGTTCTCCGACTTCTGGTTGCGGCCAATACTTCCAACCACTGTACCGGTGCTCGTTCACCTGCTCTGTGTATGAGTAGCCAAGGAGGTGTTGAGAGCAACTTGTGACGTCGGTCGCACTTCGCTCCCCGTCGTTCGCGCGTTCACCAGGGCGGCCAGACTGGTGAGCATCAGGGCGTAAATCGGCCAGAGCGGTCTACTGATACCTGTGAAGAGTCCAACTACGCCGCCCGTGACAAGCCCCAACCCGCGACGATTAAGGCAGCCGGCACAGCCTTCTGCGGTATGGGGAGGAGAAGCATGACGAGTAGCCCGACGAGAAGCACTGTGGGGAAAAGTAGACGGACCCAAAGATCACGGTTGCCTGGCCGCCGATCCGACGTTCGTCCGTCCAGCGGCTCCCCTGTCGTCCCGACGACTACCCTGACTCTGCGGGGTGAAGGATTGCTCCGGCTGCTGCGTTCGCTGGCTCTATTCGACCGTCGAGGTCGTAATTGAAGAGTGCGATGCCCAGTCGTTGTGCATCCTCTCCGGCGGCCCTTGAGTAGCCGGATCCCGAGAAGAACAGTTTGTACTGGAAGTCACCGCGCGCGCTTGCTGCGCCGTAGAATCTCTGAATTGCAGGGCTTCCCACCGCAACGGCTTCACGCTTTACCTGCGCCAGAGCCGATCGAGAGGCAACATCGATGCCGCCGTCAGCGCCTCCGTTCGTGACCCTCGCGTCTGCGTGCCCCATGTAGCGCATCCACTCGGCCGCGTTCTCCTCCGCATCCTGCCAGGTGCGAATTTGGCGCGGAGGTGGAGTGGGCCCACTGGCCGGCCAAGGACTTCGAGTAAGCAGCTCATCCAAGCCAGCGAGATAGCTCCTCTCCGGGCTGTCAGAAGTAGTGTCAAAGAGTGACATAACAAGAGAAGCCATGCTTCGGACGCGATCCTTATGGCACGTATAGGGCGAGGCATCCAGTATCGAATTGTGGGCCACGATCAGTTCGAGCCGAAGTACATCGAGATACTTCCGCGGAACTTCAGCCAGAAGTGCGTTCGCAAGCTGATGTCGCAACTCGACCTCAGGCAGTACAACTCTATCGGTCATCATCCATGGTGTCTGCCGAGTCCGGACCGATATACATCCTTGGCAACCACAAATCTCAAGTACAGCTCGCGAACGCCAAATCATCCCCTCGCTCTTGACCCCTCGCTTGGCGTTGACTCTGTACTTGTGCTGCTGCTGCCCTATGTAGCGATCGAGATCATCCAACACCGTGGAGGAACCAGCAGTGGGGTCTACGCCCTGTGCTTGCTGTTCACGCACCCTCCTTCGAACCTCCGCGGTGCGCTCAGCGAAATCTTCATCGGCGAGCTCATGCCTTCTGCTGAGCTCATGCAAAATCTCTGCAACCAGTTCCATAGATGCAGTCCGTGAATCACTTGCCACCCCTGCTGATGGGACTGCTGGTACCGGCCGACTATCGCCAGCTAAGAGGCGCACGGCTGGCCTGGAAGCCGAGTGGGTTTTGTAATCTGCACGAATTTGGTCTGCCCGAGGTCCCTCAACGAACGGCCAGAAATAGGACGCCAGGACTTTAGCGACGGCACCGTTAATCATCCCCTCGTTGAGCTTGCCGCTCCTGAGTTCCTGCCGCATCTTCATGCCTACATCGACTTGATCCGGCTTGCGGTCTCCTGGCTGAAGCAGGTTTAGTGCACCTGTAAGCCAGTCGATCTGGGCTGTCAGAAGGGCTTGGATCGCTTCATGGTCCTCGTTGGCTCGACCGTTGGCCAAGTCTCGAGCTGCCCAAAATTGCTCCCACGTCGAGACGGACGAACGCCCAATTATGTCGGATCTCGAAGTGTTCGACAGGTTCGGAGGCTGCAACTCAGTCCTTGCTGTTTTCTCATCCGGTGCGGGTACTGCTGCAGAGCCTCCGCGGAACAAGAAACGGAGCAGAGGTGTCACAAAATACCTTTCAGAATGGCTGCACAAGAACCGGGCTGCCCATCAGTCAGCCCACAGAATCATATGGCGAACACTCGTGAACCAGCGCCCTACTCGTGACGGCCGCAGCGTAGAACTGACAACGATTCCGTAACCGTCTAGACGGGAAGTGCCAGTCCCGATTGTCGCGCCCGAGGACGAGCTCGGCCAGGACGCCATGTACAGACGCCTTATCGCCTCACAGTGCGTTCAGCTGCATCTCAGCAAAGGATGGCGGTCTCAACCGGTCAGTGCACCACCTGTGTTTCTGAGAGTATCGCGGGCTGGTTGGAGGTGGTGAGGTGGGCTTGGTAGAGGTCGTTGGAGTTGGCCCATTTCAGAACCTGTTGGGGGACGGTCGTTGATGAGGTTCGCGATGTCATCGAGGTCTTTGGCGGTGAACCGCCGAAGGTCAGAGCCTTTCGTAAGGTACTGGCGGAGCATCCTGTTCGTGTTCTCGTTCGACCCTCGCTGCCAGGGGCTCCCCGGGGCGCAGAAGTAGACGTTCATCCTCAGGTCCGTCGAGAGCTGCTGGTGCTCTGCCATTTCTCGACCGCGGTCCCAGGTCAACGACCGGCGCAACGGCTCTGGGATTGCCTTGAACGCCTGCGTTAAGGCGACACGTCCGGCACCTGCCTTGTATCCGTCGGGGAGATGGACGACTTTGACGGCCCGGGTAGTGCGCTCCACCAGCGTCGCCACCGCGGACGGTCTCTTACCCATGACAAGATCCCCCTCCCAGTGCCCCACCTCGACGCGGTCCTCGATCGATGCCGGTCGGGCGGTGATGGGCACCATGTTCTTCAACCGGCCGCGGCCCAATGACTGCTTGGCCTTCCGTGGCCTGCGGATAGTGCTCCCGGAGCGCAGATGCTGGGACATGCCCCGGTCGAGCTCCCGGCGGTAGACGTAGTAGATCGACCGGTAAATGCCCTCGTGGGACAGGCGCATGGATGGGTCCTCGGGATAGGCCAGCTTCAGCCAGGCCGCGATCTGTTTCGGCGACCATCCCAGGATGAGCTTCGCCTTCACGACCTGCAGCAGCGCCGGTCTTTGCTTGAGCCGGCTCAGCTTCGGTCGCTTCATTCGGACATGGGATGCCTGCTCGGCGGCTGTTGCCCGATAAGCGGCTCGTCCACCGTGTCGCGCGAGCTCCCTCGAAATGCTCGAGTGAGACCTCCCCAGGCCCGCGGAGATTCTGCGGATGGACAACCCTGCTGCAATGCCGCGAGAGATTTCCTCGCGCTCTTGATGCGTCAGGTGCCGGCGGTTCCGCCGAGGAAGACTCGGCTTGATGCCGCCATGACCCCGCAGGAAGTACTGGACCACATGCGCCGGTTGCCCTACCCGGTGACCGACCTGACGGAACGATTCACCGTTCCGCCACCCCTCCCAAATCGCTTGCTGCTGCTCCGTCGTGAACTCCACACGCACCTCCACCACTCATCCTGCCAAGGAGTGGTGCATTGACCGGTTGAGACCACCATCCTTTCCTAGGACGGGCCGGATGCTCGGCGAGGACGACGCTGAGTCAGCATCTGCGAGGGCTGTGGCCTCTCACCGTGGTCTCAGCAATGTGTCTCACCTCGGTTCCTCTCGGCAGAGCAAGATACGGCCTTTGATGAGATCGATGGAACGTTGAGCGAAGGGTGTCGGTAGGCGAGAGCTCGCACACCGACGGAACACGGCGTGGCGCGGCAGGAAAGGCTCTAATCGTCCTAAAGGCGGATCGTTGGTGCCTTTCCGAGCCGTTGCAGTGCCAGCTCAAGCCATCGCGCAGGTACAGGCTGGGTTGGCAGGGGTAGGTGACCGATTTCGGGTGCAGCGTGACGGCTGGCAATAAGTGTCAGGTCAGACAGCGCAAATGCCGGGTCTCAGTCATCTCGCCGCAACCTACGCCGATGGGTTGGCTGTGACATCGTTGGATCGTGAAGGGCGCGGATTGCCCTGATGGGAGCGGCGCGTGTGCTTCGGCCTAGCTAGCTGCCGGTATTTGTTGCAGCACCGACCTACTCTGTGACGGTGGAGAAAATCGATGGGGACGTGACGCGGCAGGAATTAGCCGAAGGGCTCTACGAGACGCTCGTTACTCGCTCGCTCTTAGAGCGCCTAGTTGGTGTGCCTGAACTCGAAGCAACAGTTGAGCCGCTTAGCGAAAGCGATGCGCTTGTAGTCGTATCTCAGTACGTGGCCAGGGCGTTGAGTGTTGCGATGTCGAGAGCAGAGCCCGAATCCCGACTTGCGCTAGCCAATCAACTTCTCGAGGTGCTCTCATCCAGCGATGCAATTGAGCAGGGCCCATCGCAGCTTTTGTCGCTACACAAGCCTGAGTCCGTGAAGCGGCGCGACCTGCGGCGACCCGCGACGGCGCTCTCCGACTCTGCTCTCCTGACGAACGGCAGAGATGAACCGAACTTGGCGGCGGAGCTGCGCGCTGAGATGGAGTCCGCCAACACCGTTGACCTTCTCTGTGCCTTCGTTCGGTGGACCGGGCTCAGACTTCTCCACCCGGCTCTCGAGCGATTGGCCGAGCGTGGGGTAAAGCTTCGCGTCATAACGACCACCTATATGGGTGCTAGTGAACGCCGAGCGATTGACGAGTTGGTGAATCGATACGGCGCCGAGGTCAAGATCAGCTATGAATCGCAAGCGACACGGTTGCATGCAAAGGCGTGGCTGTTCCGTCGCAACACCGGTTTTGACACGGCTTACGTGGGCAGCTCGAATTTGAGCAAGGCAGCTTTGGTCGACGGGCTGGAATGGAACGTGCGCCTCAGCTCCGTCGCCACGCCAGACCTCCTCAAGAAGTTCGAGGTGACCTTCGATAGTTACTGGGCACAGCGCGCCTTCCAGGCCTACGACCCTAAGCGGGACGGCGACAAACTTGATGCGGCGCTCGAACGCAACGGTGGTCGCCGCACCGGTGCACCGAAGGCCGAAACCGGGCTTGAGGTAGAGCCGTACCTGCACCAAGTCGAGATGCTCGAGGATCTCGAGTCTGAACGACTCAAGGGCCACACGCGGAACCTCATGGTCGCGGCAACCGGCACCGGCAAGACCGTCATCGCCGCTCTTGATTATCAGCGTCTCTGCGAAGCAGCGGGTCGACGTCTCAAGCTGCTCTTTGTAGCGCACCGGCAGGAGATTCTGAAGCAAGCGCTGAGTACCTATCGCACCGTGATGCAGGACGGCGCATTTGGCGAGCTCTACGTGGGAGACAACAAGCCAACGCAATGGAACCACGTCTTCGCGTCGGTGCAATCACTAGCCTCGCGCGGAGTCGAAGCGCTGGAACCAGATTCCTTCGACGTCGTCGTTATTGACGAGTTCCACCACGCGATGGCGCCGAGCTATCGCCGCATCATCGACCATCTCCGCCCTCAGCAGTTACTCGGGTTGACGGCCACTCCTGAGCGGGGCGACGGGGTGGACGTTGCGAAGCAGTTCTTCGATGGTCGGACTGCGAGCAAACTTCGCCTCTGGGATGCTTTGGACGCTGACCTCCTAGTGCCGTTTCATTACTTCGGCGTGTCAGACGACGTTGACCTCAGCCAGTTGGAATGGAAGCGCGGCAACTACAACGTTGCACAACTCAACCGCCTCTACACGGGTAACGACGCCCGCGCAGCGAAGGTGATTCGAGAACTGAGTGACAAGGTCACCAATACCGATGACATGCGCGCCCTCGGGTTCTGCGTGTCCGTTCAGCACGCGCACTACATGGCGGAGGTCTTCAACCGTGCGGGTATCCGATCGCTCGCCGTCGATGGCGGTACCGACGACGCTGCGCGGGCGCTCGCCCTCGCGCAATTGCGAGACTTAACTGTCAACTGCCTCTTCACCGTCGATCTCTTCAACGAAGGCCTCGATCTACCGCAGGTCGACACTGTGCTCCTCCTGCGTCCCACTCAGAGCTCGACAGTTTTCCTTCAGCAACTCGGCCGTGGACTTAGGAGAGCTGAAGGGAAGTCCGTACTCACGGTGTTGGACTTCATCGGCCAACAACGCCGTGAGTTCCGGTTCGACCTCCGGTACAGAGCCCTCACCGGTTACGGGCGGAAGCAACTTGAGAGAGCTGTGCAGGACGAGTTCCCATACCTTCCGTCGGGATCTCAGATCATCCTCGATCGTGTTGCTCAGAAGGTCATCCTCGACAACATCAGGTCTCAGCTGCGGTTCAATCGGTCGCAACTCGTCCAAGACATCGCCTCCTACGGCGAGACGAACTTGGCTTCGTATCTCGAGAAGTCCGGCAATGACATTAAGCAGCTGTATCGGAACACAAAGGACTCCTGGACCGGCTACCTCCACCAGGCCGGCTTGATCGGCTCTCTCGCGGAAGCGGGCACGGGTCAGCAGATCCTCGAGCTCTCCAGTCCAGACGAGCAAAAGCTTCTCGGTCGGATGGTGCGCTTCCTCCACGTCGATGATCCCGAGCGCGGAGAGGCCTATACGAAACTAGTTGATCCGGCGTGCCCGCCTTACGGCCAGCTCGGTCCGCGCGAGCAGACCTTCGCGCGGATGTTGTTCTACACGCTGTGGAACGACGGCGGAGGATTCACCACGTACGACGCGGGATTCAGCCACCTTCGCCAATACCGCTTTGTGTGCAGCGAGATTCAGCAGTTGATTGATCTTGGGGTGGCAACCTCGCGTCATGCGGGCAAGGGCCTTGGCTTGGGTTTGCAACACATTCCACTCCTGTCGCACGCGACGTACCGCCGAGAGGAGATACTCGCCGCGCTGAGTTACGGTTCCCTTGAAGCAGGGAAGAACGTGCAACACCGCGAGGGCGTTGCCTGGTGTTCTCAAACCTCGACCGACGCCTTCTTCGTAACGCTCAATAAGGACGACAAGAATCATTCAGCGTCGACGATGTACAAGGATTACGCAATCAGTCCGGAGCTGTTCCACTGGGAATCTCAGAATGCGACGTCGCCTTCAAGCCCGACTGGACGGCGGTACCTCGACCGGAAGGGGCACGGCTCTCATGTGCTGATTTTCACCCGGCCCACTGCGGAGGACGAGACCGGACTTGCGGTGCCGTACACCTGCCTGGGTGCGGTGGACTATGTTCAGCACTCGGGTGAGAAGCCGATCGCGATCACCTGGAAGCTGCACCGCCCCATGCCGGCAGATGTGTTCGCAGAGGCGGCAGCGGTGGCGCAGTAGGTCTCGTCGGTCTAGGAGCGCTAATTACCCGACGGCTTGAGTGCGTGCTGGTGACTTACTTCGTCAGTCGTGTCGCGTATGTTTGCCCACAGTGACGAAACTTTCGACGAAAGGCAGTGGTTCACATCGAATATTGGGTAGTCCGTCAAGGACAACGAGGCATTTACACCGAGCAGATGACTCAGGCCGGGTATCTTGGCGTTGATTTCATCGGCGATCACGACATCAGGCCGTATTTAGAGTCGGACCCGAAAGAGTTTCACGCGGCCTTGAAACAGGTGTTCCTAGAACGCAATCCTGAGAAGACTAAAATCGCAGCTGGCCTCGCAACGGGAAATTTGTGGGTAGCATGCGTGGGGCTGAGCGTCGGCGACGTGGTACTTGCCCCGAAACCGGATCGTGCTTACGCATTCGGCACGGTAGCGGGGGGATATGAGTATCACCCCGGCACGGAGCTGCCGCACCGCCGCCGCGTGGAGTGGCAAGGCACGTTTGACCGAGATTTGATGTCATCTGAGTTGGCGCGATCAGCAGGTTCGTTAATGACGGTTTTTTCACTTGCTCCCTACGCTTCAGAGTTGGCGCAGCTGACCACCGTCAAGACGGCTGTCAGCGTCGACCATGTCGTAGCCCCGGTAGACATCGTTGAGGAAGTTGCCTTCCAAATGGAAAAGCAACTCGAGGACTTCCTTGTGCATAACTGGAGTAACACTCAGCTTGGCCAGGAGTACGACATATACACGGAAGGCGGACTTCCAGTGGGTCAGCAGTACCCCTCCGATACAGGGCCGATGGACATTCTCGCGATCAGTAAGGACCGGACTCGTCTGCTTGTTGTTGAGTTAAAGCGCGATCGAGCGAGCGACGCCGTCGTGGGTCAGATTCAGCGCTACATGGGGTACGTGCAGGACGAGTTGCTTGAACCGGGACAGACGGTCGAGGGCGTGATCATCGCACGAACGGACGACCTTCGGATCAAACGAGCGCTCACGATGACCAGAAACATCAGGTTCATGAAGTACCGGGTTGAGTTCCACCTCGAGTCGTAGTGGTTGGCAGACGATCCTGCAGATTTTGAGTACCACCGTGACCAGTAGAAGGAAGAGGCTGACAATGACTGACGTAGAGCTACTGCAAGCAATGATTGAGAAAGAGCTCCCCCGAAAAGAGTGGGTTGTTTGGCCCGGCGGACGCGCCGGAGCTATCGAGGCCGCGCTCATCGACGCGGTTCTGTCGATACAAGCAAAGTACGGATCAGAGACCAACGGGGTGCGCGGCTCCGTAAACAGGTACGTAGCCGCAGTTTCACCCGACTCGCCTGTTAACGACCTACGACGCCTGGTTGCTCTCGATGCGGCTGAACTTCAGGGTCTACTCAATGACCAGATGATCAGTGGGCGCACGAAGGCGTCGGCTATCCAGGAAGCAGCGCAAAATCTGGTCGATGTCGGCGTCGTGCAAGCAGATGACCTGGAGGGGGGAAATTCAGAGCATAAAAAGGCCTACACGAAGGTTCATGGTCTCGGTGCAGTGACCTGGGAGTACTTCTGCATGCTTCTCGGCACACCCGGCGTCAAAGCAGACACCTGGATTGTTGCTGCGGTCAGCAGAGCCACTGGACGGCGGATAACCCCTCAAGAAGCGCGGCAGATCGTGATTACCGCTGCAGAGGCTCTGGAAACGAACCCGACTGAGCTCGATCATGCATTGTGGGCGCATGAACGATCCCGAACGGTAGAGGACGTAGTCGAAGCCGGTTGAGGCTCATGCTCGGCCCGCTATCCTGAAGGCCCGTGCGCAGCGTCGCGCTCGGTTGCAGGAGACAGGTGCCGTACATGCAGCAGCTTCCCACGCCCAGCATCACCCAGAACCAGCAGAACCCTCCGCCCTCCCAGCTGGACCGCATCAACGAACTCGCCGGCGACCTCGCCGGACAGTTCGAACTGGTGCCACTCCTCGAACGTGTCCTCGGGCACGCCGCCGCCCTCCTCGGGTGTGAGAGCGGCTCCATCTCGATCGTCCACGAGGCCGAGGGCTACTACCGCAAGGAGGTGGACCAAGGCGTCGGCTGCCGCGAGGGCCAGGCCTTCCCCCTGACTGAAGGGCTCACCGGGCAGATCGTCAAGACGCGCGGCACCGTCATCCTCGATCGCTACGCGTCCGTACCCTCGGGCCACATCGACCCGGCGGATCCGCGGTGGGGGAGCGCCGTCATCGGCGTCCCCATCTCCTGGGCCGGCACCATCATCGGCACGTTCGCCATCTTCAGCGACGGTCCCGGACGGGCTTTCAGCCCTGCCGACGCGTCCCTCGTGGAACTCTTCGCCAACCACGCCGCCATCGCGATCATGAACTCCCGGCTCCACCAGGCCGCCGCTGCGAAGGAACGCGAGGCCGCCGTCGCGGGTGAACGCGAGCGCGCCGTACAGGAGGTCCATGAGACCATCGGCCGGTCCCTGGGCTCGCTCCTTCTGCACCTGGACCGCGCAGACAAGGCGACACCGGGCGGATCGCCCTCCACCCAGCACATCGACGCCGCCCGGGTGCTCGCCCACGAGGCGCTCTTCGAGACCCGCCGTACCGTGCTGGGACTCGGTCCCTCCAGCCTTGCCGACCGCTCGTTGGAGGAAGCGGTCCGCCAGGAACTCGACCGGTGAGCGCGAGTGATCCGATGGACGTGACGCTGCTCGTAACCGGCAACCCTCACGAACTGGCACCCGTGGTCGCCCATCAGCTGTTCATGATCATCCAGGAGGCCTTGGCCAACGCGGTGGCGCATGCCTGCGCCACCGCGTGCCGGGTGGGCATCTTCTACGACACCGCCGGCATCGCGACCGTCGTCGAGGACAACGGCCGCGGGTTCGAGGGACGGGAGAGCACGGACCTGAAG
The DNA here is from genome assembly GCF_058269195.1 of Arthrobacter sp. TJ-240. Classification (NCBI taxonomy): domain Bacteria; kingdom Bacillati; phylum Actinomycetota; class Actinomycetes; order Micrococcales; family Micrococcaceae; genus Arthrobacter; species Arthrobacter sp. TJ-240. The sequence goes on from NZ_JBZCNG010000004.1 coordinate 256,963, forward strand.
GGCAGTCGGCTCGGCCTGCACGGCATGGCCGCCCGGGCCCACTACCTGCGGGGCGAACTCCACGTGGAGTCGACGTTGGGCTGGGGGACGAGCGTCCGAGCGCAGGTGCCGTACTCCTCGAACGGCGACGCCTCCCGCGAACGGTGGAAGGTCCTCGTCGCCTGTACCCAGCCCCTTCTCCGGGCCGGGCTCGTCCGCCTGCTCGAGACGTCCGAGCCGTCGGTGCAGGTCCTCGGCGAGTTCGGGGCCCTTGAGGATCTCACGGAGTCGGTGTCCCTCCTGCAGCCGGACATGATCGTCCTCGACGAGCACCTGCTGTCCCGCTACGCCGAAGCCCGGGTGGCGGACGCTGACACCGTCGAGCGGCCGGTGGTCGCCGTCGTCGACCGTTTCGCGGACGAACTGCTGGCGGCCGCCGCGTCGTCGGGCGTGCGCGGCTTCCTTTCACTTTCTTCCACACCCGCGGAGGTGGCGCGCGTCGTCGTCGCCGCCGCCCGCGGCGACGCCCTGCTGGACGGGGCGATGTTCACGCGGCTCACGGAGAGTCGCACGGCGGATACAGGCGAGGCAATAACACTGACGGCCCGCGAACTCGAGGTACGGGACCTCCTGGCCGAGGGGCTGGCGGACAAGCAGATTGCCACGCGGCTCGCCATCTCGGTGAAGACGGTCGAGAAGCACGTGAGCGCCATGCTGCGGAAGACCGGGGCACGTAACCGCACCATGCTGGTGGGCCTGCAGCACCAGGGTCAGGCAATCGCGACCTCTGGGTAGGCGGCGGCGCCCGTCCTCAGGCTATGTACTGAGGAGCCACCCCAGTGGGTTGTTGCCCTCGTAGACGGGAACGACAGGGAGCGTATACCGAACGCTATGTGCTCCTCCGCGTTGGTAAGCCACGAACTGTCTTAGAACCGACTGCTCTGTCACGATTTCGCACCTCTACTTGCGTGATAGGGATGCAAGACAGGAGGGGAGCAGCGATGGCGGGGGAGCGGTAGTGTCTCGACGGACAGTGTCGCATCCCTTGGCTTGCGAGACACAAGCATCTACATCGACTGTCACTAGGGCTAAAGTTCATGATTGTGCGATTTGTAAGACCGATGAGAGGTGGGGATGAGCCTGATTGAGCGAGCAGCCAAATTCGCGTTCGTTGTCTTGGGTGTCGCCAGTGGCGCTGCGACCCTTGTGTTTGGTCTCAGCCAGGACGGGACGACCGCTGTCGCGTTAGTCGGCATCTCCGTGGTCTTGTTTGCCTTTTTCGGGTACATCATTGTTGCCGGAGTTGTCAGCATCGTGAACAAACTGAACAATTATCAGTCAGCGCTGGATGCTGCGGCAAAGGCCAAAGAAGACCTGAAAGGGACTACGGATGAGGTCAGAAAAATTCCAGCCCTCCTTAGGAATGAACGCGACGCAGGTAGGCGCGATGTCTACGGATCCTTCTTGGCCTACGTCTGCGGGGCTGAACTTCGTATCCGCGCTCTGGCGAAAGTGAATGGAGCCCTCGTAGTTGTTGCTGCCTTTGAGGGAAATCAGCCTGCCGTTGGCGCACGCTACGTGCTTCAATCGAAGGAAATGCTCACCCGGCGCGGGATCGTTGCTGTGGACCAAGTGATGGCGGATGGCAGACTTGTGCTGAGTGTGAGAGAGATGGAGCCCGAGTCTGAGGCGTTTTGGACGGCGGCCGCCGTGAGCGCGGACGTTAGTGAGGCGGCTCCGGTCAACCTGGAACTCGTGGCCGATCCTCTTCTACTAGAACTAACTAAGAAAGCGGAGCTTTAGGATGAGAGTTGTACGCGGACGTGTGGCGAAAGTTTTGGACGAGCGGCAGATTGCTATCAACGTCGGTGCGAACGAAGGAGTAAGTGAAGGCGACGAGGTTCAACTGTTGCGCGCTGTGCAAGTGCCTGACCCCATGAACGAGGGCGCATTCCTCGGCATCGCAATGGTGAAAAAGGGCTCCATGATCATCGACTCTGTTGCCGACAATTTCTCCATAGCTCGCGTGAAGATGGGCAGGAAGGGCGGAGGGTCGACAGGCGCAATCTTCGCTCCACTAGAGCCACTCTTTTTAATTACAGACGAGTCTTATCAAGACGGTAAAGGCATCATCTACGTGGAAACTGCTGATTATGTGGATGTCACCCTTTCGCAGGGCCAAGGGGTGTAGCCCGAGTTGCGTCCCCGGCGGGGGGTGGCACCCTCCTCGCTACCTAAGCATGACCCGGTGGTCTTAGCGCCTCTTTCCGCGTACGGGTCGGGAAGCTTTTCTCCTACCGTTTCGCCAGAGCTTTCACCGCTGGGTAGTTGGCGGGTTCCGGTGAGTGTGCAACCGACTCGCCGTCCAGCCCGTACATGAAAGGCGACCCGTCAGGGTCGCCCCTTCCTACCGGGAGCCTCTGGCTCGCTGCCCATGCGATGGTGTCCGCCAACATGCTCGGAAGGAGAAGGAGGTCCGCCAAGATGCCTTCCCTCGAAATGGATCCTGCGTGCTCTCGGTCCACATTCCGCTTTGATGTCATGAGCATGAGGTGATCAGGGCGCACGCAGTCGCGCCGCCGGCATGTATGGTCCAGCATGTGCCCCGGCGCGGCCGCCGACGAAGACGCCATAGGCGTATCGGTGGGCAAGCCACTCGTGGTTGCCGACGCTGATGAGTCCGTATCTCTTGTCGTTGGCGCGGCCAGCCCAAACCCAGCAGCCGAGGCTGGTATTCGGAACGATCTGGGATACGAACTTGTTGAGTGTCCGGGCGATAGCATCTGCCGTCCACCGCGATTCCTTCAGGAGAAGGTGGTCGTGCTTGCGGCAGTACCCCTGGCGGGAGTCCGTCTTGCTGATGAGTCGGCTACCACACCCACCCGCCTTGCACTCAGGCTTGGTGCGAAGCCATGCGCGGTGATGTGCCGCGCACATCCCCCTGGCCTTATGCGGTCGACGTTGCTCCCGGGGCAGCTGGCGACACTCCAGGCACGTCCGGGCGACCGCGCTCTCGGCCTGGCCAATCCTGGTTCTCCTTGCACCTGTAACTCGGAGACAGAGACTACTCGCCATGCACTGTTCCCTATCCTCACAAGGGATCTAGGACGGGGGACGTCGCTCTGGCTATCAGAAAGGTTAGTGCAATCAGGGCCGTTACGGACTAGTCCCCGCGTAGCCCCAGCGGAGCGGGTTCACCCGTGAGGCTCGTCGTCTTGTCGAGTGGTGAGTGGAGCCCCAGCGGAACTCACCCTGCCCCTAGGGCACCCCCAGCCAGAGCACCGACGAGAGCGGCCACCGCTCCAACGGCCGTTACCGTTGCGACCATGTGGTTGTCGATCCGACTTGATTGCTGCTCGACGGCAGACCTGATGAAATCCAGTTTGATCGCCTCGACCTGATTGTCATCGTCTTTGCGGTCGATGTCGTAGAAGAGGCCCAACCCCTGCATGTCAACACTGTCCTGGAACTGAAGTCGCGCCATCTCCCAGTCCCTGCGTAGCGTCTCAAGGTTGGCCATCGCCAACCAGAGGGAGGCAATGGTGTGTTTTGCAATGCGCCGGTAGCTCCGTCCAGCGAGCGTCTGCGGCACGGCTTGCAGGCTGTGCACTGCCCGTCGCACAACGCCTTGGGTATGAAGGTCGAGACGAGCGTAGTCCCTGGCTAAAAGTTCGGACACCATCCTCCTGGCCTCCTGCTCCAAATCTTGGATGCGGCGCGCTAGGTTCTTCATCCGCGCGAACTCCCTGCCCGGCGCCTCAAGCTCTTCCACCAACTCCGTCAGAACCTCCAACGGCCCACCATCAACAGAGAGGACAGCCACCGCTACCTGTCCCTCGACTCCAAAGAGCCGCACACCAGTAGACTCCCGCAGCTGGGCGACACGGATGTCCGTGTGCCCAAACATGTTGCTACAGCCTGGGCTGCACGCCTGCACCACGAGCCCCATCCCAGCTTTCCTAGCCGCCGCCGTCAGCACCTCGAAAGCGATGTGTCCGCCAGCCAGGGGCGGATGAGTTGCATCGGCATCGCATTCCCACAGCACGAAGACCGAGACCCCATCCCAGCCAACCCAGTAGTCCTCCGTGGGCAAGTCGGTCCAGTCATACACTTTCGGCTGATTCTTGAGCGGCACATGAAGCTTGAAGTACATCGGCGTCGAGAACCGAAGGTTGGTGAACACGTCGTAGCCACTCAACAGGCGATCCCTGTGATGGTTACGTAACGGCGGGAAGACAGGCGAGTACCGCGACCACTCCAGGTTTGCGGGTTCACCATGCACCTCGACTACTCGCGAGTCCGCTCCTAAAGCAGCAGACATGGCCTCCCATTCTGCAGGTGGTTCTCTGGTGTCGTCTCCGACGGCAAGGAACGCGGTCCCGAACCTTACGAAGTAGTCGCCCATGGCGATTGGGCTCAGCTCTGAAACCCAACGGTGAGCCTTCATACCCCGCAACGAGACCGCCATGCTGGCCGAACTCTTTTGATCCTGCGTCATGTCTTCCGCCACTGTCCCCCCTAGCCCTTACCAACAGCAACTATCTTGTCACGGGGGGACACCCGGACAGCAGAGACCATCGTGAGGTGCACTGTGCCTGATAGAGGCTCGGGAAGCCGGCCTTGAGAGCCTTGCCAAGAGAAGGGCGGACAGTACAGTCACCAGCCGAAACGGAACGGCGCAGCCAATCGGTCAATCCGGAGGCGAAGCGTCGTACCGCTTGCGTGAACACCCCACCCGGGACAGGTAGCCGTGCGAGACGCAGACGGATTTCTCAGCGGAGCAGGCTCAGAGGATGGTTACCAAGACCCAGCGGCGGTGGCGTCGAGGATGAACCGGGCTGTCTCCTGCGACTGGTCCCAGTGCGGGAAGTGCCCGCAGTTCTCGAAGACGTGCAGGGTGGCGTCCGGATAGAGAGACATGGCGACGGCGGCCTCACTGAGCGGGGTGACCCGGTCCGACCGGCCCCAGCCGAACGCCAGCGTGCCCTTGATCGTCCCCTTCGGCGCGCCTGCCTGGCGCGGCCCGTGCGCGAGCGACTTACGCGCTTCGTCAAGACTGGGCGAGGTGGCGAATCCGCGGAGCTCTGTCAGGACGAGGTCCGGGTCGAGCTTCCAGGGGGCAGCGGAGAACTGGGCGAGCAGCGTTGTCCGGCCCGCAGCCTGCTGGACGAGTGACGGCAGCACGGACTGGAGGCGCCGTACCAGTGCAATGGACGTGGTGATGCTGCCGTTGAAGATGCGCACTTGGGTGTCGTTCCAGAATCCTCCGGGATCGAGGGCGACGACGTTGCCGGCGTGACCCCGCCGCGCCAGCTCGACCACGATCCGCGCACCCATCGAGCTTCCGACAATATCGGCGTCGCGCAGGTTTTCCTGCTCGAGGAACTGCTCGACGGCGTCCGTGAGGGTCGCAACGGTCACTTCGCCCGCGAGCGGCTCGCTGCCGCCGAACCCGGGGAGGTCGATGGCGATGACCTCGCGCTGTTTCTGCAGCAGGGGGAGGACGGGATCCCAGGTGCGGACGCTCGAGCCGAGCCCGTGCACGAGGACGAGTGGACTTCCGGTACCGGTTCGTTCGGCGTTCAACATGTGGGGGCCTTCCGTAGCCGGCGCGAGAACCCAGTCTATGCGGGCGCGAATCGCTGCAGCCGATCCCCGCAGGACGAGGGGCATCTTCTGTGAGAATGGGCGCATGAGCCAGGCAGAGATCCGCCACCACCAGGAATCCGTCACGATTCAGGCGTCGGTGGACAGCGTCTACGACCTGGTCTCCGACATCACCCGCACAGGCGAGTGGAGTCCGGTGTGTACACGGTGCTGGTGGGAGGACGACGTCAGTGCAGGCAAGGTCGGTGCCTGGTTCATAGGGCGCAACGAGCTTCCGCACCGCACCTGGGAGACTCGGTCGCAGGTCGTGGCCGCGGAGCGCGGTCGTGAGTTCGCCTGGGTGGTCGGCGGCGATCGGGTGCGCTGGGGCTACACGCTGGCGCCGGACGGCACCGGGACCACTCTGACGGAATCCTGGGATTTCCTGCCGGGCGGCATCGCCTTCTTCGACGAGAAATTCGGGGAGGATGCGCCCGCGCAGATCATCGACCGGACCCTGCAGGCGCTCGACGGCATCCCGAAGACGCTCGCCGCCATCAAGCGGATCGCCGAGGGATAGCACTTCCTCCGTGTGCGATGACTACTCGTGACGGTGAAAGCTCCCCTCAAGCGACGAAGTGAAAAAACTTGGAAGAACCTGAGGTGCGTAGCTTGTAGCGCTGATGAATGGGCATTGTATGATTTTGTGATGCTGCCTGTGACGCCGATAAAAGCCCAGCGCTTTCTTGGTAATCCGCGTTGGCTATCTATCGCTGCCACGATGTCTGAGGACGAATTGGCAGAAATGAGCGAGGAGTGGCGCAAGCGGTGCGCTGACCGATATCAGCGCGTTCCCGGCGAGTACGTCGGCGCAGACCGAAGTCTGATTCTGGTGGGGTGGGATGAGGCTGAGAGCGTCGAACCATACGACGACCGCCCTTTCGACGAGGTGGCTGGGTCGTGGTCATTCGTGCGTGGTACTGAGTATGAGGCGCCTATGCAAGATGTTGACATCTCAGGTATTACATATAAAGAAAATTTCGAAATAGTACCTGAGCCGGGTAATCCTCATGACCATACCGCTCTCGCTATCGACTTGAAGGGGCAGCGAATCGGGTATCTCGGCGCTCGGTACGCTGCCTACCATCATTGGCGGGTCCGTTCATTGAACGTTCTAGGCAAACGAGTCATCGTCCCCGGTTACTATCGGTCGACCTTCGACCCGGTCGCTGAAAGAAACTGCCTCGAAGTCGTGATTTTGCAACCTAGTTCGCATGTGTACGACGCAAAATTGGAAGACCAAGAAGCACAAGCGCGTCGCCTCAGTGCGCTGTGGGCAGCACTTTGCAATGAAACACGAGAGAGAATCAGCTGCAACGGTTTTCACCTCACTAATGAGACGGCAGCAGAACTCCTAAAGCTGCAACCTTTATTCCCAGATGTCGGTATGCCCACGCTGCCGTATGCAGATGCCATGCCTCGACCTATTCAACTAATGCTTCGAAATGCCCGCCACGATCAACAGGAGCTCCGCTGGCGAGAGGCTCGGAAGCTGAACGCGCTAGCACTCAAACTGATCCGGAATGGATCCAGCGTGCGAGAAGTTAGTCGTGAACTAGCAATCTCTGAATCACGCATTCGAGCAAATATGAAGGAGGCTGGGGTAACGACGTTGCGGCATCAAGTCTCTGAACTCCAAAACAAAAGGGTGGTGGCGCTTGCTGCGGAGGGCTTTTCCAAAGCAGCAATCGCGAAGAAGTTAAGTATAAGCGCTGGCTCGGTTTCATCGACGCTTCGTCGACAAGGTGTCTCAATCCGCAGCGAGGCCGGGCTGAACGAGTGGGGTCGCACAAGTATGCTTCAACGAATTGCTGACTGCCACGATGCAATCATGCTTCAGGACGAGGGCCACACCCGTGCAGAGATCGCGATGCGAACGGGGGTGTCCATTGAGACTGTGAAAAAGCGTCTTAGGGATGGACGATTTTTCAATGATCCAGACATAGATCCTGAGAGGCTGAAGGTCGCTCGAACCGTTCGGCAACAGGGTTTAGTGCAATCACAGTGCTCGACGGCCGGTGAGCAACGCGGCCTGAACGACGGGAACGCTCTCGATCTGATTCAAGCTGCGTGGCTGTAATCACCGACTTGTGGGATTTCCTGCCGGGCGGCATCGCCATGTTCGAGGAGAAGTTCGGGGAGGATGCGCCCGCGCAGATCATCGATCGGACCCAGCAGGCGCTCGACGGCATCCCGAAGACGCTCGCCGCCATCAAGCGGATCGCCGAGTCCGGCACGTCACGTGAGGATGAGCGGTCCTAGCGCGCTGACCCGCACCAGGGTCAGGCGATCGCGAACTCCAGGTAGGCGGCGGCACCGGCCGAGGCGACTTCTTGGTCCTGCTCGATGGTGCCCGTGGAGACACCGATGGCGCCCATGATGTTCCCGTCGCGCACCAGCGGAATGCCACCGGGGAACACCGCGAGCCGACCGCCGTGGGCATCGCTCAGCCCGTAGATGGGGCCGTCCTGCCGGGTGACGCCCTGCAGGTCGCCGGTCTCGCACTGGAAGGCGATGGACGTGTAGGCCTTGTTGATGGCGATGCTGATGCTGCCGATGTTCGCGCCGTCCATCCGGACGTGCGCCTTCAGGTTCCCGCCGGCGTCGACCACGGCGATGTCCATCGGCTGGCCGATCTCCTCGGCCTTTGCCGCCGCGGCATCGATGACGAGGCGCGCCTCTTCGGACGTGATGGTTTCGAGTACTGATCCGGGAGTCATGGCGGTCCTTCGTCGTCGAAGTGGGCGGCCGGACGGCCGCGGCCCACTCAACCACGCGTATCCATTGCTGACGAGGTGGTGATTACCCCCAGGGGGAGGGCGGGAGAACCCCCATACCCAGCGCGGCCTCGCCCACCTAGCGTGGGGGTCAGCCTGACCAGGAGGAATCACTATGGCCGTTGTACCGCTGAAGGACATCGTCGACCCGGCATTCGAGGCACGCTACGGGGTGCCTGCCATCAATATCTTCAACGACCTGACCATGGAGGGCGTGCTCGCCGGCGCCGTGGAGGCCAACTCCCCGGTGATCCTGCAGACGTCGGTGAAGACCGTGCGCAGCATCGGCTCGCGGGTGCTCTTCGACATGTGGCAGTCGATGACGCGCGGCATCGAAGTGCCCGTCACCCTGCACCTGGACCACTGCCCCGACCGCGACGTCGTCACCGAATGCCTGAAGGCCGGCTGGAACTCGGTGCTATTCGACGCCTCCAACCTCCCGGTCGAGGAGAACCAGCGCCAGACCGTGGAGGTCGTCGCCGAGGCCCGCAGCTACGGCGCCCAGGTGGAGGGCGAGATCGAGGCCATCACCGGCGTCGAGGACGACCACGGGTCCGACGACGTCTCCAAGCAGCAGAGCCTCGAGGTGGCGCTCGCGTTCATCGACGCCACCGGGATCGACGTCTTCGCCCCCTCGATCGGCAACGCCCACGGCAGCTACAAGGCCGCACCCGTGCTCGACGCCGACCGAGTCACGCAGATTGTCGAGGCACGCAACGTGCCCATCGCCCTGCACGGCGGCAGCGGCCTGAGCGCCGAGCAGTTCGCCGACCTCATCGCCCGCGGCTGCGCGAAGGTCAACATCTCCACGGCGCTCAAGGAGACGTACATGCAGTCCAGCCTGGTGTTCCTCAAGCAGGCCGAGCAGAACAGCAAGTGGGATCCGCCGTCGCTGTTCAAGCACACCCGGTCCGACGTCGTCGCGATGGTGACGGATCTCTGCAAGCAGTTCGGCAGCGCCGGCAAGGGCGGCCGCTGACCATGCCGGCCCTCATCTTCGACTGCGACGGCGTGCTCGCCGACACCGAGCAGTACGGCCACCTGCCCGCCTTCAACCGGACCTTCTCCGAGTTCGGTGTGCCGGTGCAGTGGAGCGTCGCCGAGTACGCCGAGAAGGTGAAGATCGGCGGCGGCAAGGAGCGCATGCGCAGCATCCTGACGCCCGCGCTGGTCGCCGAGCTCAGCCTGAACGACGACTCCTCGACCGATGCCGCGATTCTCGCCTGGCACAAGCGGAAGACCGAGATCTACAAGGGCCTCGTGGAGAGCGGTGTCATGCCGGCGCGGCCGGGCATTGCGCGCATCGTGCGGGAAGCGCACGACGCCGGGTGGATGCTCGCCGTCGCCTCCACCTCCGCGGAACCCGCGGTCCGCGCCGTCCTGGCGCACGCCGTCGGGAACGAACTCGCCTCGCACTTCGCCGTGTTCGCCGGCGACATCGTGCCCGCCAAGAAACCGGCACCGGACATCTACCTGCTGGCCCTGTCGGAGCTGGGAGTGCCGGCCGACGACGCGATCGTTGTCGAGGACAGCGGCAACGGACTGCGCGCCGCCGTCGGCGCCGGACTGGCGACCGTGGTCACCGTCAGCGGCTTCACGCGCGAGGAGGACTTCACTGGCGCCGCGCTCGTGGTCAGCTCCCTCGGCGACCCGGACGGCGAACAGGCCGAGGTGCTCGAGGACCCGCACGGCGTCGGGGTCCGCGGCATCGTCACCCTCGCCACCCTGCAGGCCCTGCTCGATGCTTCGAAGGCGCCGTCCGCATCCCACGCATCGTCGACCGGAACGGAGATCCCATGAGCACCACCACGATCGACGACGTCGAGTACGTCGTCCACTCCCTGGCGCAGACCGCTGTCGAGAAGGAGAAGGAATTCGGCGATCTCGACGCCGTGGTGGGCGACGGCGACCTCGGCTACTCCCTCGCCCGCGGCTTCGAGAAGGTGCTGGCGGACTGGGACTCGTTCAAGCGCGACGACGCCGCCACCTTCCTGCAGCAGATCGCGCTCGCCATCTCCAGCAGGATCGGTGGCACCTCGGGGCCGCTGTGGGGGACGGCCTTCCTCCGGGCGTCCGCTGCCGCGAAGACCACCGAGACGATCGACGGGGCCGCCGTCGTCGCCATGCTCCGCGGTGCCACCGACGGCATCAAGAAGCGCGGCAACGCCGACCTCGGCGACAAGACCCTGCTCGACGCCCTCATTCCCGCCACCGACGAGCTCGAACGCCAGCTTGCCGCGGGCGCCTCGCCGGAGGAGTGCCGGACGGCGTTCGCCGCAAAGGTGCGCGAGTGCGCGGACGCGACGTCGAGCATGCAGGCGAAGCGCGGCCGCGCCAGCTACAGCGGGGAGCGCAGCATCGGCTCGCCCGATGCCGGTGCGGTGGCCGTCGCCGTCATCATCGAGCGCATCGTGGCCGACTGGCCTTGACTCTTCCTTCTGCCCGTCCCAACTCACAACGATGTGGAGCCCCCATGAAGAAGTTCGTCAATGATCCGCAGCAGTTCGTCCCGGAGATGCTCGAGGGCCTGGCGCTCGCCAACCCGGACACCCTGAAGTACGTGCCCGAGTACAACCTGATCATGCGCGCCGACGGCCCGGACGAGAGCAAGGTGTCCATCATCCAGGGTTCCGGGTCCGGGCACGAGCCGGCCCACGTGATGATCGTGGGCAAGGGCATGCTCGACGCCGCATGCCCGGGTGACGTGTTCGCGGCCCCGCCGTTCGACTACGTGTACGAGACCACCAAGCTCATGGCGTCGCCCAAGGGTGTGCTGCTGCTGGTGAACAACTACACGGGTGACAAGATGGTGTTCGAGATGGCCGAGGAGATGTCCTCGGCGGACGGCATCGAGGTGAAGACGCTGTTCATCAACGACGACGTCTCCGTGGAGGACTCGACCTACACCATCGGGCGCCGCGGAGTAGCGGGCAACTTCTTCGTCATCAAGGCCGTCGCCGCCGCGTCGGAGCGGGGCGCGGACCTCGGCGAGATCATCCGGATCGGCGAGAAGGTGAACTCGGTGACCCGCACCATGGGCGTCGCGCTCACGGCCTGTACGCCGCCGGCCAAGGGCAGCCCGCTGTTCGAGCTCGGCGAGGACGAGATCGAGATCGGCGTGGGCATCCACGGCGAGCCGGGCCGCCGTCGGGGCAAGATGATGCCGGCCAACGAGATCGTCGAGGAGATGCTCGTCCCGATCGTGAAGGACCTGCCGTTCAATGAGGGCGACCGCGTGGCGCTCATGATCAACGGCCTCGGCGGCACCCCGATCAGCGAGCTGTACCTGCTGTACGGGCAGGCGCACAAGCGCCTGGCGGAGCAGGGCATCAGCGTGGGCCGCAGCTACGTGGGGGAGTACTGCACGTCCCTGGACATGGCCGGCGCATCCATCACGCTGGTGAGGCTCGACGACGAGATCGAGTCGCTGCTCATGGATCCGGCGGAGATCCCGATCCGCGTGTTCTAGTTCACGGCGTACGACGGCGGGCCGCTCACCTTTCGGTGGGCGGCCCGCCGTCAAGCGTCAGATCGCGGCCGGGTACCCCACCCATCCGGCACGTTCCGCAGACGCAGAGGATTACCATCTGACGAGCCCGAAGCCCTAAGCCCTATCTCGTGTCCAGGCTGGCCCGGATGCCGGTGACTTCGGCCTGCTACTGCCTCTGGCGCGGACCAGGACAACCCCCGTCGACAACACTCCGTGAGGGTGCCGCGGCGTCGAGCAGCTTGACCACTTCGTCGTCCTCGGTGGCTGAGAAGTCGTTGTAGTAGCAGCCCACGGCCTCGAATTTCCGCGGTGAAACGAGGCTCACGATCTCGTCCGCCTCCGTGAACGAGGCCACCGTCGATGCCGGCGCTACTGGTACCGCCAGGATCACCCGTGCCGCGCCGAGTTGCTTTGCCACCTGGCACGCCGCCCGCGCAGTGGAGCCGGTGGCCATGCCGTCGTCCACGACGACCACGATGCGCCCGTCGACATCTGTCCGGGTTCTTCCCTGCCGGTACCGGGTCCGGCGCTCCTCCAAGAGGTCGCGTTCATTCGTCTCGACCGTTCGCAGGTCCTCCTCCGTGACATGAGGGTGCGAAAGGACGTGCGCATTGAGGATCCGCGTGCCGCCCTCCCCAATGGCGCCCATGGCAAGCTCTGGCCGGAACGGAACCCCCAGCTTCCGCACCACGATCACGTCCAGTGGCGCACCAAGGATTTTCGCCACCTCGAAGGCGACCGGAACACCGCCGCGGGGCAGACCCAGCACCACCACGTCCTGGCCCCGTAGCCCTGCGAGCCTGCGTCCCAACCGCCGTCCGGCGTCCGTCCTGTCCACGAAGGTTCGGGACTCTTTCCTCGGCACGCTGTCCTCCTCGGGTGGTCGGCGGCCTCTATCCGGCGTCTGCACATCGAAGGCTGCGGCCTTGTGTCGCGTGATGACGGCTCGATCGCTCCTTCCTAGGGTTCCATTTTCAGTCAGGTTCAGGGCTGCTGTTCAGAGGCTTTCGTCCGCGCCTTCAGAGCAATTCACAGCGTGTCGGGAACGGGGCGTCCCGGGAAGAGCGTGGCGTACTGCCTGCGATACATCCGGCGCCCTACGAGACGGTAGGCGAGGCGGACCGGCGGCGGGATTGCCTTGAAGAACTCCTCCCGCTCGCCGGGCGGATTCGTGGCCAGCACCATCCCGAGGTACCCAACCAGGAACTTCTTGTCGAACGTCTCCACGCCGTGCTTCCCGATCTCCTGCCCCTCCTTCTCGGTCATCACCCTGTCCACAGCGGGCATCACCTCGGTGACCTCGCGGCGCAGGTGCACCTGGAGAACGGTGGACAGCTCCTCGTACCGATCAGCGAGGTGCGCTCTCATGCTTGCATCGGCTGTCTCCATCCAGCCCAAACGGACCGGCTCGATACTCTCGAGCCGTTGCGTGACCTGCCTGTGCTGCCCGAGCATCTGCTCTATATGCAGGGCGCACCCCGGCGCTCTCTCCGCCAGCCGTGGGTACATGAGGAGGTCCTCGCCTTCATGATGCACATGAAGCACCTTGTCGAAGTTCCCCAGTACCTCGCCCACGTAGGCGGCGCGGGCGGTGTCGCCAGGTTCGACGGATCTCACCAGGCCGGGCGCCTCGCCGTACGCCCACAGGAAGAAGCGGTGGATCCGCCGCATGCTCGCCGATCCGGTGCAGAGAACGGGCCCTGATGGCACTGGCGCTGCAGTCTCGCCGGGTCTCATGGTGAAGAAGTCGGTCATGGGATTACCCCTCACGAAGTTGGTCGAGACCAAGTCCTTCCCCGGCAGGATCATAGGCTTCGGCCAGAAGCAACACAACGGCTCGTAGCGCTCGCTGCACGTTCTAGGAGCACAGTTCACGACGGCGGGCCGGTTGCCTTCGGGTGGTCGGCTCGCTTCTGCTGCATGGGCCCGCTGACGAATCACCTCGAACCCCGATGACAGGTGTTTGAGCGGGTGTCGAGCTCATCCACGCCATGACGAACCACTGGGCCACGGTGTCGCTGACCAGCTCAGCCGATGACGACATATAGCCTTACGGCGGTGTGTCAAAGCTCGGGCGGCTGGCACGCATTCAAATCATCTTTATGGGGGAACTCCTTGGATCTACTGGGCAGCATGAGCCCCGACGCGCTTCGAGCCTTCCCATGGATTGCAGCCGCCGTCATTGCGTTGGTGTTCGGGTTGTGGCGCCCGCGCAGTCTTCACTGGATCGTGCTTGGCGCGGTTCTGCTCTTCGCCGCGTTCAACGCAGCGGCCGGGATCTACGTTCTGAGTAATTTCAGCGATTCGCGGTGGTCCCCGGATGGAGAGGAGCCGCTCAGCGCTCCGTCACTCTCCGAGACGCCCCTTGTGGGGGAGTTCCTGGAGCCACTCGACTCCGCTATGGAAGGAGTAGTGGGAGGGGTGAATGACTTCCGCTCATTCCAAAAGGCACTTCCCATCGCCCTGGACTTCCTTGCCACTTCTGGGTGGGCATTGCTGGTGTCATTCCCGCTGGTCATTCTTGCCACTGGTCTTAGCTTCCTTACCGCACAGCGCCGGAAGGCGGACTTCAAGAAGTACCGCGCGACTGTCGATTCGCTCAAGGATGAGTTGGAGCAAATCAAGCGGCAGATCTCATCGGGGAGTGGCGGCGCTACGGCGTTCCCTGTAGGGGATTCCGGTACGGATGTGCGGTCCGGACGGACGATCCGAGGATGACGCGGGCCGGAAGCTAGATGGCTCTGCGTTCTGATCTGCCACACTCGGATCCGGCTCGATCGCCTTTGGGTGCGCATCCGCCGTTGCATGTCTCACGTGTCAATTGAAGCAAAAGGTCTCCGCACAGTATTAGGGTGAAGCAACCATCCAATGCAGGGGGATTCGTGGAGTTTGCAGAACGATTGACAGCGCTCGCCGCAAAGGTGCGGCAGCAGAGGTCTCAGATTGAAACTGAAGAGGCAACGAAGAATGCCTTCATCATGCCGTTCATCTCGACCATCCTCGGGTACGACGTCTTCAATCCTCTAGAGGTGGTGCCTGAGTTCACAGCCGACGTCGGTGTGAAGAAGGGCGAGAAGATCGACTACGCCATCATGCACGGCGGTACGGTTCAGATACTCATCGAGTGCAAGAAGTCGAAGGAACCGCTGAAGATCGAGCATGCGTCCCAGCTGTATCGGTACTTTGCCGTCACCAATGCCCGGATCGCCATCCTCACCAATGGGGAGGTGTACGAGTTCTTCACCGACCTCGATGCGCCGAACCGGATGGACGCGAAGCCCTTCCTGGTGTTGGACCTCAACGACATCGACGAGACTCTTATCCCCGAGCTGATGAAGCTGACGAAGGATGTCTTCGACCTCGACTCGATCATCAACGCTGCCGGCGAGCTGAAGTACATCGGCCAGATCAAACGCACGCTTGCGTCGCAGTTCAAGGAGCCGGACGCCGAGTGGATCAAGGCCCTGACCATGCGTGTGTACGACAGCGGCGCATACACGCAGAAGGTTCGCGAGCAGTTCACTCCGCTGGTGACCAAAGCGACGAAGCAGTTTCTCAACGAGCAAGTGAACGAACGGCTTAAGGCGGCTCTTGGCGCCCCCAATTTCCCGATGGCAAGTGACTCGGTGATTGCAGCGACCGTCACGAGTGCGCAGGCTGTGGAAGATGACCTTGCTGAAACAGGGGTGGAGACGACGCTGGAGGAGATGGAAGGCTTCCAGATAGTCCGAGCCATCGTCTGCAACGAGGTCAAGCCTCCACGCGTTGTTCACCGCGACGCCAAGTCCTACTTCGCAGTACTGCTTGATGACAACAACCGAAAGCCGATTGCCCGATTGCACTTCAACCGTGTGCAGAAATACCTGGGGGTCTTCGATGAGCAGAAGGTGGAGCAGCGCATCGCGATCACATCTCTGGACGAGATCTACGAACACGCAGATGCGCTCCGCTCCAGCGTCAGGGCGTATTTGGCAGCGGGATGATTGCCAGCTCATCTTCCGAGGGGTCGAATTCTTTGAGGCTGTCATCCTTGGTCCACCTAGGCAACTTCGGACGAAAGGATTCAATCTCCCGCAGCTTCTGTATCTGACGTCTTGCCTTTCCGGCGGCCCCAGGTACTGAGACTGCTGCGGTACCAACGACGTGACGTGGGTGCGCTGTATGGGTCAGGCGTCGGGATACTGTTTGGGAACACTGCAAACAACAACTGGGGGAACAATGCACCTGCTGCCACTCGACGTTGAGCTTGTCAGGATGACGGACGCTGTTGCGATGCTTTCGCCGCAACCTCGCCAGGCGCGTTGGGCTCATCTCTCGCTTTGCGTCCTCGATGCAACCTATTCGATAGGGCTGCGGTACAACGCCGTAGTTGTCCCTGTCGTGCGCAGGTACGCGACGAAGGAGGGCTTGGCGCCGGTCTTGATCGAGGGTGACCAGCTGCAGGGCCAGATCAGCCCAAGGGAGGGCGAGCAGTCATTGACTCAGTTCCTCACTTCAGTCGAAGAATCAACAGATGAAGAGTTTGCGGAGACGCTGGGTAGCCGGAACAGGACATCCTCGCGTGGCGGCACTCTCAAGAGTGCCGCCAGCCGTAGGATCGCCGAGATCTTGGTTGCTAATCGCGTTGATGTTCTCGCCGACGTCGCGGAACTTCTTGCGGATCCCGAGCGCACCGCCTACGTCGAGGAACAATTGCGGCAGGTGCCCGGCGCCGGTAACCAGGGAATTCGGACGAGCTACCTCTGGATGCTCGCGGGGGACGACCAGCAAGTGAAGCCAGACCGCCATGTCCTGAAGTGGATGGGGAACGTTCTGGGTCGCCGCGTCTCTGTACCGGAGGCAAGGATCTTGCTCAGTGAGGTCGCAGGCGAACTGAAGCTCACGCCGTGGTCCATCGATCACGCAATCTGGCTGAAGATGTCGCGGCGCGGCAAGTAGACGACCAGCGGCAATGGTGCAGTCAGACTTCGGGTGGCGGTTTGATGCAGGCAGTCTGACAGGCAGAGGCTTCGAGGGGTTTGAGCAGTTCGGCAGCCTCTCAATCGACGGTATCCCTCGTGGCGCAGGCGTCTACGTAGTACTGCGAGGGCTCGGCGTCCACCATCGAGCTGTCTCAAGGAGTGTGGGAGGTTGGTTCAAAGGCAAAGACCCAACTGTCGACAACGCGATCATTGCTCAGCGCCTGCTGTGTCCGAGCGAGACCCTCTACATCGGCAAAGCTGACTCTGGGGCTAATGGGCGCCGCGGCTTGCAAAAGCGGATTGCAGACCTGGCACGCTTTGGTGAAGGCCGCCCGGTCGGACATTGGGGTGGGCGTTACCTGTGGCAGCTCTCAAACTCGAACAAGCTGAGGATCGCCTGGCTCGAAGTGGGAGAAGGCTCAGCGGGTGAGTTGGAGAACGAGTTGCTGACAGAGTTCGCCGCAACCTTTGGGCAACTACCTTTCGCGAACCTGCGACACTGAGACCGTATCGAATGAGTCACCGGTACTCACCTACCCGTCGCCACCCCGCAGCACGTCGACGTGCACGTGGTCGACGTGCCGCAGGATCTCGTTAGACGGAGCGGGCGCGTCGTAGGGATGCCACTGCCCTCGACCGATATGAGCACTCTAAAAACGGTCATCGAAGATGACGTACTGAATGTCCAGGTCCTCGGCATGGGCCACCAGCCAGTGGGACAGCATCCACCCCGCGCGCCGGTTCTCCTCGGATACGGGACGGAAGAATACGTCGATGGCTCGCCCGTCGTAGTGCGTCGATTCCTCTCCGTGTCCCTGCCCCACACCGCCCGGCGCGAAGCCGCCGAGGCTCTGCTCGCCGAACACCTCCGTCATCGCCGTTCGCACCTGCTCGGCGCGGGGCGTCAGGCCGGGGGCAGTCATCTCCTCCACCTGTAGGTCCTCGTCGACCGAGCCCCTGCAACTCAGCACCGGCCCCACGTCACCGGACGGTCCTTCGGCCAGGGCCGTCAGGGCGGCCTCGTCGAAGGACGAGGTGTCGGGAGCCTCGACACCACGCGCTCGCAGTGCCACCGCGGTCGTCGCAATCTTGGCCTTTTCACGGTCGAGTCGGATTTCCCCGTTCGGTGTCTGCACGACGCACTCCGGAGCGGCGAGGAGCGTGCCGCCGCCGGAACGCAGGCCGTCCAGGAGACCGGGTCCCAGGATCGCCAACGCCGCAGCGAGCGTGCCGAGCAGGAGGACGGCGAGGAGTGCGCGGGTGGGGCGGCCCTGCGGTCTGAAGGTTGTGCTGCGGGTCATGGGCACCGGCCGTGACCAGAGAACCGGGGGCGGGAGGTGTGGGCTCATCCGCCGGCTCGAGCCTGCAAGCGACTATCGCCACGGACTTGCTCACGTTGACCGATCCTCCCGTTGGGGCACGTACTCCTCCTGGCGAGGTGCAGCATGCCATTCAGACAGTTAATCGACGGCCATCGTCAGTAGTTCCCTCGGTAACGTTGCGCTCGACCGGGCATCGGTTTGGCAATTTCGGGCGCGTACAGCTGGCGTAGCGATCGATGGCCCTGGTCAAGAAGCTCGTACCGCCGTCATCAAAGCGCCGGACCGCTTTGAGGGTCAGATCCATAGGTCCGCAGCGCGTGAATCAGTGCCTCGCCTCCGACCGAGGCTGAGGCTTGGAACTGGCAGGAAGTTGAATCCGTGCACGCCGTAGGAGCGTCGCGGAAAGGTGCCGTCGTCCTTGTCTGGAAGCTGCGCATGAGTGCGTTGTAGAACCAGCTTGTGCATCGTGCGGGCAGTCAAGAGTGTCCCCATGCAACTAGTCGAGGAAGTACGCCACAATCTTGTCCTCGGAGTCCAAGATTTCGTCTGCAGGGACGCCGAATCGTCGTGCGAGCTCGGCTGATCCAAGGAGCGCGATCTGCATGTCAGGCGAGAAGGCCCGTTCGAGCAATCCGAGATAGTCTGACATGCTCTCGTCCAGCTTTTGTATGAGCTCCTGGTGCTCGGCGGCAAGTTGCTCGTCGAGGACGTGTTGCTCGTCCAGGTAACGCTCGATCAGCTCGGCCTCCCGCTTGGAGAGGGACGACGCCACCGTCCTGTACATGATGGTGCCCACTGTGTTGCCGATGACGGCGCCAAGTACGGGAACAGGGATGACCGCCTGGCCTACAAAGGAGGACAGTGCGCTCACTGCGGCCTCCAAAGACAGGAGCTCCGCGTTTTCGATGAACTCGAGCTCGTCGATCTCGCCGCGGCGGAGCTTGTTCGCCTGCTCTGCGATGCCGAAGGACGCGGTGACGATTGAGCTGGCGACCGCGGCGGAAGTGGCAGTGAAGTTCGTCAACGCATAGATGCTGGAGCCTCGGATCCCACCCTTGCCGAAGCTCAGGCCGGTTTCGCCTGCGATGTCGAGCCAGTCCTGCTGACTGAACTCCCGAAGCTGCTTTCCTTCCCGCTTCTTGGCGACCACGGCCAGCACGAAGGCAGTCCCGCCCTCGACTGCGGCGGCTGTAACGGTCGCCGACGCTCCTTCTCGCAGAGTCGGCAGGCTCTCCTGATATGCGTTGTCGCGCAGGAACTGATCAGTGGAACGGAGCGAGTTTTCCTCGGCCGCCATGGTGGACTCGTAGACGCCCCTTTGAGCTTGACGGTACTCAAGCGTCGAGGGCTCGAGCGATTCAAGGTCGATCGACCCCTGCTGGAAGAACGCCTCGATCCGCCGCCAGTCCGTGAAGGACGGCCCGTCGCCGCTGCGCGACAGCTTTCCTGCTTCCTCCTGTGACATGGAGCGCAGCCGTTCGACCACCTCGAAGTGATCACGAGGGATCTGGTACTTCCCGCCGTCCTTCACATAGTCGGGGTACTTCTCAAGGTGCTCGGCGATTGCTCCCAGCGAGAAGCGACCCCCCGATGCGACGAACTTCTGCTGGATGTCCACGCCGCTGCGGATGAGGTCCACCGGTCCATTGTCGTTAACCCACTGGTAGACAGAATCCTGGCCCAGGATCTGCTTGCGGGCGTTGCCGATGCCCACCTCCGCGAGCTCTGCGATGAAGCCGTGCATGCCGTGCTGACCTCCGCGATTGGAGGTGACCACCTCGAGATTGATCCTCCTGATCGCTTCATCGATGCTGCTCAGTGCGTTCAGGAGGTTCTCGTCCTGCTGCCTAAACGAGCTCAGTAGCTGGTCAATGCGTACCTGGTTGAGATAGTTCACCCAGGAGGCAACTGCCTGCTCCTGGTTGCTCTTGATGAACTTCGTGAAGTCATTCATCAACGACGACCCATTTGACACGCTGAGACAGCAGGGCTGCGCACGACTTCGTGTTGTTCACAAGGACTGCCAGGCTGTCCTGCTGGGAAGTCGAGAGCGAACGGAAATCGGCGCCAAAGCACGCCAACGCTACGACATAGGTACCCATCAGCTCGATACGCAGCGCCGTTGTCTTCTGGAGGAGATCATCAATCTGAGCGTCACCGCCCTTGACCGACGCGATGTTTCGCTTCAGCGCAGCTAGCGCTTCCTGCTTTGCCTCCCGCGTCTCCAACTTCTTCTTTGAGAGCAATGCGATCGATGCGAGGAGGGAAGCTCCTGCGACGGTCCATCCAACAGGGCCAGCTAGCGCCAGCAAAGCGCCGCCTGCAGCGGTACCTCCACCTCCGGCAGCCAGGGCGCCACCGCCCAGCCAAGCGAGAGCTGCGTTGCTCGCGGCGGCCCCGGAGAGAGTGGAAATCGCGGTGCCAGTGGACGCCGCACCGAAAGTAGTAGCAACCCACATGGCAGCCGTCGGTGCGACGCTCACGACGGCAGCTCCCGTTGCAAATCCGGCTCCAGCGCCGGCAGCAGAACGCTTCGCAGCTTCGAGATCCTCTCGAGCGAACTCCTCCGCATCCAGAAATTGGGCTCTTTGGGCGTCGATCTCACCTAGCGAGGCCTTGAATGACTTCGGCGTGTTCGCGATGCTGTTCACCAGCAATTCGACGAGCTCAATCAGGTCCGCCGACCGTTCGCGCTGGCGCAGGAGTGTATCTCCCTTGTCGCTCATCTCGGTGAAGGCGGCGTTGTACTCCGCGATGACCTCTTCGTAGGGGTCTGCTGCCTTCACGGCCAGTTTCTCGACTTTGTCTTTGGCGGCATCTCTAGCGTCTTTGGCAGTCTGCTTGACGCTTCCGACCTGACCGGCGACTTGCGTAGAAGCGCCACGCAGGGCTTTGCCGATGTTGTCCCTAGCGCGGCTCACGCGAGGCCGTCCTTGATGTAGCTCACGTGACATTGTTCAGCCATTCTTTTCCAACTCCATCTCCATTCGCTCCTCAGAAAAGAGTATCGACTGGGAGTGACAAAGCTCACGTGCCGGCTCGCCGAGTCACCGGAAGCTCACGCCCGCGATGTGTGCTGACTCTTCCTCGGCCGCCTTGCATACGGGTTGGGGATTTTGCAATCAGGGTAGGGATCGGGGCAGTTGTAAGCGCGTTTCGCGGCCGCAGAGCTTTGTGAGGGATGTCGATTACGGTGGTGTGCGTCAGTGTTCGGTCGCTGATTGGCGTCTTGGTAACTCAAGCGTTCTGGGGCTCCCTGCGCTGAGTGGATTGCAGGGGCTCGATCAAGGCGGTGACCACGACGGCGAGGGCAAGCAGGGCCGCCAGTAAGCCGGCAGGTAGGTTTCCGTCGAGGTGCATTTTGTTGAAGCTGCTGCCGGGGCAATTGGGCTAGTTGTCCACATCATCGCAGTGAGGCTTTACATACGACAGGGCGCGTTTTCGGCGAAGGCCTTATGCTTCGAAAAGCCGTCTGGTCACTCGACGGCTTCTCACCGTTTTCTTACGACCTATGGGGTTTCATGCTGCCGTCCACACCTCCGCCTGACCGTTTCCCGTCCGGTACCGCCAGATTGAAGGTGCGTACCTCGACGGCCGTCGTTGGCGGTGTGGCCCTGTTCCTCATGGTCATTGGACTCACCAACAGCGGTCTCAGCGGCGCGCTCATCATGGCCGCGATTTTCGCCCTCGTCACAGGTCTTTACATGCTCCTGACCAACCGCCCGTCCTGGGCGCGCCTCGGCGGGCGCAGGGCCGGGGCCATCACCGCAGGAGCGGCCGCCATCGCCCTCCTCGCAGGATGTGCCACTGCACCGGCTTCGGACTCGGCCGCTGTCGCCGAACCGGCCGTGCAGGCCAGCCAGTCCAGCACGGCAACGGCGTCCGCGACGCCGTCCGCAACGCCAGACCCGACAGCGAGCCCGACGCCGTCGGACGTAGCCCCGTTGGATTCCGACACGGTCCCGGACGTGACCGGCACGCCCCGCGCGCCGTCGGACCAGCCGGCCTTCGACACCACGGCGCTCGCGCTGCTGGAGACACTGCCAGTCAAGGGCAGGGCTCCGAAGACCGGGTACGACCGAGAGCAGTTCGGCCAGGCCTGGGCCGACGTCGACCGCAACGGGTGCGACACGCGCAACGATATGCTCAACCGCGACTTGACGGACATCGTCCACGCCAACTCGGTGCCCTGCAAGGTGCAGTCGGGCCTGCTGGACGACCCGTACACCGGGACCGAGATCCCGTTCCTGCGGGGACAGACGACGAGCACCGAGGTGCAGATCGACCACGTCGTCGCGCTGTCGGACGCCTGGCAGAAGGGCGCGCAGCAGCTCACCGCCGAGCAGCGCGTCGCCTTCGCCAACGATCCGCTGAACCTGCAGTCCACGGACGGCCCCACCAACCAGCAAAAGAGCGACAGCGACGCCGCCACCTGGCTGCCGCCGAACAAGGGCTACCGCTGCGAGTACGTGGCACGTCAGGTCTCGGTCAAGGCGACCTACACGCTGTGGGTCACCCAGGCCGAGCACGACGCCATGGCGAGCATCCTGTCCGACTGCAACGGCATCCTCGCGCCGACCAATCAGATGGCGCCGTCGGTCGCCGCTCCGGCGGAGCCGGTCGAGGAAGCAGCTCCGGTCGTGGAGCCCGTAGCTCCTGCCCCGGCACCTGTCGTCCCGGAACCGGTCGCGCCGCCCGTCGTCGCCCCCGCTCCGGTGGCTCCCGCGCCGGTAGCTCCGGCTCCCGCGCCGGTGGCTCCTGCACCGGCAGCGCCTTACTACGCGAATTGTGATGCGGTCCGCGCGGCGGGTGCGGCTCCGATTGCGGCTGGCTCGCCCGGTTTCCAGCCGAAGTTCGACCGTGACAACGATGGGTGGGGCTGCGACAGCTAGCAACTCTCACCAGGACGAATGACGGCGGGGCAGTTACCTCAGGTGACTGCCCCGCCGTCGTCGTTCACCATAAATCCCTACATGCTCCAGGGCTCCGCGTGGATGTCCGTCTCGTCGGACCAGCGGCGCTGCAGGGCGAAGAGCTCGTCCAGGATGTCCTGCGGCAGTGGCGTGATGTCCTGGCTGAAGGAGAGCAGTTCCTTCAGGTTCTTTTCGCGGCTCGTCGAGCCCACGGTGGACACCACCTGCGGGGTGCTGTGGGCAAAGCGGATGCAGAACTCGGCCCAGCTCGCCACGCCCGATCGCTCGAAGATCGGCGCCACCTCGACGGCACGTTCCTGCAGGTAGGGCTGCCACGCGGCTCCGGGGACATCGCGCAGGGTGTGCACGGGCGCACCGGCCACGGTGCGCATCGAGATGATGGCCTTGTCCTGTGCCAGCAGTTCGTCCCAGAGTTCGTTGGAGGCGAAGCGCTGCAGCGGATTGAGGTAGAAGATATAGCCGTCGATCAGCCCGTCCAGGTGCCCGGCCCGCAGCGCCGCGAGGGGCGCCTCGGAGGTCCAGGGGAAGATCTCGAGGACGAAGCGACCCACGAGGCCCTCGTCCTTGATGCGCCGGAGGTCGGCAAGGGTGGGGCCGCCCGTGACCATGTCGTCAGCGAAGGCGCCGGCGCCTGTGAGCTGGCCGATGTCGATGGAGCTGATGCCCAGGGGCTCGATGTTCTCGGCGATCGTCGACCGGACGTCGTCGGCCGTGCCGCCGCCGAGCTTCACGATGACGGGCGGGATCTTGCTGGGCTCCTCGGCCAACGCGGCACCGAGGACCTCGAGGGCGTGGTCGTACTGGCGTGAGGTGTGCAGCCACAGGCCTGCGTCGATCGCCGCGCGGGCCATGGCTGCCTGCTGCTCGCGGGGGACGTCGTCGTGCCCGAGCCGCGTGGTGCCGTAGATGTACGGGGGGAGGTCTGCCAGAGGTTTCATTGCCTCAGGCTACCGGCCGCAGGAGGCAGCGGAGAGGAATCGCTCCTTCGTCCAGCCGTGGGACTCGCCGATACGGCGCGATCAGGTACGGCAGAATGGCAACCATGGACCGGGCCGCAGAGATCTCAGCTTTCCTGCGCTCGCGACGCGCACGGCTTTCACCCGCCGACCTCGGTGCACCGTTCGACGGCAGGGTGCGCCGCGTGCCCGGTCTCCGCCGGGAGGAGGTGGCGCGGCTCGCGGGGATGAGCGCTGACTACTACATGCGGATCGAGCAGGGCCGCGGGGGTGCGGTGTCCCTCGAGATCATCGACTCCATCGCACAGGCCCTCCGGCTCGACACGGTGGAGCGGAACCACCTCCTCAACCTGTGCGGCACCCCGACGCCACACCACGCGCCCACGTACGAGCCGCAGCGCGTGCGGCCCGGACTGTACGACCTGCTGTCCGTCATGGAGTCGGTTCCCGCGATCATCCTTGGCCGCCGAACGGACGTGCTCGCCAGCAACCGCCTGGCCCGGGCGCTCATGACCGACTTCGAGGCACTGCCGGCCACCCGCCGCAACTACGCACGCTTCATCCTGCTGGACCCGAAGGCCCGGGAGCTCTACCAGGACTGGGAGCAGGTGAGCGAGCAGACCACCGCGATGCTCCACCTCGACGTCGGACGCTTCCCGGACGACCGCCGGCTCGCCGAACTCATCACCGACCTCCGCGAGGGCTGCCCCGAGTTCACCCGCTTCTGGGACGACCAGAACGTCCACGAGAAGGACCAGGGCGAGATCCGCTTCAACCACCCGGAGGCCGGCGAGTTCGTGCTGCACTATCAGACCCTCCTGGTCCCGGGCGAGGCGGACCAGAGCGTCTGCACCTACTACGGGGCACCGGGCTCCAGCAGCGAGGCCGCGCTCGCACGTCTGGCGCAGGCGACGTCGTCGTCGCCGGCCAGCGCCTGACACCTGTGGCGTGATTCACGGATCTGCCTAGCCCTGCGCAACCTAGGTTCAGCGGGGTAGGGCAAGCGCCCTGACGGGACGTGCCGCGGTGATGGACTGGAGTCCGGACCAACCCCGAACGGCAGGAGCCCCACCGATGACCGCAGCACCCGGCAACCCCTCGGTGCCCGTCAGCCTGCGCCTGCTCCACGAGGAACTCGTCGCTGCCGCAGACGGCCTGCAGGACGACCAGCTTGCCTCACTCGTCACCGAGATCCAGCAGGCCGGTCGCGTGTTCGTCACCGGGGGAGGGCGCAGCGGTCTCGCCCTGCGCATGCACGCCATGCGCCTCATGCACCTGGGCTTGACCGTCCACGTGGTGGGCGAGACGACGACGCCGGCCATCGGCGACGGCGACCTGCTCCTCGTCGCCTCCGGCTCCGGTACGACCGCGGGCGCTGTCTCCGCGGCCAGGACGGCCGGCGACGTCGGAGCCCGCGTGGCAGCCCTGACCACCGACGGCGGGTCGACCCTCGCGAAGCTCGCGGACTGCGTGGTCGTCATCCCGGCCGCGCAGAAGACGGACCACCGCGGGACGGCCTCGCGCCAGTACTCGGGCAGCCTCTTCGAGCAGTCCCTTCTCCTGGTGCTCGACGCCGTCTTCCACACCCTCTGGCAGGCCGACGGCACCCCCGCCGAAGACCTCTGGCCCCGGCACGCCAACCTCGAATAGTGCGCGCCGCACCCACCGACCGATTCCGGCTAGCAAAGGACACCTCATGAAACTGCAACTCGCCATGGACGTACTGACCGTCGAAGACGCCCTCGAGCTCTCCGGGAAGGTCGCCGAGTACGTCGACATCATCGAACTCGGTACCCCGCTGGTGAAGAACGCGGGCCTCTCCGCCGTGACCGCCATCAAGGAAGCCCACCCGGACAAGATCGTCTTCGCGGACCTCAAGACGATGGACGCCGGCGAGCTCGAAGCCGACGTCGCCTTCAAGGCCGGCGCCGATCTCGTGACGGTCCTCGGGGTCGCCGACGATTCCACCATCTCCGGAGCCATCAAGGCCGGCAAGGCCCACGGCAAGGGCGTCGTCGTCGACCTCATCGGTGTCGACGACAAGGCAGCCCGTGCCAAGGAAGTCACCGCATTGGGCGCCGAGTTCGTCGAGTTCCACGCAGGTCTCGACGAGCAGGCGCAGGAGGGCTATGACCTCAACACCCTGCTCACCGCCGGCAAGGAGTCGGGTGTCGCCTTCTCGGTCGCGGGCGGCGTGAAGCTCGCCACGCTCAAGGATGTCCAGGCCTCGGGCGCGGGCGTCGCCGTCGTCGGCGGTGGCATCTACAGCGCCGACGATCCCGCGAAGGCAGCGAAGGATCTGCGCGACGCGATCGGCTGATCGACGCGCTCGAGCAGGAGAACAACGGAACGGCCGGCCCCTCGGGGCCGGCCGTTCCGTTTTCCCGGGGCGCTGTGCGAAAGCACGCCGCCACACGTTGGCGCTGGCCGCCCGACAGCTCGTGCGGGTACCGCCCAGCCCACGCGGCAGGCAGTTCTACAGCCTCGAGTAGTCGACCAACGCGTGCAGAGAGTTCAGTGCCGCGCAGGCGTTCGTGGACCCGGAGGGGTTCGCCGATCGACGGGCCGATGGTACGGCGAGGGTCGAGTGCGGCAGTCGGGTTCTGGAACACCACCCCGAATCGGTTCCGTGACAGAGTGGCAGGCATGCGCCACACGCCACACTTCGTCCTGTCCGACGTCGGCGAGGTCAAGAGACTCGTCCGCGAGAATCCCTGGGCGACGATCGTGTCCTCACCTGTCGGCGGACTCGTGGCGTCGCACTACCCGGTGATGCTCGAGGAGACGTCCGACGACAGCATCAGCATCATCAGTCATGTCGGACGCCCCGACGAGCAGCTGCACGAACTCGGTGACCACGAGGTGCTGGTGATCATCCAGGGCCCGCACGGCTACATCTCACCCGGCTGGTATCCCGAGGACCAGATCGTCCCGACGTGGAACCACGTCACCGCACACCTGTACGGGACGCCGGAGATCCTCTCCGACGAGGAGAACTTCCTGATGCTCGGTAAACTGGTCGACACCTTCGAAGGCGTCATGCCGGAACCCTCCTCCCTGACCCTGGACCTCGACGGATCGCGCCGCATTGCCCGGGGGACCGTGGGGATCCGCCTGGTGGTGACCCGCTTCGACGCGCGGCTGAAGCTCAGCCAGAACAAGGATGCTGCGGTGGTCGGGCGGATCATCGACGAGCTCGAGCACGATGGGCACTACGCGAACCCGGCCCTGGCCCGCGAGATGCGGCGTGCCCGGCGAGGATGATCAGCGCGGTGGGTGGCGTCCTTCTCCGCTCCGCGCGCCTGGTCGGAACCTCCGGTGAGCCAGTGGACCTCCTCGTCGAGGACGGGATCATCACGGCTGCGGGCGAGGGCCTGGACTCCGGCGCGGCCCGGACGGTGGATCTCGGCGGGCAGTGGGTGTCACCGGGTCTCTGGGATTCGCACGTGCACATGGGCCAGTGGGCGCTCATGCGTCAGCGCCTGGACCTGTCGCCGGCGACCTGCGCCGCCGGCGCCGCAGCACTGGTCGCCGCACGCCTGCTCTCGATGCCACCGGCGGCCGGACAGCCCCTGATCGGCTACGGCTTCCAGGACGGACTGTGGCCGGATGCCCCGACGCGGGAACTGCTCGACGCCGTCGGGTCCGACGTGCCCGTCGTGCTCGTCAGCAAGGACCTGCACGCGGCGTGGCTCAACACCAGGGCCCTCGCCTTCCACGGGCACGCCGAGCACCCCACGGGCGTGCTGCGCGAACAGGCCGCCTTCGATGTCAACGCCCGCATCAGCTCGGTCCCCGACGAGCACCTCGACGGCTGGGTGGCGGAGGCGGTCGACGCCGCGGCCGCCCGGGGCGTCGTCGGCGTCGTCGACCTCGAGATGACCCTCTCCCTCGACCGGTGGGCTCACCGTGTCGCCGGCGGCATCCGGGGCATGCGGGTCCGGGCCGGCGTGTACCCGCACGATCTCGACGCGGTCATCGCGCGGGGCCTGCGCACCGGGGACGTCATCGAGGGGACGGAGGGCCTGGTGACGATGGGCCCGTTCAAGATCATCACCGACGGTTCGCTGAACACCCGGACCGCGTTCTGCCACGCACCGTATCCCGGTCTCGACGGGGCCCGCGAAGGCCGGGGGATCTGCACGGTCGACCGTGGCCGGCTCGTCGATCATCTCCGCCGCGCGTCGTCGGCAGGCCTCGTGCCGGCGGTCCACGCGATCGGGGACGCGGCGAACTCCCTCGCCCTCGACGCGTTCGAGGAGGCGGGCTGCGGCGGAAGCATCGAGCATGCCCAGCTGGTCGACGAGGCCGACTTCGGACGCTTCGCGCGCCTCGGCGTCACTGCCAGCGTCCAGCCGGAGCACGCGATGGATGATCGCGACGTCGCGGATCGATACTGGCCGGGGCGCACACACCGGGCCTTCGCCTTCGGGAGCCTGGTGGCAGCGGGCGCGGAGGTCAGGCTCGGCTCGGACGCGCCGGTCGCGCAGCTCGACCCGTGGGTGTCGATGGCCGCCGCCGTGTCCCGTGCACGGGACGGGCGCTCACCCTGGCACCCTGAGCAACGCGTGCTGTCATCGGTGGCACTCGCTGCCTCCACCGATGGGCGCACGGTGCTGCGGCCGGGGTCTGTCGCGGATCTCGTGGTCACCGAACTGGACCCGCTCCGCGCCGACGACCATCAGCTGCGGACCCTCGCCGTGTCGGCGACCATGCTCGAGGGCCGGTGGACGCACTCCACCCTCGACGGCGACGCCGGAACCGTTCAACGCTGATACCGATCGCCGCCGTGATGTCCGTTCCCGACGAGGTGAGGGCACCTACAGGTCGCCGAAGAACGTCCGCACGTCTTCGACCAGCAGTTCAGGCTCCTCGAGCGCCGCGAAGTGCCCGCCGCGGTCGACGTCGGTCCAGCGGGTCACCGTGTTCTCCCGTTCCACGTAGCTGCGGATGGCGATGTCGTGCGCGAAGTTGATGACCGCCGTCGGCACATCGCTCTTCTCCTTCGCCGTGCCCCACCCGCTCGACTGCGCATACACGGTCAGCGCCGATGAGCCCGCTGTGCGCGTGAACCAGTAGAGGGAGACGTTGGCAAGCAGCAGGTCGCGGTCGAGGATCTCGAGGACGTCCCGCTCCACCGGCCACGTCCAGGCCTGGAACTTGTCCATGATCCAGGCCAGCTGACCCACGGGACTGTCGGTGAGCAGCGTACCGATCAGACCGGGGCGCGTGGACTGGATGGAGATGTAGCCGAACTGCTGCCACATGAACGCCTCGATGTCGGCGATGGCGCGCTTCTCCCGCTCGGTGAGGCGCGCGAGGTCCTCCTCGGCGAGCGGGAGTTCCGGCATGGGGCCCGT
The DNA here is from genome assembly GCF_058269195.1 of Arthrobacter sp. TJ-240. Taxonomy (NCBI): domain Bacteria; kingdom Bacillati; phylum Actinomycetota; class Actinomycetes; order Micrococcales; family Micrococcaceae; genus Arthrobacter; species Arthrobacter sp. TJ-240. The sequence continues at coordinate 286,388 of NZ_JBZCNG010000004.1, forward strand.
GGTCCCGTTGACATGGACCCCGATCACCCGGTCCGGTTCCACCCTCGCCAGCTCGGGGGCCAGCCCGGCGCCGTAGTCGCCACCCTGCACGCCGAACCGCTCGTAGCCGAGGCGTGTCATCAGTTCCGCGTAGGAACCGGCCACGCGGGTGTCGTCCCACCCGCCGTCGGCGAGGGGACTGGAGAACGTGAAGCCCGGGGCCGACGGGATCACGACATGGAATGCCGGACTGCCCGGACTGCCATGGCTTCCCGGCGCGGTGAGGGGACCGATTAGGTCCACGAATTCCAGGAACGAGCCCGGCCACCCGTGCGCCAGCAGGAGGGGCACGGCGTCAGGATCCTCGGAGCGCACGTGGAGGAAGTGGAGCGGTTGACCCTCGATCGTCGTCGTGAACTGCGGGACATCGTTCAGGCGCTGCTCGTAGGCGCGCCAGTCGAAGCCGTCCCGCCAGTAGTCGACGAGGCCGGCCACCCAGTCCTGCGGTACCCCGCGGTCCCACGCCGAGGGTTCGCCCCACTCGCTCGCTGCGGGCGGCAGCGGCGCGGGATAGCGGGCCGCCGTCAGGCGCCGCCGGAGGTCGTCGAGGTCGTCCTGCGAAATGTCGATAGTGAACGGCTGGATCTGTGGAGGAGTCATGGTCCATGGTCCCGTTCGATGCGGACGCCTTCGGTCCTCATGAGCGTCAGGGACACAGGGACCTGGAAATACATAATCGGCCCGGGCCGATGCTGTGTGAAAGCACACTGCCGCCACTTCAGGCCGTGGGGAAACGCCATCCCTGCAGGGCGTGGGCGCTGGGACGATGGGATGGACACCCGAACCCGCGTCAGAATGGACAGCCATGGGCAACGAAGCCGTAGCCAACCCGGACCCGTCGACCTTCGAGGGGAGGGACGCTGTCTTCCTCCAGGACTTCACAACGCTCTGCACCTTCGGCGCTACGCCCGGCGGGGGAGTCGAGCGGCAGGCGGGCTCTCCGGCGGACGGAGAGCAGCGGGCCTGGCTCACCGGACTGCTCACCGACGAGGGCTTCACGGTCCGCTTCGACCGGATCGGCAACCAGTTCGGGCTCCTGGAGCTCGTTCCCGGCGCACCCTATGTCCTCGTCGGCTCGCACCTCGACTCCCAGCCCACGGCCGGCCGGTACGACGGCGCGTACGGTGTACTCGCTGCCGCCCACGCGGCCTTCGCGCTCGCAGAGGAGTGGAGTGCTGCCGGTGACACCCCGCGCTACAACCTGGCGGTGGTGAACTGGTTCAACGAGGAGGGCGCCCGCTTCAAGCCCTCCATGATGGGCAGCTCCGTCTTCACCGGCAAGCTGCCCCTCGAGGACGCACTCGCCACCGAGGACCCCTCCGGCATCCCCGTCCGGGAAGCGCTGGCAGCCACGGCGAGCCAGGGCACGCTCGACGGACCGGACCCGGCCTACTACGCCGAGATCCACATCGAACAGGGCCGCGGGATGGAGCGCGACGGCGTCACGATCGGTGCCGTCGAATCGAACTGGGCAGCGAACAAGTACGAGTTCGTGGTGCACGGCGAGCAGTCCCACACCGGCTCGACGATCATGGCGGATCGGCAGGACGCCCTCCTGGGGGCGTCGCTCCTGGTGGTCGCCGCCCGGGACGTCGCCGACCGGTTCCCGGACGGTGTCCTCCACACCTCGGTGGGGCAGCTCGACGTCTACCCGAACTCGCCCGTCGTCGTCGCGTCCCGGGTGACGCTGCTGCTGGACCTCCGCTCCGCCGACGAGGAACTCCTCGCCGAGGCCGACAGGGCTCTGCACGAGCAGCTCCGGGTCATCGAGGAGCGCGCACGGGTGCGCATCGAGAAGACCGGCTCGCACTGCTGGGGCGTCACGCCCTACCAGTTCGAGGGCGTCGAGCTGGCGGAGAAACTCGCAGCGAACCGGGGACTGAAGCACGCCCGGGTCAAGACCCTGGCGGGCCACGACTCCACGAACATGAAGGACATCGTCCCGACCGTCATGCTGTTCGTCCCCTCGGTCGACGGGATCTCGCACAACGAACACGAGTACACCACCGACGAGGACATCGTGGACGGCCTGCACGTGCTGACCGACGTCGTCCGTGCGCTGTGCGTCGGGGAACTCGACCAGCCGACGGCCTGACCCCCACACGAAAGAGGAGCCCTGCCATCGGCGGGGCTCCTCTTGTCAGCTGCAGCTCAGGCGGTTTCGGACACGCCGCACCACGTGGCGATGAACAGCGCGATCGTCTTGGTCACGTTGCGGACGGATTCCACGGAGACCCGCTCGTCGAAGCCGTGGATGGACTCCGACGTCGGCCCGTACACCAGGGCGGGCATCCCGGCGTACAGCGAGAACACGCGTCCGTCGAGGTAGCCCGGCGTCGTGAAGCTCTGCAGTTCCGCGCCGGTGACGTCCTGGTGCGCTGCCGCCAGGGCCTGTTCGGCCGCTGATCCCTCCTCGAGGACGTAGCCCTCGGAGAAGAATCCCGTGCGCACCGCGGAGACATTCGCCTCACTCTCGATCGAGCGCAGGCAGTCCTCGATCTCCCGCCAGGCGTCCGCTGCGGAGGTCCCGGGGTAGAGGGATGCCCGGACGTCGAACTCGCACCAGGAAGGGACACTCGAGGGCCAGTCGCCGCCGGCGATGGTGCCGATATTGAAGTTGATCGGATGCTCGAGGTCCTCGAAGTACCGGTGGTTGCCCTTGTCCGCGTTCCAGCGGTCCTGCACCGTGCGGAGCTCCTGCATGACCGGGTAGGCGGCATCGATCGCGTTGAACCCCGAGGCCATTTCCCGCACGTGCGTGGGCTGGCCCGAGACACGGACCCGGAACCAGATCACGCCCACGTTCGCGCGGACGAGCATGTCCTCCTCCGGCTCGGGGATGACGACGGCGTCCGCGGTGTAGCCGCGCTGCAGGGCCGCGAGGGACCCGTTGCCCGTGCATTCCTCCTCGACGACCGACTGCAGGTGGATCCGTCCCTGGGGCGACAGGCCCGCGGCGCGTACGGCGTCGAAGGCGAACAGGTTCGCCGCGAGCCCGGCCTTCATGTCCGCCACGCCGCGCCCGTACATCCATCCGTCGATGACCGGTGCGTCCCAGGGGCTGCGCGACCACGTCTCCTCGGGGCCGGTGGGGACGACGTCGACGTGTCCGTTGAGGATCAGCGATCGACCTTCCGCGGACCCCTCCGGTGTGTAGGTGCCGACGACATTGGTGAGGTCCTCGAACGCCACGGTGGTGGGGCCGTACCCGACATGGCCGGACAGGGACTCCTCCTCGAGCTGCCACCGGTCCATCTCGAGGCCCCGCTCCTGAAGAGCACCGAAGAGGAGGTCCTGGGCACTGGACTCCTGGGCCCGCAGGGACGGGTGACGGACGAGCTCGGCCGTGAAGGCGAGCTGACGGTCGAAGGCGGCGTCGACGGCGTCGAGGATCCGCCGGCGCTGCCCGTCGTCGAGGGGGACGCCTGCTGTCGGGCTACTGGACAATGGCCTTGTCCTTCACGCGGAGGCGCTCGCCGAAGAAACCGCCGGCGGCGGTGATGAGCGAGACGACCATGAGCAGCAGCGCCGCGGTCCAGGACCCGCCGCCGGTGGCGCCCTGCAGCGCAACGGCGATCAGCGGGAGGAATCCGCTCAGTGCGCCGGCGAGGTTGTAACCGAGCGCCACGCCGCTGTAGCGGAGGCGGGGAGGGAACAGTTCGGTGAGCAGTGCGCCGGTGACGGCGTAGGCGATGGACAGGAACGCGATGCCGAGCGTCACGGCGAGGACGATGGCCGCGGGGTTCCGCGTATCGATGAGCCAGAACAGCGGGAACGCGGCGGCAGCCGTGACCAGACCGCCGATGAGGGTCATGCGGCCGGGGCCCACGCGCTCGCTGATGCGGCCCATGACGAGCACGACGCCGATCTGGAAGACGGCGGCGACCAGCGTCGCGTTCACCATGAGTCCGCGCTCGAGACCGAGCGTGGTGGTGCCGTAGCTGATGACGAAGGTGGTCATGACGTAGAACCCGCCGACACCGAGGAAAGCAGCGGCGACGGCGACGATCAGGCGACCCCAAGCGTGGCGGAAGACCTCCAGGGCGGGGATCTTCGCGCGTTCCTCGAGCTTGACGAGTTCACGGAAGATCGGCGATTCCTCGACCTTGAGCCGGATGTACAGGGCCACGAGGAGCAGCGGGAACGCGGCGAGGAACGGCAGGCGCCATCCCCATGAGTCGAAAGCCTCCGAGGGCAGCAGCAGGACCAGCGCGAAGGCACCGGAGGACATCAGGGTACCGACAGGGGACCCGACCTGGACGAGCGCGGCATAACGGCCGCGCTTCTCGATCGGCGCGTGTTCGACGGCGATGGTCATCGCGCCGCCCCACTCCCCGCCGACGGCCAGTCCCTGCATCAGCCGCAGGATCGCGAGCATGATGGGCGCCGCGAGTCCGATGCTGCCGAAGTCCGGCAGGAGGCCGATGAGCCCGGTGGCGCAACCGATCATCACGATGGTGATCAGCAGGGCCGGACGGCGACCGACGCGATCCCCGATGAAACCGAAGAGGACGGCGCCCAGCGGACGCGCGGCGAAGCCGACGCCGAAGGTCGCGAAGGCGGCGAGGGTGGCGGCAGTGGGGTCGAGGGTCGTGAAGAACAGGCGGTTGAACACGATCGCCGCGGCGGTGCCGAAGAGGAAGTAGTCGTACCACTCGAGCGCGGTGCCGACGAACGCGGCGCGGGCAATCCTGCCGGCGTCCGCGCCGCTTACTTTCGGGATGGCCGGCGGTGCGGTGGAGCTTGCCTCGGAGGGTTGCATGGTCAGACTTCCTGATCGGAGGGTTGTGGTGAGGGGACGGGAACGGCCGTCCTGGATGAAAGGAATGCTTCGCCGAAGACGCACTCGCCTCCGACGACGGTCGCGAGGACCTCGATGGCTCCGATCCGGTCCGGATCGACCCGCGCGGGGTGCTCGGACAGGATGACGAAGTCGGCGAGCTTGCCCGGTGCGAGGGTGCCGCGGCGCTGCTCGTCACCGGCGGCCCAGGCCGCGTCCACGGTGTAGGCGCGCAGGGCGGTCTCGGCGTCGACGCGTTCCCCGGGAGCGATGACGGCCCCCGACGAGGTGCGCCGCTGCACCATCGACTGCATGCCGAGCAGGGGAGCGCCGGTAGCGACAGGGCGGTCAGAGCTCCCCGGGACACGGACGCCCTGTTCGAGGAAGGATCGGTGCCGGTACACCCACGGCTCGCGGTCGGGGCCGACGGCCGCGGCCATGGTGTCGCCGACCTCGAACAGGAAACGCGGTTGCGGGACGGGCGTGATGCCGAGTTCCGCGAATCGTGCGAGCTGATCGGGGCGCACGATGCCCGCGTGCTCGATGCGGTGGCGGACCTCGGGTCGGGGCACCTGGTGCTGCGCTGCCTCGAAGGCATCAAGGGCGACGTCGACGGCGGCATCCCCGATGGCGTGTGCGGCGACGGTCCACCCGGAGCGGTGGGCAGCGACGATGCGCCGGGTCAGCTCCTCGATCGAGAGCTGGAAGTCTCCGGTGCCGTGCGCGTGGTCGCAGAACGGCTCCGTCACGGCAGCGGTGCGGCCGATCAGGGAGCCGTCCACGAAGATCTTCATGGGACCGATGCGCACGCCGTCGTCGCCGAACCCCGTGGCGATGCCGAGGTCCAGTCCGAAGGTGATGCCATCGTCGTCATGCGATGACACGGAATGCAGGGCGTCACTGGCCACCATGAGCTGGACACGCGTCTTCAGCTCGCCCCGCTGCCGGGCGAGGGTGTAGGCCGCGAGCTCGACGGGGCTACGCCCGATAAGCCCGCCGCCGATGCCCGCTTCCACGACGTGCGTCAGGCCCTCGGACGCGTACACCTCGCTGGCCGCTGCGATGGCGTCCGCCAGGTCCGCTACGGGATAGGGCAGCACGAGCGCGGTCACGAGCTTCTGGGCCTGTTCCTCGAGCAGCCCCGTCGGGCCGCCGGTATCCGTCACGACCTTCCCGCCCTCCGGCGTCTCGGCCGAGCCGTCGAGGACGCCGGCCAACTCGAGGGCGAGCGAGTTCACCGAGCACATATGGCCCGACCGGTGCTTCAGCCAGACCGGACGCCCCGGCGCGGCGGCGTCCAGCAGCGTGCGGTGCGGGTGGCCACCGAGAACGGTGTCGTCATAGCCGGAACCGACGAGCCACTGCCCCTCGTGCAGCATCGCTCCGAAGTTCTGCACCGCCGCGGAGACCTCGTCGAGGGTGCGGCACCCGCTCAGGTCGAGCTCTTGCAGGGACTGCCCGAACCAGGCCATGTGGTTGTGGGAATCACCAAAACCAGGAACGACGACGGCCTGGCCGGCGTCGATCGTCCGCTCCGCCGGAAGTTCGGTGACCTCGTCGTCGAACCCGACGATGAGTCCGTCGAGGACGCCCATCGAGTGCGCGGTGGGCGTGTCATCGCTCAGCGTGAAGAGCTGTGCATTGGTGACCTTGAGGTCGAGCATCGTTTTCCTAGAGTGGATGGGGCTATTCGATTCCTATCAGTGTGGTCTCCGTCACCAGCAGCCACAATGGAGGGATGGCACACGCTCCAGCCCTAGGATGGGCAAATGCCCAAATCCTCTGACACGCTGGCGGCCGAGGAGCGGTCGGTACTGTCCGATGTCGTGTCCCGCTGCCTGGCGGACATCGACGGCATTGCCGAGCGGTTCCTGATCGACGTGCAGGACATCGAGGGCTACGCGGGTTCGCCTGTCCAGGACCAGGATTTACGCGAGACCGCCGTGGCCTCGATGGAGTTGCTGCTGCGGATGGTCGGCGGACTGCCGGTGCCGGAGCGTTTGGCACGGATGTCGGATGCCCTCGGTCATCGCCGGGCGGGCCAGGGCGTTCCACTGGAATCGCTGCTGCGGGCCGTGCGCATGGATTTTCGCATTCTCTGGACCGAGATGCTGGCACGGGTGCCCGCCGCGTCCCTCTCCGATTTCACCCAGGACGCCGTGCGCGTCTGGGAAGCCGTCGAGTTCCATGTGACCCGCGTGCACGCCGGATACATGGACGAACTCGCGTCGATGGCCCACGAGAAGGAACAGCAGCGGGCGTTCCTGCTGTCGCGGCTGTTGTCCTCTGACGGCCGTGACCCACAACTGCTGGGGCAGGTCGCTCGAGCATTGGGGGTGTCGCCGCAGGGATCGTTCGTCGTCGCGGTCGGGGCGGAGAGCGCGCGCAAGGAGTTCCGGGCCGGCGTCGCCCAGGCGCAGGCGGAGGAGTACCTGCACGAGCGCGATGGTGCCCTGATCCTCATCCTCGAGGACCGGCGTCCGCCGTCCGGCAGGGTGGGCCCGGCGGTGCCGGCCTGGCTGACCAGACTCCGGTGCTTCGTGGCACCCGTGGCGGAATCCCTGGCTGAGGTCCCGACGATGGTCCGTGTGGCGCTCGAGGCCGTGGCCGTCCTCGACCTGGCCGCACCCGGGCACCAGACCATCCGGCAGGCCTGGGGCCCGGTGGCGGCCGAGCGGCTCGGCGAATTCGGCGAGGTGCTCGCCGAGGCAGTCCTTGCACCGTTGGCGCTCATCCCGGCCGCGGAGGCGGACCGTCTCGTGGAGACCGCCCTCACTTACGTCAGCACCGGGTCGGTGTCGCGGGCGGCGCAGCAGCTGTACTGCCACCGGAACACGGTGCTCAACCGGCTGGCCCGCGTGCACCAGCTGACCGGGTACGACCCGGCAGTTCCTGCCGATGCGGCCACACTGATCGCCGCACTGAACTGCCGCGTCCAGGCGCAGGCAGGAATCGACGCTCCCCGTCACTGATTCCCGTCGCCGTTCCCGGTACGGTCGGCGGTTGCGTGACCGGACCGGGAACGACGGTGGCTAGGCGCTCTCCTCGCCCTTGTCGTCGACTTCCTCGACCCACGACGGCGGCTCGTCGCGTCCCTGCTCCTCGTCCTTCTCGGCGTCGTCCGCCGTCGCCTGCACGATGCCCTGGGCGTGGTGCGTGGGTGCGTAGACGGCGTAGAGACGCAGGGGTTCGTCCCCGGTGTTCTCGACGTCGTGCCACGTGCCGGCGGGCACCTGGATGCTCCAGCCGTCCATGACGTCCTGCTGGAACGAGAGGTCGTCCTTCGAGGGCCCCATCTTGACGCGGCCCTTCCCGGCATCGATGCGCAGGAACTGGTCGGTGCCGTGGTGCACCTCGAGGCCGATCGCATTGCCTGGCTCGATCGACATGAGCGTCACCTGCAGGTGCTTGCCCGTCCAGGCGACGCGACGGTAATCGGCGTTCGCCGTCGCTGCACTCTCGATGTCGAACGCGTTCGGGTTCGGTCCGTTGTCAGTGATGTCCATGATCGCATTCTGTACTATTTCCGCACGAGGTCGCCAGATCGAGGAACACGTTGTCGAGTCGGGAAAACGCAGTACGCGGTTGAAAGGGTGATCGTGGACCAGTGCCCGGCTGGTCGCGGGCTACCGGGCCACGAGCTCGAAGGGCGACGACGGCGCTCCGGTCCACCGGAACAGGTCGAGCACGGCGGTCTGCCGAATGACCCCGTCCTGAGTGATCCGGCCCTGGGTGGCGATGTAGAAGTAGCCGTTGCCGAGCGACTCGAGTCCGACGTCGGCGGTGAAGTTCCAGCCTCGGATTCCGGTGGGTTCGTGGTGCAGGCCCTGCTCGAGCAGGGGGAGGAGTAGGCCCTCCTCGCGGGTCGGCTGGCCCTCGATGATGCCTCGCACAGGACGTGATGAGCCGTCGATGGCGAAGAGCGAGTAGTTGGGGAAGTGCTCCTTCACGCCCTTGTAGACGCCGAGGAGCCAGGTGTGGGTGAAGGCGTCGTAGTTGAGGTTCTGCACGCCGTAGGTGGTGTTGCCGGTACGGACGAAGTACTTGCCGTCGGGGGTCGTCGGCCCGCTGGCGTGCGGGGCTTCCTGGGTGAGGGGCCGCTCGTACTTCTTCCAGCGCGTGACGTCGTACTGCAGGAGTACCTGGTGGTCGTTGTCCGCGCGCTCGGTGTTCGAGTAGATGCCGTAGGCGACGGTGAGGAGCTGCTTGCCGTTCTTGCGGCCGAACGCGGGGCCGAAGGAGACGCCGTCGATCCCGCTGCTGCCGTACCGGTGATCCGGGGTGTCGGCGATGTTGCCGTCGAAGACGCCGTCGCCGTCCATGTCCGCCGTGAAGTCCTGCACCACCTCGTCGAGGTGGACGGCGGTGACGATGCCGTCCGTCTCGGCGTCCATGTCCATGCCGGTGATGCGGTCGACGTCGAAGATGGCGATGTAGAAGGACTCGGCCGCCTTGTACTCGAGCGACCCGTAGACGCGACCGTCCTTCTCGTTGAAGTCGAGGTCGCCGAGGTGCCCGGTGAAGCCGGTGACGGTGCCGAGCACGGTCCCCTCGAGGTCGGTCTTCACGAGCATCGTGGTGAAGGAGTAGTAGACCACCTCGTTCTTGATGTCGACGGCGATGCCCTGCACGTGCCCGGCCGGCCAGGCGCCGCCGTCGACCGTGGCGGGGAAGTCCTCGACGGCGGGCTTGGTGGAGCCGGTCACGAGGACCGCGGACAGGAGGACGGACAGGACGCGGACGATGGCCTTCATGGAAGCTCCTGGTCAGGCAGCGGTGGTGTCACCTCCACGCTGTCGACGCCGGGCCACGGGGGCGTGGCGCGGATGGAACCCGAAGGTGAACAGCCCGCGAAGTTGCGCTAGGCCCGCAGGGCAGGGGTGGTTGCCCGCACCACGAGTTCCGGTGGCAGCAGCACGCCCTGAGCGGCTTCGCCCCTGAAAGTCCTCAGGAGGACATCCACGCTCAGTGCCCCCATCGCCCTGAGATCGCTCCGCACGGACGTGAGGGGAACGGGAAGCGTGGCAGCCAGGTCGAGATCGTTGTAGCCGATAAGTGCCACATCCTCGCCGACCCGCTTCCCGGCGTCGCGGATGGCCCCCATGGCGCCGAGGGCGAGGAGGTCGTGGACGGCGAAGATGGCCGTCGGTGGATCCGGTAGCCGCAGGAGCTGGTTGCCCGCCTCCAGCCCCGACGGCGTGCTGAAGGCCGACTGCACGATGTATGAATCGGGCAGGGGGTGGCCGGCGGATTCGAAGGCCCGGCGGAAACCGAGTGTGCGCTCGCGGCCCGTACTCGCCAGCTGGTCTCCGGCGATCACGCCGACCCGACGGTGCCCGAGGCCGAGAAGGTGCTCGGCGGCGAGCTGCCCGCCACGGTAGTCGTCCGTGGTCACGGACAGGTGCCCCTCGAGCTTGCGCATGACGAGGACGTAGGGGACCCCGCGGGCCCGGAGCTCATGGGCGGCGGTGTCCCCGATGTGAGAATCACCGATGATGACGCCGTCGATCCGCCGCGAGAGCATCGCGTCCAGGCGCACCCGGCGGTGCTCCGGGTCGTCCAGGGTGTTGGCGACGACGGTCCCGTAGCCGGCAGCACTGGCCGCGGCGTCGATGCTCTCGTAGATCGACGCGAGCACGAGGTCGGTGAGGCGGGGCACGAGGACGCCGATCAACCGGGACGACCCGGTCCTGAGCCCTGCCGCACCGACATCGCGCCGGTACCCGAGGGCAGCCGCGAGGTCGCGCACCCGCCGTACGGTGTCGGCGCCGATGCCGGCCGGGTCGTCACTCAGCGCCCTCGACGCCGTCGAGACATGGACCTGTGCGTGGCGAGCGACGGTCGTGAGCGTCACGCGGCGTGCCGGTGCCGGCTGCCCGCTGGGATCTTCCTTCATCGCCCTGAGTCTAGGACTGCTGCGGCTGCGCCTATCGCCCCTCACTGTGACTGTCGCAAAGGTTTGCGCCGGACGAGGGCCAAAAAGGGGTGGAGTGAAGCTTTCACCTCGCGGAAACATTGACGAAACCCACCACTTGTAGTGTGATGAGCACCACATTCGCCCCGCCGATCTTCCTGCAGCGGGATGCGCAAACGATTGCACGAAGGACTGATATTCATGTCCCAGACGATCTCCTCCGAGACCCTCGATCGGCTCAATACCGGCGTGGCGGAGCTCTCCGCCTTCCGCGACGGCGACCGTCCGGGCTGGACCCGGGAGGTCTTCAGCGAGCCGTACCGGGCGTCGCGGGACTGGACCGCCGCCCGCATGCGTGAAGCAGGACTCGACGTCCAGGTGGACGCGGCCGGCAACATCGTGGGCCGCCTGGCGGGCCGCACGCCGTCCGCTCCGGCGCTCGTCACCGGGTCGCACACCGACACGGTGGACGGCGGCGGGCGTTTCGACGGCATCGTCGGCGTCCTCGGGTCCATCGAGGCCGCCCGGCTGCTGCAGGAATCCGGGAAGCAGCTCGAGCGGGACCTGCTGGTGGTCGACTTCCTCGGCGAGGAATCGAACGTGTTCGGCCTCAGCTGCCTCGGAAGCCGTTCCGCGGCGCAGGAACTGACGCCGTCGGACCTCGAGCGGCGCGACTACCGCGGCGTCACGCTCGGACAGGCGTACGCCGACTACGGACTCGACCCCTCCCGGCTGCTGGACGTCCCCTGGGCGAAGGACCCCCTGCACGCCTTCGTCGAACTGCACATCGAGCAGGGCCCCACCCTCGAGAAGCGAGGGCTGCCCCTGGGTATCGTCACCGCCATCACCGGGATCGAGCGCTTCATCGCCACCTTCGCCGGGTCCGCCGACCATGCGGGAACCACCTCGATGGAGGACCGCCGGGACGCCATGATCGCGGCAGCCGAAGCCGTCCTAGCGGTACGCGCCGAGGGGTGCGGCGCACCCACCCACGGAGTCGCGACATCGACCCGCGTGGAATCGGAATCACGGTCACCGAACGTGGTGCCCTCCCTCGTCCGCATGTACAGCGAGGTCCGTAGCGTCGACTCCGCCTGGCTGTCCGGCGTCAAGGGCCGGCTCACCGCGGAGATCGCCGCGAAGGCGACCGATCTCGGCGTCGATGTCGGCTTCGAGTGGTCCACCGACAACACGGTGGTCCAGTCGGACCGGGGTGTGCAGGACGTCGCGGGCGCAGCCGCAGAAGGGCTCGGACTCCCGTGGATGCCGATCCCCAGCGGGGCCACGCACGACGCCGTGCACATGGCCTCCCTCGCCCCCATGGGCATGATCTTCATCCCGTCGAAGAACGGCAAAAGCCATTGCCCCGAGGAGTTCAGCTCTACCGAAGACATCGCCGTCGGCGTACAAGCGCTCGTGGCGACCCTCGGACAACTCGACGGCGACACACGCCTGACCGCCTGACCGACCGACCTCCGCCCGCCCTGCCTACTGGAGCTCCCATGGAAACCGCACTGACTCCCGAGGGACTGTCCACGGACATCCTTGCGATCGCCAACCTGCCCGTCCTCTGGATCCTCGCCGTCGGCGTCTTCGGCGCCATCATCGTCCAGTCCCTCATCTATATGAAGGCCGCCCGGAAAGCGGGCCCCGCGGCGGACATCTCCGCGGAGGAACTGCGGACGTCCTTCCGGGCCGGAGCCATCGCGGCGATCGGCCCATCGCTGGCAGTGGTGCTCGTCAGTATCGCCCTCCTCACGCTGTTCGGCACGCCGGCCGTCCTCGTGCGGATCGGCCTCGTCGGATCCGCCGCCACCGAGTCGGCGTCAGCGAGCCTCGCTGCGAGCACCATGGGCGCGACGCTGGGCGGGCCGGACTACACGCAGGCGGTTTTCGTGGTCGCCTTCATGGCCATGAGCCTCTCCGGCGCCGGCTGGATGATCGCGACGCTCGTGCTGACGCCGATTCTGCGCAGAGGTGACACCAAGCTGCGCCGGGTCAACCCCGCCCTGATGGCCATCGTGCCGGCCGCCGCCCTGATCGGGGCCTTCGCGAGCCTCGGCATCGCCGAACTCGGCAAGACACCCGTCCACATCCTCTCCGTCATCGTCTCGGCCGTCACCATGGGCGTGTGCATCCTCCTCGCGAACAGGACCTCCGCGACCTGGCTGAGGGAGTGGGGCCTCGGCATCTCGATCATCGTCGGGCTGTTCGCCGCCTATATCGCCCACACCTCCGGCATGGCCCCCGTCGCCTAGGCAGTACCTCACCCGAAAGGAACCACCATGTCTTCATCAGATACTGCCGTCACCGCCTCCGCGTCGCTCGCCGAGTTCGACCGCACCACCTCCCGCTGGGGCCAGATCACCATGGGGACTGCGCTCCTGCTCTCCCTCGCCGCCCCGCTCTACCTCGTCCTGTTCACCGACCTGGGCATCACCGGCGGGATGATCTGGACCGCGTACCTCACCGTCGCCGCCGCTTTCTTCGTGCTCTGGTTCGTGGAACCCATCACCTACTACCCGGTGCTCGGCCCCGCCGCCATGTACCAGGCGTTCATGATCGGCAACATCGCCAACAAGCTCCTGCCCTCGGCCCTCGTGGCGCAGGCCGCGGTCGGAGCCAAGGCCGGCACCAAGCGCGGTGAGTTCGCGGCCCTCATGGCCATCTGCGGCGCGGCGATGGTCCACGTCGTCTCGATGCTCCTGTTCGTCGGGATCCTCGGGACGTGGCTGGTCAGCATCATCCCCACCGACATCGTCGACGTGGCACGGCTCTACATCTTCCCGGCCATCATCGGCGGGGTGCTCGTGCAACTCGTCGTCACCATGAAGCAGCCCCGCGTCACCGTGATCGCCGTCGTCGTCGCCGTCGTGGTGCTCTTCGTCCTGGTACCCGCGGTTCCCGCACTCGCCAAACCGGCCACCGGCATCGTCGTCCTGGTCACCGCCGTGCTGGCCTGGTTCCTGCGCTCGCGCAAGGCAACCGCCACGCCCACCACGCTCGTCAACTAGGCTCCCAGACAGACCCGCCCGAAAGGACACCATGACCATCGACACCGCCGTCTTCGATCTCTCCGACGCCGACACCACCGCCATGCACGAGCTGTACCGGCACCTCCACGCCCACCCGGAACTGTCCATGCAGGAGACGCACACCGCGGCGTTCATCCTCGAGAAGCTGGGCCACCTCGGGCTCGAGACCTTCATGTGCGGAGGAACCGGGGTCGTGGGGATCCTGCGGAACGGCGACGGCCCGGTGGTCGGCTATCGAGCGGACACCGACGGACTCCCCATCGCGGAGGACACCGGCCTCGACTACGCGAGCACTGCGGCGGGCAATCTCGCCGACGGCACCGACGTCCCGGTGATGCACGGCTGCGGCCACGACACCCATATGACCGTCGGGCTCACCGCCGCGCAGCTGCTGACCGAGAACCGTGACGCGTGGTCCGGCACCGTGGTGTTCGTCTTCCAGCCCGGCGAGGAGACCGGCGAGGGCGCGGAAGCCATGGTCGAGGACGGACTCTGGGACAAGGCGCCGAAGCCGTCGATCATCTACGGGCAGCACGTCTGGCCCGGGCGCGCAGGCACTGTGAACATCAGTAAGGGAACGGCCATGGCGATGGCCGACTCCTGGAAGGTGACCGTGCACGGCAAGCAGGCGCACGGCTCGCAGCCGGAGCAGTCGATCGACCCGATCGTGCTCGGCGCGCACATGATCGTGCGTGTCCAGACCATCGTGTCCCGCGAGGTGCACCCGATGAAGTCCGCCGTCGTCACGGTCGGCACGTTCCACGGGGGGCTGAAGGAGAACATCATCCCGGCGTCGGCCGAATTCACGCTCAATGTGAGGACGTTCGACGTCGACGTGCGTGAACGCGTCCTCGGATCACTGCGGCGCATCATCAGTGCAGAGGCCGCGGCGTCGGGTGCGCCGGAACCGGCTATCGAGGAGATCACAAGCTTTCCCCAGTGCTACAACGATCCCGCATCGACGGAGGACCTGATGACCGTGCTGGGCGAGGTGCTGGGCGAGGATGCCGTCATCGAGTCCCCGCCCGTGATGGGCAGCGAGGACTTCGGCCTCCTGGCGGAGGCGATCGGGGTGCCCAGTGTCTACTGGTTCTTCGGCGGCCACCCGCAGGACCTGCTCGATAGCGACGACCCGGTCCCGGGCAACCACTCGCCGTACTTCGCGCCGGCGATCGAGCCGACGCTCACCACCGGCGTCCGGGCGGCGATGACCGCACTGCTGTCCAAGGTCGGGACCACCGCGTGAGCGGTGAACTCTCCGACCTGTCCGCCGTCGAGCTGACCGGCGCCATCCGCCGCCGTGAGGTGTCCGCTCGGGAGGCGCTGGACGCCCACCTCGCGCGGATCGACGCGGTCAACGGATCGATCAATGCCGTCGTCACCGAGGACCGCGAGGGCGCTGCAGCGCTCGCGGCCGCCGCGGACGAACTCGCGGCGTCCGGCGGTGATCTTCCCCTGCTGCACGGGCTGCCGATGACGCACAAGGACACGCATAACACGAAGGGCCTGCGGACGACGCAGGGGTCGGCGGTCTTCCGGGACTTCGTGCCGACGTTCGACGACCTCATCATCGGGCGCCTCAGGAGCGCCGGTGTCGTGACGACGGGCAAGACCAATGTGCCGGAGTTCGCCGCCGGCTCGCACACCTTCAACGAGGTGTTCGGCACCACCGTGAACCCCTACGACACCACCCGGAGCGCTGGCGGCAGCAGCGGGGGAGCGGCAGCCTCGATCGCGGCACGGATCCAGCCGCTGGGCGACGGCAGCGATATGGGCGGCTCACTCCGCAACCCGGCGTCGTTCTGCAACGTGGTCGGGTATCGGCCCTCGATCGGCGTGATCCCGTCCCTGCCGACACGCAACGCGTGGGCATGGCTCGGCCGCAACGGGCTGATGGCGCGCGACGTCGAGGACATCGCCCTGGGCATGACGGCGATCGCGGGAGCCGACCCCGCCGTGCCCTACGACTACCCGGTCACGGGCTCGTTCGCCGCACCGCTGCAGCGTGACCTGACGGGTGTGCGGATCGGCTGGTCGCCCGACTTCGGGCTCGGCGTCCCCGTGGACCGCGAGGTGCTGCGGGTCCTCGAGGAACAGCTGCAGGTCTTCGCCGACCTCGGCGCGATCGTCGAGGAAGCCGCGCCGGACCTGCGGGACGCCGATCAGGTGTTCGGCACGACGCGCGCCTTCGACTTCGTGCTGGGTCTCGGTGAGCTCGTGCGGAAGCACGGAGATGCGATCAAACCCGAGATCCGCTGGAACGTGGAGCAGGGTCTGCAGCTGACCGCGCCGGACATGGTGGACGCCGCCCTGGCCCGGACACGGCTCGATACCAGCGTGCGCCGTTACTTCGGCCGGTATGACGTGTTCGCGAGCCCCACCGCCCAGGTGCTGCCGTTCGACGCCGCGGAGCGGTACCCGACGTCGGTCAACGGTGTGGAGTTCGAGACCTACCTGGACTGGATGCAATCGGCGTACCTGATCTCGGCGACGGGTCTGCCTGCCGTCTCGGTGCCGGCGGGCTTCAGCGAGGGTGGCCTGCCCGTGGGACTGCAGCTGGTGATGCCGCACGGCAGCGACGTGGAGCTGCTGCAGGTGGCCTATGCGTTCGAGCAGGCGACGGGCTGGGCGAAGCGGGCGCCGGAGCTGTAGGAGGGGCGGTCTCGGGACCGGTGCGACTGTCGCTAGGCTGTTCAGGGCCGCAGAACGTGCGGCCGGGTCTTCAGGGGGAACAGTGCACGGTCTCAACTTCACGGCGATCGACTTCGAGACCGCGAACAGCAAGCGCGGTTCGGTCTGCGCCGTCGGCCTCGCGAAGGTACAGCACGGCGTCGTCGTCGGCTCCGCGTCCTGGCTCATCAAGCCTCCGCGCTCGGTGGGCGAGTTCGCGCCGCGGAACATCGAGGTCCACGGCATCCGGCCCGCCGACGTCCGGACGGCTCCCCGGTGGCCCGAGAGCCTGCAGCGCATCCAGGCGTTCGCAGGCGCGGACCCGTTCGTGGCGCACAACGCCTCCTTCGACCGATCGGTGCTGCGGGGCGCCTGCGCCGAGTCGGGTCTTCCCGTGCCCGAGACCGCGTTCCATTGCTCGGTCCAGCTGGCGCGGCGACTCCTCGGCCTCGAGTCGAACAGGCTCCCGGACGTCGCGAAGGCCCTCGACCTGGGCGGGTTCCGGCACCATGATGCCGGGAGCGACGCCGAGATGTGCGCGGCAGCCGTCGTCGCCATCGCACGGAGGCATGTGCTGCACTCGCTGGACGTGCTGTGGCCCGCGGCCCGGCCGGCGGCCGGCGGCTCCCACCGCTACGCGAAGACCCCGGCTGCGTGAGGTAGGGGACTAGGAAGCGCTCTTGTGCGCTTCCTCGTTCCACAGAGTGCTCATCTCGGTCATCGCCCGGGTCATGATGGCCAGCATCGCCGCGTGCGCGTCGGAGGAATCGCCGCGCTGGATGGCGCTGGCGACATCGACGTGCATCTGCAGCGCCTCCTCGTGGGGGTGCTGCGGCATCAGGCCGTAGTGGGTGCGGCCGGTGAGCACCTCCGCGACGAGCGAATCCAGCATCCCGAACATCTCGTTGCCCGAGCTCGACAGCACGAGGCGGTGGAACTGGATGTCGAGCCTCAGGAACAGCTCGGTGTCCCCGCTGCGGCCCGCCTCCCACAGCTTGCCCGACAGCCCCATCAGCTCGCTGGCACTGGCCAGGGGTGCGCGCATTGCGGCCAGCGCAGCGGCCTGGGGCTCGACGGCGGTGCGGAGCTCGGAGAGCGACCGCAGCTGGGCCACGCGGCCGTGCGATGCCAGTCGCCAGCGGATGACCTGCGGATCGTAGAGGTTCCACTCCGTGGCGGGCCGTACCTGCACGCCCACCCGCCGGCGGGACGCCACCATGCCCATGGACGCGAGGACCCGCAGGGCTTCACGGACCACGGAGCGCGATACCCCGAACCGCTCCTCGAGCTCGTCGATCCGCACGATCGAGCCGCTTGCCATCTCCCCGCGGCACACGGCGAGGCCCAGCCGGTCCACCGTTGTTGCATGCAGGTCCGCTGCCGGCGCGAGCTGGGTCTGGGACATGGAGAGAGCCTAACAAAGTCGGATCAGTGGCTCGCGAGGGGTTCAGAAGTATGATCTGTCGGATTACTGTGAGGGCTTACAGCAGATGTAACGCGCATCTACTCCCAGCACCGCTCACTGCCGGTGCTCCTCAATGAAGAGAAGTGGAGAAACCGTGGAACGCAGGAATTCGCGTGCCCTCGCAATGACAGTGCTGATGACCGTCCTGGCCGCAGGGTCGCTCTCGGCCTGCAGCGGCGGAGGCGGAGGCGGGGAGGGTGATGCAGGTTCCGACACGGTCCGCGTCACGCTGGCCAACCATGTCTGGACGGACGCCGTCGTGGAGGCCATCCCCGAGTTCGAGGAGGAGACCGGCCTGACCGTCGAGGTCACCCAACTCGGTGAGGACCAGCTCTCGGCCCAGTACAACGTGCAGCTCAACGCCGGCACCGACGAGATCGACGTCATGATGTACCGCCCGCTGCAGGAGGGCAAGCTCTTCGCCCAGAACGGCTACCTGGCGGACCTCACGGAGCGCGTCAGCTCGAACCCGGACTGGCAGTGGGACGACTTCCAGGAAGGCCCGGTGGATTCCACCACCTTCGAGGAGCAGGTGGTCGGTGTCCCCACGATCACCGAGCGGGAGGTCCTCTACTACCGCAAGGACCTCCTGGAGAAGGCCGGGCTCGAGGTGCCCAAGACGCTCGAGGAACTGGAAGCGGCCGCCAAGCAGATCAAGGAACAGAACCCCGACATCGCCGGATTCGTGGCCCGCACCGGCAAGTCGCCGGCCGTCACCCAGTTCTCCAGCTTCCTGTACGGCTTCGGCGGCGAATTCATCGACGACGAGGGCAACTCCGCCGTCAACTCACCCGAGGCCAAGGAGGCCTACGCCTACTACGGCCGGATGATCAACGAGTACGGCCCCGCCAACGTGAGCACCGACATGAGCTGGCCCGAGGCGATGGCCATCTTCACGCAGGGCGGTTCGGCGTTCTACACCGAGGCGGACAGCCTCTACCAGAACGCCACGGACCCCGCGAACTCGCAGGTGGCGGAGACAGTGGGCTTCGCGCCGATGCCCGCCGGGCCCGCCGGCTCCAAGCCCTACAACGTGCCCTCGTGGGGCCTCGGGATCAACGAGGCCTCGGGCAACCAGGACAACGCGTGGAAGTTCATCGAATGGGCGACCAGCAAGGACATGGTCATGCAGATCCAGCAGGAGGGCGTCCCGGGTCCCCGGAACTCGGTGTGGCAGGACCCCGCCGGAACGGAGACCTACCCCGAGGACCTGGCGGCGGCGATCGAGGTCAGCGCCGAGAACGGCGTGGGAGCCGACCGTCCGCTCGTGATCAACGTCGGTGAGGCGCGTGAGATCGTCGGCGACCCGATCGTCGTCGGCATCACGGACGGCGACGTCGACGCGGCCGCCGACGCGGCGGACGAGGCGTTCCAGCAGTTCCTCGACGACGAGCGCGAATAGCACTCCCTGCCGGCCGTCGCCGTCGTCCTGCCCGGGACGACGGCGGCAGCCACCGCACAGCACCGAAGACCCCCGCCGCCGATAGGACGTGGATCAATGGCAGTCGCCGCACTTCCCCCCAAGAGACTCCCGCAGAAGCAGACCGCATGGAAGTCCTACTCCGACTGGGCCAACGAGCACCGCAAATGGCTGTTCGCCGCCCCGGCCATGATCTTCGTCGCGGTCCTCATCGCGTTCCCACTGGGCTGGACGCTCTACCTCAGCCTGACCGACGCCTCCGGATCCGTCCGGGCCGAGTCCGAGTTCATCGGCTTCGAGAACTATGCCGACGTCCTCACGGACACCGAACGCTTCTGGCCCGCGGTCGCCCGGACGTTCGTCTTCACGGCGGTCGCCCTGACCGTCCAGCTGGTCCTGGGGATGGCGATCGCCCTGCTGCTCTGGCGGCCGTTCAAGGGCGAGAAGTGGGTGCGCGTCGCGATCCTGCTTCCCCTCGTCGCCACCCCGGTGGCCGTCGGCATGATGTGGCGGCTCATCTTCGATCCGAACATCGGCTTCGCCAACCAGCTGCTCGGCTTCCTCGGGATCGGACCCCAGCCCTGGCTGTCCGGCCAGTACTCGGCCCTGCCGACCGTCATCTTCATCGACATCTGGCAGTGGACCCCCATGGTGGTCATCATCCTGCTCGCCGGCCTGACGTCGCTGTCGGACGAGCCGGACGAAGCGGCGAGGATCGACGGCGCCAGCGCCTGGCAGCGCTTCCGCTTCGTCACCGTCCCGCTGCTCATGCCCACGATCATCGTGGCGATCCTGCTGCGCAGCATCGACGCCCTGAAGACCTTCGACCTCCTGTACGCAACCAAGGGTCGCGGTGGAGGATCCTTCCACGAGGTGGAGACGCTCAACGTCTACGCCTACGGGCTCAGCTTCGACTACAACGACTACGGCGTGTCCTCGACGGTGCTGATCATCTTCTTCCTCATCATCGTCGCCGTGATGTTCCTCCTGACCCGCCGCCGGAAGGAAGTGCAGAAATGAGCCTCGCCGAACCGAAACTGATCAGGCCGGGATCCGACCGGGCAGCCCTGTCCGGTGCCCCTGCCCGGCGCAGGAAGCCGTTCGGCACGCGTGCCTACAAGGTGTTCCGCGCGGTGGCCCTCGTCGTCGTCGTCGCCGCGTTCATCGCGCCGCTGGTCTGGATGTTCCTCGCCTCGCTCAAGACGAACGTGGACATCTACGACGCGTCCAAGACGCTCGTGTTCACGCCGACCACGGCCAACTACGAGACCGTGCTCGGGCGGAACAACTACCTCTCCTTCGTGTTCAACAGCTTCTGGGTAGCGTTCGCCTCCACGGCCCTGTCCCTGATCATCGGGATCCCCGCCGCCTACTCGATGAGCCGGTTCGCCATGCGGCGCTCCGCACTCGTGGTCCTGATGGCCCGCATCATCCCCGGCGTCAGCCTGCTGGTGCCCTGGTACTACGTGTTCTCGAACCTGTCGATGGTCGGCGGCTACAGCGTGCTGATCCTCTCGCACATGTTCGTGGCGCTCCCGCTGATCGTGTACATCCTCATGTCCTACTACGATTCGATGCCCCTGGAACTGGAGGAGGCCGCCCGGGTGGACGGCCTGACCCACATCGGCGCCTTCCTCAAGGTCACGCTGCCGCTGTCCGTGGGCGGGATCGCGACGGCGAGCATCCTGGCGTTCATCTTCTCCTGGAACAACTTCATGTTCGCGCTGGTCCTGTCCGGAGCCGACACGAAGACCCTCCCCGTGGCCATCTTCAATTTCGTGGCCTACGCCAGCATCGACTGGGGAGGACTCATGGCAGCCTCCGTCGTGGTGACCATCCCCATCATGGTCATCGCCCTGTTCACCCAGAAGTACATCGTCTCCGGGCTGACCGCCGGCGCGACGAAGGGCTAGGGCATGGACCTCGACTCCATGCCCGTGGTGGTGGTGATGGGCGTGCAGGGCTGCGGCAAGAGCACCCTCGGCTCGCTCCTCGCCGGTGCGCTCGGCGTCCCGTTCGTCGATGGCGACGACCTGCACCCCGAGCGCAACCGGACCCTCATGGCGGCCGGCACGCCCCTGTCCGACGACGACCGCCTGCCCTGGCTCGCCGCCGTCGCGCAGCGACTGGCCGACAGCGGCGCGGGCGTCGTGGTGGCATGCTCGGCCCTCAAGCGGGCGTACCGCGACCTGCTGAGGGACGCCGCTCCCGACGTCGTCTTCGTCCACCCCTACGGATCCAGGGACCTCGTGGCCGCCCGGATCTCCCTGCGGGAACACGAGTACATGCCGCCGTCACTGCTCGACTCGCAGTACGCGGCGCTCGAGCACCTCGACGCCGCGGAAGCCGGGATCACCCTCGACCTCGGCTCCCCGCCGCTGGAGCTCGTCTCCTCCGCCGCGGCGTTCATCGACGAAAGCAGGGTTCGTGCGCATCAGCAGGATTGAGACCTTCCTCGTCCCGCCCCGGTGGCTGTTCGTCCGCGTGGAGACGGACAGCGGGATCGTCGGCTGGGGTGAGCCCGTCGTGGAGGGACGCTCGGAGACCGTCCGGACCGCCGTCGAGCAGCTGTCCGAACTGCTCATCGGCGCGGACCCGCTCCGCATCGAGGATCTGTGGCAGGTCATGACCAAGGGATCCTTCTACCGCGGCGGGGCGATCCTGGCCAGCGCGGTCGCCGGGCTCGACCAGGCGCTCTGGGACATCCACGGCAAATCCCTGGGCGTCCCCGTGCATCAGCTGCTCGGCGGCCACGTCCGGGACCGCATCCGGATGTACGGATGGATCGGCGGCGACGAGCCCGCCGCGATCGCCGACGCCGTCGCCGCCCAGCTGGCCGTGGGACTCACCGCTGTCAAGATGAACGCCAGCGGACGTATGAGCCCCATCGCCAGCGTCGCCGAGATCGACGACGTCGTGCAGCGCGTCGCCGCCGCCCGCGAGGTCCTCGGTCCGCACCGCGACGTCGCCGTCGACTTCCACGGCCGCTTCACCCTCGCCAACACCCGCCGCGTGGCCCCGCTCCTGGAACAGTTCCACCCCCTGTTCCTGGAGGAGCCCACCGTGCCGGAGAACTCGCACCTGATCGGCGGCCTGACGGCGTCGACCACCATCCCCGTGGCCACGGGGGAGAGGCTCTACAACCGGCAGGAGTTCCTCCCGGTCCTCCAGGCGGGCATCGCCGTGGCGCAGCCGGACCTCTCCCATGCCGGCGGCATCACGGAGGTACGGAAGATCGCCTCCCTCGCCGAGATCTACGACGTCCAGCTGGCCCCGCACTGCCCGCTCGGACCGCTGGCGCTCGCGGCCTGCCTGCAGGTGGGGTTCGCCACCCCCAACTTCCTCATCCAGGAGCAGAGCATCGGCATCCACTACAACCAGGGCGCCGAGGTGCTCGACTACGTGCTCGACAAGACACCGCTGAAGTTCGTCGACGGCTCCGTGGAACGGCTCACGGCGCCCGGCCTGGGCATCGAGATCGACGAGGCCGCCGTCCGCCGCGCGGACAAGAGCGGCCACGCCTGGCGCTCACCCGTCTGGCGGCACGACGACGGCGCATACGCCGAATGGTAGGGAGAGGACCCATGAAACCGCAGACCCTGATGGCAGGACTCGGCTCGGCCCGACTGCTGGCGATCATCCGCGGCTCCGACGAGGACGCGTGCTTCCGGACCGCCATGACGCTCATCGACGAAGGCGTGGCGTATCTCGAGGTGTCGCTGAACTCCGCCAACGCCACCGCCGTCATCGCGCGCATCCGGCGCGAGGCGGGCGTTCACGCCGGCATCGGGGCCGGCACCGTCCTCACCGCCGACGATGTCGCGCGGGTGGCCGACGCCGGGGCCGGGTTCGTCGTGACACCGGCATTCGGTCCGTCGCTCGAAGCCGCGGTCGCCGTCGGGCTGCCCGTCCTGGCCGGTGCGCTCACACCGTCCGAGGCCTACGCCGCGATGACCGGTGGCGCATCGGCGATCAAGCTGTTCCCCGCATCGCTGGGCGGGCCGGGTTACCTGGCCGCGCTGCGGGACCCGTTCCCGGACGTCCCCTTCGTCCCGGTCGGCGGTGTGGACCTCCATGCCGCGGCTGAGTACCTCCGCAGGGGCGCCTTCGCGGTCGGCGTCGGGTCGCCGCTGATCGGGGACGCCGCGGCAGGAGGGGACGTGGAGGCCCTGCGGACCCGCGCGCGGGACTTCCTGGCCGTCGTCCGGGACGCGCCGCAGTGACGGTGCTGCAGCCCGTGGAGGTCCTGACCTTCGGGGAGACCATGGGCTCGATCCGCACCTCGGGACCGCTGAGGATGGGCGGGGCGATGTCGATGTCGCTCGGAGGCGCAGAGACGAATGTGGCGATCGGGCTCTCCCGCCTCGGCCATACCGTGCGTTGGGCGGGCCGCCTCGGCGATGACGAGATCGGCGCCTTCGCGGTGCGGACCCTGCGGGCGGAGGCGGTGCTGACGGACACCGTCACCGTCGACGGGACCCGCCCCACCGGGATGATGCTGCTCGAGACCCATGGCATGGGGTTCTCCCGCGTCGCCTACTACCGCGCGGCATCGGCTGGGTCCGCGCTGCGCACCGAGGACCTGGCCGCAGCGCTGGATGCGGGCGCGAGGATCCTGCACCTCACCGGCATCACCCCTGCCCTGTCGCCCGGCGCGGCCGAGGCGACCCTGGCCGCTGCCGCCCGGGCCAGGGCCGCCGGCATCCTCGTGTCCTTCGACGTGAACTACCGGTCCACGCTGTGGTCCGAGGAGCACGCGGCAGCGGTCCTGTCCGGCCTGGCCGCGCAGGCGGACGTCGTCGTCGCCTCCGAGGACGAACTCCGCCTGGTGTGTTCGGCGGACCTCGGCGAGGAGGACGCCGTCCGGCACCTGGGCGGCCTCGGCGTGCGCGAGGTGGTCGTCAAGCGCGGCGGGAAGGGGGCGACGGCGTGGTCCTTCGGGCAGGGGGACGCCGCCTCCACCGAGCACCGGGACGCCCTGACCGTGCCGGTCATCGACACGGTCGGCGCCGGTGACGCCTTCTCGGCCGGGTACCTGTCGGCAACGCTGGACGGCCTGCCGCTCGGGCAGCGCCTCGAACGCGGAGTCGCCCTCGGTGCGTTCGCCGTCGCGGATGCCACCGACTGGGAGGGTCTGCCCACGCGGCAGGACCTGGCCCTGATCGGGCAGCCGGCCGGCACCACGATCCGGTAGTGCCTGCCTAGCTCAGGATGTCCTTCGTGCTGAACCGCCCGTAGGCCAGCGTCCCGAACACGGCGATATACCCGAGCTGCAGCAGCGCGTTGTCCGCGAACGAGTTCCACACGATCGGCTGCCGCAGCAGGTCCCCGAACCCCAGCCAGTAGTTGGTGAACAGCCAGGGGTGCAGCCACTCGAGCTGGGGGAGCGCCCCGAGGATCTGTGACACGGCGGCCAGCGCGGCCGTCGCGGCCATCGCCCCGACCGGGATGGTCGTCAGCGTCGAGATGAACAGGCCGATGGCGCTGAGGCCCATGAGCGACACCGTCACGTACAGGGCGAGCAGCAGCAGCCGCCCGAAGTAACCGGGGATGCCCACGGTGTCCCCGGACAGCAGCGTCACCGGTCCCACCGGGAAGAGCAGCGCGCCGATGATCGCTCCCGTGACCACGACGGTCAGGGTGGCCACGAAGCAGAACAGCGCCGCCCCCGCGTACTTCACGAGCAGCAGCCGCACACGCCCGGCCGGTGCCACCAGCAGGTAGCGCAGCGTCCCGAGGTTGGCCTCGCCGGCGATCGTGTCACCCGCCACGACGCCGATTGTCAGCGGCAGGAACAGCGGGATGGCGACGGTCAGCGCCGTCAGCGAGACGAACAGGCCGTTCTGCGTGATGCTGTTGAGGAACGCCGGGCCGCGGCCGCTCTCCGCACCGTCGGAGGACACGCGCACGACGACGGCGATGAGGATCGGGATCAGCGCGAGTGCCCCGATCATCGCCCACGTGCGGAGCCTGCGGAACAGCACGGTGATCTCGGAGACCACGAGTTCCAGCCCGAGGGACCGTTCAGCCTGCAACATCGAAGCCCTCTCCCGTGAGTGCGACGAACCGGTCCTCGAGGGACGCACCGCTCGCCTCGAAGCCCCGCACGCGCACGTCGGCGCGGACCAGGGCGGCGTTCACCGTCTCCGGCTGCAGCCCGGGCACCGAGAGCTCGGCGGTGATGACGTCGTCGCGCCCGTGGATCTCGGGCACCAGGCCGAGCCCGGTGAGGACGCGGTGGGCGTCGGCGTGGTCGGGTGTGGCGATGCGGACCCGGGCGGTGCCCACGGACCGCAGTTCGTCGAGCGTCCCCTGCGCCACGAGCCGGCCTGCGCTCATCACCGCGATCCTGGTGCACATCTGCTCCACCTCGGCGAGCAGGTGGCTGGAGACGAAGATGGTGGTGCCGTCGTCGGACAGGGACCTGATGAGGTTGCGGACCTCGCGGGTGCCCTGCGGATCGAGCCCGTTGGTGGGCTCGTCGAGGATCAGCAGATCGCGGGGCGCCAGCAGCGCATTGGCGATCCCGAGGCGCTGCTTCATGCCCAGCGAGTAGGCGTGGGCGCGCTTCTTCGCCGCATGACCGAGGCCGACGCGCTCGAGGGCGGCGTCCACGCGCGCATCGCGGGTGGCGGGGGAGGTGTGGCGGTCGGCGGCGTCGAACCGCTGGAGATTCGCGCGCCCCGACAGGAACGGGTAGATGGCCGGCCCTTCGACGAGTGCCCCCACCCGCGGGAGGACGGCGCGGGCGTCCTTCGGCATGGCGCCGTCGAGCAGCCTGATCTCGCCGCTGGACGCGGCGGCGAGGCCGAGGAGCATGCGGATGGTGGTGGTCTTGCCCGATCCGTTGGGGCCGAGAAAACCGAACACTGTGCCGCGGGGGACGGCGAGGTCGATGCCGTCGACGGCGCGCTGACGGTTGAAGATCTTCGTCAGGCCGCGCGTCTCGATCGCGAGTTCACCGTCGCTCACCCGCGGGCCCGCACTGCTCGTGCGGACTCCGCGGGTACTCCTGCGATCACTTCTGGGAGGCGGCGACGAGCTGGTCGACGCCGACGGCGCCTGCGAGGATCCGGCCGTCATCGGTGATCAGCACCGAGACGAGCGACGTCTGGAGTGCCTGACCGCCGTCGACCTCGGTGAGTGCCTGCTCCAGCAGCGCCTGGGCGCCTGCGACCTCTTCGGGATCCATGCCCGGCTTGATCTCCATGATCTCGCCCATCCCGGCGGCCTCACCGGCGGCCGGGCTCATGCCCAGCTTGCCCGCAGTCCCGACGGGGAGCTCCACGATGGTGCTCCAGCCCTCACCGATGACCGTCGGCTGCTGCGCCTCGGCGGGAGCCTGGTTGAGCTCCTGCCCGCCCTCGATCTCCGCCTTCAGCTCGTCCGCGGTCGGGGCCTCCGTGACGGTGGCGCCGGCCGGGGGAGTGAACGCGAACACGTCGGCGTCGGGGGCGCTGAAGTCCACCGAGCTGAAGCCGGCGGAGAACGCGGCCTCCTCCTGGCCCCTGGCCAGGACGGTGACATTCAGCGGGACGCCGGTCTCGGAGTCGACGCTGACGGAGACCGACCCGATCAGCGTGGCGTCGTCCTCCGGGGTGAGCACGAGCTCGTAGGCGCTGCGGCCGGCGACGCGGCTTGTCCCTTCGACCGTCACGTCGGTGCTGGGGTCGATCCGGGCGAGGAACACCTCGGCGACCTCGGCGGGCGTGCGAGGGAGGGTCTGGAGCTCGGGGTACTCGGCGGTCTTCTCCTGCAGCTCGGCCTCGAGGTCCGCCTTCACGGTCTCCTTGTCGGGGAGGGCGGCGTGCACGGCCTCGTTGGACTCGGAGTCGTAGTACCAGGCGTCGTTCCCGTTCACGACGACGTCGCGCTGTGCCAGCTGGTCGAGCACCTGGACGCGGGCCTTCTCGGTGCCGTCCACGTACACCTGGGCTGTGTGCTTGCCGGTCAGGAGTTCGAGGGCGGTGGAGGTGGGGTCGGAGCCGGAGGTGCGGCCCGGGGGAGTGGCCATGCTGATATCGGGGAGGCCGAGATCGGAGGACTGTTCCACGGTGCCGGAGTAGGCGTCGTCGGCGCTGGTCGCGACGAACTCGAGGAGCTCCTGCGCGGTCTTGGCGGGCAGTTGCGGCTGGGCGTCGGCGACGGCGGAGCCGCTCACGGCAGCAGTGACGATGACGACCGGGACGATGCCGGCAGGAAGCCAGCGCCAGTTCTTGTTCATGATTGAGCCTTCCGAACGGATCTGTGCCCCATCTGGCGCCAAGGCTACACCTGCAAGCTGGACGTTGGGCACATGTACTTCGGAGAACGAGCGGGGATGCCGGGGCGTGCCCCAGGACGCAGGAAAGGGGCGGCCGGAGCCGCCCCTTTCCGTTGTGCGTTGATGCCCTAGCGCGTGACGCGGCGGCGGCCGGCGACCGATTCGGCGACGCCGATCAGCAGCACGGCGGCGATGACGGACACGATGAAGCCGAAGACGTTCAGCTCGAAGATGTCGCCTGTCCCGATGAGGCTCGCGATCGAGCCGCCGATGACGGACCCGACGAGGCCGAGCAGCAGCGTGGCGATCACCCCGAGGTTCTGCTTGCCGGGCTTGATGAGGCGTGCGAGGGCGCCGATGATGAGCCCCGCGATGATGAAACCGATCATGATGAATCTCCTTCTCGTGGACCCGCTCTGGGCGGGAAGCCTGTGGTCCTCGTCGTGGCAAGCGAGCAGCTTTTCGCGCATCGGGCGTTGCCATCATCGTCGATCAGTTCGACGATTGAGGAGTGTTAAGCCTACTGGGGAATCGTTGATGGTGCGACTCGGCCGACCCGACCGCCCGCGGGGTGCCCGGTTCGCCGGACGCACCAGGCCCCGTGGCGTCAGCCGTGTCATCGGGCTGGTGGTCGGATGGTTGCTGGTGCTCATCGGGCTGGCGGCCCTCGTCCTTCCGGGGCCCGGGCTGCTGGCCCTGGTGGCCGGTCTCGCGGTCCTCGCCCAACAGTACGAGTGGGCGCGGCGCTGGCTCCAGCCGGTCAAGCGGAAGGCCTTCGCCGCCGCCGCGCAGGGCGTGAAGACCACGCGGAACATCGTCCTCAGCTTCATCGGCGCCCTCGTCCTGGTGCTGCTCGGCGTGCTGTGGGGCGTGAACCCCCCGGTGCCGTCCTGGTGGCCGCTGGCTGAGCGGTGGTGGCTGCCCGGCGGCTGGAGCGTAGGCTCCGGCCTCGTCATCTCCGGCCTCCTCGCGGCCGCCTTCATCGTCTACAGCATCCGGCGCTTCCGGCCCGCTACCTGATCCCACTACCCCCGGCGTGTGACGCGCGGCGGTGCCGCATCCCGCCCGGGGGATGCGGCACCGTCGTCGGTTCCCGCTTATTCCTGGCTGTAGTCCAGGCTCGTGCGCACCAGCGTGCCGCTCGGTGCGCCCTCGCCCGGCAGGGCGTTCCGGGTGGAGTAGAGGTACCCGCCCCTGACCTCGACGTCCGCCGGCTGGGTCGCGTCCGTGAACAGCTCCGCCTCGTCGCTCCCCGACGGGATGATCGAGATCCGGTTGGCGAAGAGCTCGGCGACGAAGAGGTTGCCGTAGCGGTCGAACGCCAGCCCGGTGGGTGACGTCAGGCCGGAGACGACGATGTCGATCTCACCCGAGTGCGGGTCGAAGCTCCGCACCGAACCGAGCGTGGGATCCTCCGGGACGCCCGGCAGCGATGTCAGGTACAGCATGTCGTCGGGCCCGAACTCGATGTCCGTGGGGACGGGCTCCGAGTTGAAGGTGTAGCCGAGCACGCACTCGGGCAGCGTGATCCCCTGGGCCGCGAGGGAATCCCGGAGCTCCGCCGTGGCCAGCGTGGGCACGGGGTCCAGGACGGTCGCGTCGACGTCGTCGTGCCAGGTGTCCACGGTCCAGACGAGGTTGGCCCCGGCGTCCGCCACGTACACGTACCGGCCTGAATCGGACACCACCGTGGCGTAGGGGTGCGAGTAGACATCACCGCCGCGCGGCAGCAGGAACTCGCGGAGGTCCGCGGGCAGCTCGGCCGCGCAGTCCTCGGGCAGGTCCTGGAACCCGTACTCGTTGTCGGCGTCGTAGTTGTTCTCCGTCTCGAGTTCGGCCAAGTCGGCGAGTACGCGGGTCTCGCCGTCCTCGAGGACGCTGACGTTCGCGACGAATGGATCGGGGCTGCCGGGTCCGCCGGCGCTCTCGGTGTAGTAGACGTTGCCGTGCCGGGTGGAGACCCCGCCGATCTCGATGCGCGGACGCTCGATCAGCGTCGAGGTCCCGCCGTCGGCGCCCACGCGGGTGAGCAGGCCGGCGAAGTTCTGGGAGACGTAGGCGGTGCCATCGCGCCGGACGGCGACACGGAGCGGCGACAGGAGGCCGGTGGCCAGATCGGCGGAGTCGCCCGCGGTGACCTCCCAGTCATCGTGCCCGTCGGTGGACGCGGGTGGCCCTGCGGTCGCCGCGCCGGCGGAGGAGGCGAGGGCGACGGCGAGTGCCGCCGCCGCAATGGACGTGCGTGTACCTTTCATGGTGCCTGTCCTTGGATACGAGGAGTTGTCGAGACGCTCAGACCGGCCCAGCACCGAGCAGCGGCACCGCCGCTGTCCTACCCGCACGGCCCTCGAATCCTCCCCCGGGTCATCGTGCGGCTTAAAGCGTAGGACTGCCCCTGGAGGGTGTCCATGGTCCCGGGGCAATATCGACGTCATCCGGGACGGGAGGGCTCACCCCGTCAGCGCGCGGGCCTGCTCCTGCAGTTCGCGGGCCTTCTCCTCCGCCCCGGCGTCCGAGTGCAGGCGTGCGGCCTCGGCGAGGTGGCGGGCCGCCTGTCGCGGGGCGTTGCTCGCGGCGTGGTACTGGCCGAGGCAGTCCTCCAGCTCGGCGACCGATTCGACATCGAGGACGGCGCGGTGCCGGTCGACGTCGTCCAGCAGTGCCTTCCCCCGGAGCAGGTCCGAGGTGAAGAGGGCGTAGCGGGCCTGGACGAGGCTGAGCTCGAGCCGCTGGAGCTGCGTGCCGACGAGCGTGAAACCGCGTTCGGCGTTGAGGATGGACTCGCGGACGGAGTCGTCCACGATGCCGACCTGCAGCTTGAAGCGCGCGCTGGCCTTGTGGAACTCGGCCCAGGTCTCGAGGTCGGCCTGCGGCAGCAGCAGTTTGGCCGCCAGGGCGTGCTGCTCCTGTCCTATCTCCACCTCCCCGCGGCGGAAGGCGACGTTGCCGATGGCCCAGGCGCCGCGGGCGACCTGGAGGGACGGCACGGAGGGGGCGCCCTCGGTGAGGTCGAGGGCCGTCGCCACCTCCCAGGCCTCGTCGAGGTCGCCCCTGACCGCCAGCGCGGCGATGAGGATGAAGGCGGCCTCCAGGCGGGCCGGAGCCAGCTCCGGCAGCTCGGCCGCGGACGCGATGGACCGGTGCGCGAGATCGACGGCTTCGGACAGGCGCCCTGTGGTGCGCGCGATCATGGACAGCCGGCCCTGCACGATGGAGCGCAGCTCGGCCGAGGCGATCGTCAGCGACGACTTCTCCATCTGCAGCAGGACGGACTCCGCCTCCTCCATGCGCCGCAGGGCGATCAATGACTGCGCCTGGAGCATGGACATGTCCCACCAGGCGGGAGCATTGCGCTGCTCGTAGGCGATGTTGGCCGCATGCTCGGCCTCCGACGCCACCAGGGCGTTGTCCTGCAGGTCGCGCGCGTAGTTCACGGCGAACATCGCACCGGCCAGGGCCGACTGGTCCTCGGCGTCCGGCGGCTCGACCCACCAGTTCAGCGTCTGCACGTCCATGCCCAGCCGCGAGGCGAAGTGCTGCACCATGTCCGGTGTAGGCTGGCGCAGTCCACGCTCGAGCAGGGAGATGAAATGGGTGGAGTACACCCCTGAACCCAGCTCGACCTGCGTGAGTCCCTTGGCAGTCCGCGCATGGCGCAGCATCTCCCCGAATCGCATGTGTTCCCCGTCCCCCATGTCTGCTGTCACTGCGACCCGCACTGCAGGGTCCGACGAGTGATCCTCCCTGTCTAGCAGATCCTCCGGACATTCGGGAACGGCGCGAGCGTCAGAGGTGCCGAGTCGGGACCCGCTTCGGGAGGACGGGGGAAGCCAGTAGCGTCAGGATGCCGGCCAGGGGAACCACGATCAGCCCGGCCCGCAGCGAGGAGGCATCGGCGACGGCACCGACGATCGGCGGGGAGAACAGGAACCCGAGGCGTAGCAGCCAGCTGATCACGGTCAACCCGGTTCCGGCTCGGAGCCCGGGCAGTTCGTCCGCGGAGTGCATGGCGGCGGGCACGAGTGTGGCGACGCCGAGACCCGCCAGGCCGAAGCCGAGGATGGTCAGCGGGACCGAAGGGAACAGCAGGGCCACCCCCATGCCGATGGCCGCCAGTGCCCCGCCCGCCTGTGCCACGGCACGCTGGCCGAACTGGTCCACGAGACGGTCGCCGAAGAGGCGGCCCACGAACTGGAAGGCGACGAGGGCGACGAAGCCGAGACCCGCGATGGTGGGCGTCGCTCCGAGGGAGCCGGACAGGTAGACGGCCGCCCACGTGCTGCCGGCGTCCTCGACGAGTGCCCCGGCGATGCCGATCACCACGAGCGCGGCGAGGATGCCGACCGTGACGAGCAGTTTCGGGCCGGCGTTATGGCTGCCCGTTGCGGTGCACGCGCCGTCGGGCTGCTGCGGCTCGGTCGGCTCGGGGCCGGGCAGGAGGAACCGGTAGCACACGAGGGTGAGCGCGCTGAAGAGGACGAAGGACACCGACAGGTGCAGTCCGCGCGGGATGTCGAGACCCGCCGCCGTCGCGCCCATCAGGCCGCCCAGCACGGCGCCGATGCTCCACACCGCGTGGAACGAGTTGAGGATGGAGCGCCGGTAGAGCTTCTGGACCCGCAGCCCGTGCGAGTTCTGCGCCACGTCCGTGATGGCGTCCATGGCACCCGCGAGGAACAGGGTGCCCGTCAGGACGGCCCACGACGGCGCGATGCCCGCCAGGAGGATCGACAGTCCGATGAGCCACGTGCCCACCGTCGCGACCCGCGAGGACCGGAAGCGGCGCACGAGGAAGCCCGAGGCGAGTCCCGCGGTGATCGCCCCGAGGGGGAACGCCGCGACGGAGACGCCGAACGCGGCGTTGCTGAGCTCCAGCCCGTCCTTGATGGCCGGGTAGTGCGGGAGGATGTTCGCGAACATCGCCCCGTTGGTCAGGAACAGCGCGCTCACGGCGAAGCGTGCCCTGCCCAGCCGCTGCGCGGTGTACTCCACGGGCTGCGTCGGCGCGTGAAGACTCATGGTCGGACGATCCTCTCGACGGCCGCACGGACCGTGCGGACGGGCATGGGGTCGAGCGACAGCGCGCGGTGCAGCGTGGTGCCCTCGATCAGCGCATCGAGCATGAAGGCGGTCTCGGGGTCGAAATGGGCGTGCAGGGCCTCGCGGCTGCGCGCCATCCACGCGTCGGTGATCGCGCGGAACTCCGGCCGCCGTGCCGCCAGGGCATAGAGCTCCAGGCCGGCGAGCATGGTCTCCGGGTCATTGAGCGTCTGCCCGGCGATGAGGCCGACGACGGCGTCGCCCGCCGCCTGGGCGGTCTCGGCCTTCGTCAGGGCCTGGTCGAAGGCGTCGGCCGTGCGCTCGGCGAGCCGCGTGAAGGCGGCCTGCAGGAGGTCGTCCATGCTGTCGAAGTGGTAGGTCATGGAGCCGAGGGGCACGTCTGCAGCAGCAGCGACACGGCGATGCGTGGTGCCGGCTACGCCATGTTCCGCGAGTACCCGGATGGCGACGTCGATCAGCCGGTCGCGTCGGCCGGGATCGTGACGACGCGACCGGGCCTCAGGATCGTGGCTCTGCCCGACGGTCATGGTCCGACCTCGCGGGTGACGCGTGCGGGATTCCCGACGACCACGACGCCGGCCGGGACGTCCCGTGTCACCACGGCGCCGGCACCCACGACGGAGTTCTCGCCCACGGTGACTCCGGCCAGGATGATTGCGCCTCCACCGATCCAGACGTTGTCCGCGATGGTGATCGGCCGGGCTGCCTCGATCTTCGCCCTCCGGGGTCCCGGCGACACGGGGTGGGTGGGGGTCAGGAGCTGCACGTTGGGACCGATCTGCACGTCGTCGCCGATGGTGATGGGTGCGACGTCCAGGGCGGTCAGATTGAAGTTGACGAAGGTGCGGGCGCCGATGGAGAGGTGGCTACCGTAGTCGACGGCCAGTGGCGCACGGACCTCCGTACCTTCTCCGAGGGAGCCGAGGAGCTCGGTGAGGATCGACCGGCCGGCCTCGGGGTCGCCCGGCCAGACGGAGGCGTACTGCGCCGCCAGCCGGATGGCGCGCCGACTCGCCGCCGCGAGGTCGGGGTCGTCGGCGACGTAGTCGTCGCCGTCGAGCATGCGCTGCCGCATGCTCCGCCCGTCGTCCTGGAGATACTCCGTGTGCATCCACCGCTCCTCGCGTCCGCCGTCATCGTTCGTGTACAAGCGTACGCATCTTACGTACGCTTGTACACACCCGCTGATCGCATGCCGCGGGAGCGGTCTCAGGCCTCGGGCGGCAGCGCCTCGTGGTGCTCCTTGCCCTTGGACCGGCGGTCCTCCTTCATCTCCGCTTCGAAGAGGTGGCGCTTGCCGTCGACGAGCGCATCGCGGGCCTCCTTCTCGAAGGCCTTGAACTCGGCGTAGTAGTGGTCGTCGTAGTCCTCCACGATCTGGAACGTCCACCGCCCCTCGATCACGTTGCGGCCGATGATCTCGTTCGCCAGCTTGTCGGCGATCCCGGTGTGGCCGGCCTTGCGGAACAGCTCCTCGGCATCGGAGAGGTTCAGGTCGGCCGTGCCGGTGAGGCGGTGGAAGCCGTAGAGGTAGCCGCGGGCGTGTTCCAGGACCTCGAGGGCCTCGGAGAGTTTGCCGAGGGCTTCGACCGTGATGTCGGAGACCCCGTCGGGGCGCTGGTGGTGTGCATCGGGACCGGGGGTGTCGAGGGTAGCCATACTTCGTACGTACCCAGACTGCCCGGTGTCCAGACAGCCGTGCCCGGCCCGGCTCGGACTTCCGCTCAGCCCAGTTCGGGCTTCGTGATCACAGCGATGTCGTCGTCGCCCGAGCCCGCACGCTGCGCGTCGGTGAGGGACTGCAGCACGGCGGTCACGGCGGGCAGCGGATCGGGGGTGGAGCGCAGCATGAGGCGCGCATCCTTGGCGAGGAGGTCCGCCGAGAACTGGGTGTCCCCGAACGTCCCGCCGGTGATGACGGGCCCCTTCATGCCGGCGATGACGCCGAGGCCTGTGCCCTTGAGGAGGTCCAGGACGCCCGCAGCGTCGAGGCCGTTGGCGCGGCCGAGGCGCAGCGCCTCCACGAGTCCCTGCAGGGTGACGCCGAGCGCGAGGTTGGCGAGCAGCTTGCCGGTCGCCGCGTCCGACGGCGTGGCGACCCGGCGGAGCCGTTCGGCGTCGGCCCACAGCGCGGCCAGCGGCTCGACGACGTCGACGTCCTCCGGCGCACCGCCGAGCAGCACGCCCAGCTGGCCCGCCCGGGCGGGGGCGAGGCTCCCGACCACGGGTCCGTGCACGTAGCGGACGCCGGCCGCGGCGGCGTAGTCGGCGAACTCGCGGGCGTCCTCGGGGGAGACCGTGGTGACATCCAGCCATACCGCTTCGGCGGGGATCTCCAGCCCGGAGAGCACCACGGCGCGCACGGTGTCCGGTCCGAAGAGGACCGTCAGCACCACGTCGGCGTCGCGGACGGCGTCCTCGGGCGAATCGGCCTGCGTGGCCCCGGCCTCGCGCAGCCGGCCGACGGCGGCCGCCGTCCGGTTCCAGGCGGTCACCTCGTGGCCGACGGCGAGGAGGTGCACGCCGAGTTCGTATCCCATGCGTCCGACGCCGAGCAGTGCAATCTTCATGAGTCCTCCGGTTACTGGTTGATGTGCTGTGGCCATTGTCCCGGACGCGACCCGTCTCACACACTGGACGAGATCACCGAGGGAAGGAACCAGACCATGAGTACGGCCCCCGCAGCACGCCGCGTCGCAGTCCTCGGCGGCGGCATCCTCGGAGTCTCGACGGCGGTGCACCTCCTGCGGGAGGGTGCGTCCGTCGTCCTGATCACGGAGGCGGACCTCGCGAGCGGAGCCTCGGGCAGGTCGCTGTCCTGGCTCAACAGTGCCGGCGAGCGGGCCACGCCGTACCACCAGCTGCGCATCGCGGGGATCGACCGGTACCGGACGCTGTTCGCCGCCGATCCGACCCGCGACTGGCTCCGCTTCGACGGCGGGCTCCACTGGGCGGGTGCCGGCGCGGACCAGGACACGGTGGCACGCCATGAGTACGAGAAGGCGCATGCCTACGACTCGGTCCTCGTGGCGCCCGCCGCGGTGGCTGACCACACCCCGGGTATCAGTCCTGAGGCCGTCGGGGCCGTAGCGATCTTCAATCCCGGCGAGGGCTGGGTGAGCCTGCCGCACCTGATCGACTTCCTGATGGGGGAGTTCACGGCCCGTGGCGGTGAACTCGTGACGAACGCCGGCGCGGCCCGCGTCCTCGTCGACCAGGGGCGCGCCGCCGGTGCCGTCACTCCCGCCGGGTCCTTCGCCGCGGACGGCGTCGTCGTCGCCTGCGGACCGCAGACCCCCGCCGTCGTCGCCGAGCTGGGGGTGGAGATCCCCGACGCCTCGCCGGTGTCCATGCTCGTGACGACCGCTCCCGTGGAGCACCCTGTCCGCGCGGTCCTCAACACGCCGCGGGCGGCCGTTCGGCCGAACCCGGGCAATACCCTCGCGCTCGACCACGACTGGTACGAGCAGAGCATCACGCAGGACGCGGACGGCACGTACTCGATCCCCGAGGAGGTCGTGAACGAACTGGCCGACGAAGCGGCCACTCTGCTCGAGGGTCGGCCGCAGCTCACGGCGGCGTCGTGGAAGATCGGGCGCAAGCCTGTCCCCGGGGACGGGGAGCCCGTGCTCGGCGAGCTCGACGCCGTCCCCGGCTGCTTCGTGGCCTTCACGCACTCCGGCGCGACGCTCGGGCTGATCGCGGGCGAACTGCTGGCGGGCGAGATCATGACGGGCCGCAGGCACCCGATGCTGGAGACTTTCCGCCCGGGCCGCTTCGCCTGACCCTTTTCCGCCGGTGCGTCCTGCGATCAGGGCATCCGCGGGGGCGGCCCGATGGACGAGCGGGTCCTGAGCTCTGCCGGGAGCATGTGCAGGCGCGGCTCGTACTCGGACGCGCCGATGCGCGACACCACCTGGTCGACGGCGAGCCGTCCCATCTCGTCCACGGGCTGGGCGACCATGGTCAGCGGCGGCTGCATGACCGTCGCCCAGCTGGTGTCGTCGAAGCCCACGAGGGAGACGTCCCCCGGGTAGGAAAGACCCAGGCCCTGGACCGCGTGAAGGGCGCCGATGAGCGCCTCCGCCTCCGACGCGAAGAGGGCGGTGGGAGGGTCTGCCGACTGGAGCATCGCATGGGCGGCCTTCGCCGCGGACTCCTCCGTCTTCACCCCCGTGGTGACCAGGGCCGGCGCGTAGGGGATCCCTGCATCCTGGAGCGCATCCAGGTACCCGCGCAGCCGCTCGGCGTCGCTCCACAGGCTGCGCGTGTTGACGGTCAGGAGGTCGTCCAGGGTCTCGATGCCGGCGTCGGTGGTGGGGCCCCACAGGAACCCGATGCGGCGATGGCCGGCCTCGATGAGCGCGCGGGTCACGCGCCGGGCCTCCGCCCTGTTGTCGACCACCACGGCGTCGAGGTGCAGCCCGGGGATCAGCCGGTCGATCAGCACCACCGGCGTGCCGCGCCGGGTCGCCTCGGTCAGGTGCTCCGCCTCGGGTGCGCCGACCGCCGCGGAGGACACCACGATGCCGTCCACCTGCTTGTCGAGGAGGACCCCCACGGCGTGCCGCTCGGCCGCCAGGTCCTCATAGGTGCTGATGACGATCACGTCGAGGTTCCGTGCGCTCGCCGCGTCCGACGCCCCGCGGATCAGGCCCGAGAAGAAGGTGTTGCCGATGTCCGCGACGACGATCCCGAGCGAGTTCGTGA
This sequence comes from Arthrobacter sp. TJ-240, assembly GCF_058269195.1. Taxonomy (NCBI): domain Bacteria; kingdom Bacillati; phylum Actinomycetota; class Actinomycetes; order Micrococcales; family Micrococcaceae; genus Arthrobacter; species Arthrobacter sp. TJ-240. Next base: position 323,745 of record NZ_JBZCNG010000004.1, read on the forward strand.
CACCGGTGGTCATGCTCCGTGCCAGGATGTTGGACCGGTACCCGAGGCGCTCCGCCGCGGCGAGGACACGCTCGCGGGCCACGGCGCTGACCGACCCGTAGCCGCCCAGCGTGCGCGCCGCCGTCGCCCGCCCGACGCCGGCCTCCGCGGCGACGTCGGAGATGGTGGGCGCGCTGCTGGAAGGATGCTCGGACGCCATGGGCTAATGGTAGCGAGGGAGCGGGACGCCGGAGTCGGCCAGCGCGGCGCGCGCGCCGTCCGGGTCCGCCTCCGAGAACGGCCAGCCGCGCCCGAACGCCCCCTCCACGGTGCACTGCCGCGCGGAGTACAGGGCGGCCGTCCGCATCGCGGCCGCCACATGCCCGGCGTCGACGCGCCGGTCCCGGGACCAGCCGGCCCCCACCAGGTCGAGCAGGAAGGCGGTCAGGTACGCGTCCCCGCAGCCCATCGTGTCGACGATCGACGACGGTGGGACGAACTCCGCGCCGCCCTCGTGGAACACGCCCCCGTCGAGGAAGAGGGCGCCGTCGGTGCCCCGTGTCGCGAGCGCGGCGCCGGCGCCGTGGCGGACCGCCGTCAGGAGGAGTTCGTGCGACTCGCGGTCGCTGAGGTCGGCGCAGGAGAACTGGCCCAGATCCACGGAGGGGCACACGGCGGCGAGATAGGCATCCGAGCGTCGGTCGTCGTCGGAGGAGAAGTCGAAACTCACGCGGGGGACGGCGGCCCGAACGGCCGGGAGGTGCTCCTCGATGCCGGAATAGACACTCGAGTGCACGACGTCGAACCGGCCGATGTAGTCGAGGTCCTCCGGGGACGGCCGGAAGGGCTCGCTCAGGGTGATCCCTCCGCCGTTCCAGTCCAGGAACCTCCGTTCGCCCTCCTCGAGCCGGATGTTGGTCCAGCCGCTCGGTCCGTCGCGGGTGACGGCGTGCGAGATGTCGACGGACTCGGCCAGCAGGGACTCCTTCAGGAGGTCACCGAACCGGTCGGCGCCGAACACGCCGAGGTACGCCGACTCGGCCCCGAGGCGGCGCGCGAAGACGGAGAAGTTGACGCTGTTGCCGCCCGGATAGGAGGTGCGGCGGTCGATGAAGCGGTCGACGATGTTGTCGCCGAGGCCGAGAACGCGCATGGGTGCCTTGCTGCTCGAAGGAGGGACCATCGGCCGGGTGCCGTGCACCCGGCCGATGGCGGGATCATGCCGGAGGCCGGCTCAGTACTCCACGACCCGGTAGTACCGGCGCAGGTCGAGCGAGTGGTCGCGCTGCTTCTCGAGGTGCTTGCTGATCCGGCTCGTGATCGTGTCCATGACCAGCGGGCCGAGCAGGCCCCGGAACTCGTCGTCGATCCCTTCCAGCGGGTAGTCCGCCGTGTCGAGGACGGTGGTGGCTTTCGAGTACTTCTCGGAGAACGCGACGACGCGCTCCATGAGGGGGCGCGTCTCGTCCTCGCCCACGAAGAGCAGGACGCTCGTGTCCTCCTCGATCAGCTCGAGCGAGCCGTGGAAGAACTCCGCTCCGTGCACCCTCGTGGTGTGCAGCCACTGCATCTCCTCGAGGATGCACATCGAGTACAGGTACGCGTGGCCCCAGAGGTTCCCGCTGCCCACCACGAAGTGGAAGTCGGTGTCCCTGTGGCGTTCCGCGAAGGCCTCCGCCATCGGTTCGGCCTGGCGGGCCACGGCGACGAGGGCCTTCGGTACGGCAGGCAGCTGGTCGACCAGCTTGTCGTAGCCGGCGAACTCGCCGCGCTCCGACAGGAAGCGTGTGGTGAAGAGCAGCAGGCCGAGATCGAAGGGCCAGGCGTCCGGCTCGGTGATGAGCGCGTGATCCACGGCCCGCGCGATCGGGCTGTCCGCGATCCCGGTGAAGCCGACGGTGCGGACACCGCGGTCCCGGCAGTACTCGATGCATCGGACGACGTCCTCGGTGGTGCCCGACGCCGAGGTGAAGACGGCCACCGCGCGCTCGTTCAGCAGGGCGTCGCCCGAGAGGACCAGTTCCGCGGCGATGGCCGAGCGGACGGGGACGGTGGTGCTGCGGCGCATGAGGTGCTCGTAGGGCCACATGGCGGCGTAGGTTCCTCCCGACCCGATGAGGAAGACCGCCTCGACGCCGGCGAGGCCGCCGACGACGTCCTCGATCTGCGGCTGGAGGGCGAGGAAACTCTGGGCGCGTGTGAGGAACTGGTCCTCATCGAACTTCAGCATGGTGATCCCTTCGAAAGAGGCGAGAGTGACCAGTTGATACCGGTATCACCGGCACATCGTTGCACGGAGAATTCGAGAGCGTCAACCATCCCGAACCGCAGCCGAGCAGTGGGAGGAGGTCGGGCAAACTTTGTGCCGACGCCTCTGGTACCGGTATCAAACTTGCGCTACTGTGATCCGCACCACGTGGAAAGGGCGGGCCGATCGGGCAGCCGCCGTCCGCAGGGAAGCTTCCGGGGAGGTCCCGGTCCATGAAGGAGGCTCGGCCATGAACAACGTCCGACTGAGAGTGTGTGCGGTGTCCGCCGCGGTAATGATCGGCCTCACGGCCTGCGGAGGGGGGACCGACGTCGAGGCGGCCGACCTCACGGCCGAGCCCGAGTACGAGGGCACCCTCTCGATCCTCACCAAGTTCGGCGGCGAGCCGCTCTCGCCGTACTTCGAGGACCTGGCCGCCGAGTACACGTCCATGCACCCGGAGGTCGATTTCGAGATCATCCAGGAGACCGACCAGAGCATCAAGGACAAGACGAAGACGCTCGTCGCCTCGTCCGCCCTGCCGGACATCTACTTCTCGTGGACCGGCGACTACGCGGACAAGTTCATCGAGGGCGGACTGGCCACGGACCTCACCTCGGTGCTGGCGCCGGACTCCGAGTGGGGGAGCACCTTCGGGGCGGCGTCGCTGGATGCGTTCGCGAAGGACGGGAAGTACTTCGCCGTCCCGCTCTACAACAACGGCAAGTTCATGGGCTACAACAAGGCTGTCTTCGACGCCGCCGGCGTCGCCGTCCCCACCACGTTCGAGGAGCTGATCGCCGCCTGCCCGAAGCTCGAGGAGCAGGGCGTGGAACCGTTGGCCTTCGGGAACAAGGACGGCTGGCCCGGGCTGCACTTCCTCCAGCAGCTCTTCGCCTACAACGTCCCGCAGGACGTGCTCGAGAAGGACTTCGACCCTGCCACGGCCACCTGGGACCACCCGGGATACGTGAAGTCGCTCGAGGAGTTCCAGACGGTGGTGCAGGACTGCACCGGTACCGGGACCGACTCCAACGGCGTGCTGTACTCGACGGCGCAGCAGGCGCAGTCGTCCGGTCAGGCCGCCATGTACTTCCAGGAGATCCTCGAGTTCGATTCGGTGGTCACCCAGTCCTCCGCGATCACGCCCGAGGACTTCGGGATCTTCGCGCTGCCGGCACCCGAGGGAGCCGAGGGCGACCCCACTGCGCTCGAGGGCTCGCCCGAGGGCATGATGGTCAACGCCAAGTCCCCGCGCCAGGCCCTCGCCGTCGACTTCCTCCGGTTCGTCACCAGCAAGGCCAACGCCGAGACGCTCGCCGGTGCTCCCTACAGCCAGCCGAGCACGATCGTCGGCGCCGTGTCGGACGCGACGGCGAGCCCCGCCGTCGTCGAGGGTGTCACCGAGCTGAACGAGGCCGGCTACCTCCTCGGCTGGCTCGACGCCGTCACCGTGCCCGACGTCGCAGACGCATGGCTCGCCGGTGGCGAGGCGCTCGTGTCCGGATCCGAAACCCCCGAAGAGGTCCTGAGCAATGTCCGCGCCGCTTCGGACAGCGCCGAATAGGACGGCCGCCACACCGCTGCCTCTCCACGCCGTGGAGGCAGCGGTGCGGCGCCGCCGCAGGCCCCGCGGCTGGGCATGGCTCGCACCGGCGCTCCTGCTGCTGGGTGTGTTCGTGTACCTCCCGCTGCTGCAGAACCTGCAGTACAGCGTCATGAAGTGGGACATCTATGCAGGGGGCTCCACCTTCGTCGGGCTGGCGAACTACGAGAAGCTCGTCGGCGACCCGGTGTTCTGGCGCGCACTGTTCAACAACTCGGCCTATGCCGCCGTCTCCCTGGCCTGCCAGGTCTTCGGCGCGCTGCTCCTGGCCGCGCTGGTGGAGGGCCTGCGGTCCGAGCGCTGGCGGCGGGCGCTCCGGGCCGTCTACTTCGTCCCGTCGGCGATCTCCCTGACGGTCGCAGGGCTGCTGTTCTACTTCGTCTACGAACCGGAACTGGGCATCCTCAACGCGCTCCTGAGGGGCGTGGGGCTGGACACCCTGACGCAGGCGTGGCTGGGGCAGGAGGGCACCGCGATCTGGGCCGTGATCGCGATGAGCCAGTGGCAGGGCTTCGGCTACTCCACGCTGCTGTTCGCGATCGCCATCCAGCGGATCCCGCAGGATCTCTTCGACGCGGCGTCGCTCGACGGCGTCGGCCCCATCCGGCGGTTCTTCCAGGTCACCGTCCCCCTCACCCGTGAGATGACCGGACTGATGATCATCGTCACGCTCTCGGGGGCGTTCCAGGTGTTCAACGAGGTCATGGTCATGACCAGCGGCGGTCCCAACAACTCGAGCCAGGTCCTGGTGACATGGCTCTACCGGATGGGGTTCGGCCGGAACGACTTCGGTTACGCGGCAGCCATCGCCACGGTGATCTTCGTGCTGACGCTCGGTATCGCACTGCTGCAACTGGCCATCACACGGAAGAGGAGAGTGGAATGGTGAGCCGATCGACTGTCCTCGGCGTGATCCTGCGCACCTTCGTCGCGTCCTTCCTGCTAGCCCTGGCCGTCGTCGTGGTCTACCCGCTGCTCTGGATGGTCCTCAACGGCTTCAAGACCAACAGCGAGCTCTTCGGGAACCCCTTCGCGCTGCCGCTCCAGTTCACCTGGGAGAACTACGCCAAGGCGTGGAACCGCGGTGTGAGCAGCTACCTGATGACGAGCATCCTCGTGACCGTGACGTCGACGATCGCGACCGTCTTCATCAGCGCCTGGGCCGCGTACGGCCTCACGCGGATGCAGATCCCCTTCAGCCGGACGGTCCTCGCGCTGATCCTCGGCGGCCTGATGCTCGCCCCCGCCGTCGCGCTGATTCCGCTCGTCAGGATGTTCCAGGCGCTCGGCCTCTACAACACGTTCTGGGCGCTGCTGATCCTGTACGTGGCCTTCCGGATCCCGTTCACCACGTTCCTGATCCGCGCGTATATGGTCGACCTGCCGCTGGAGATCGACGAGGCGGCGGCCGTGGACGGGGCCGGCAAGGCGAGGGCGTTCTGGAGCATCGTCCTGCCCATGTGCAGGCCGATCCTCGTCTCCAGCGTGATCCTGAACATCCTCTTCACCTGGAACGAGTACCTGTTCGCGATGGTCTTCACCAGCGGGGGAGACCTGCAGACGCTGCCCATCGGGCTGACCAACCTGATGAGCAAGCACGGAACCGAGTACCCCGTGGTCTTCGCGGGCATGACCATCGCGGCCGTCCCGGTCATCCTGCTCTTCTTCCTCACCCAGAAGTACTTCGTCAAGGGACTCGCGGACGGCGTCGGGAAGTAGCGCGGGGCCGGATGCGAGCGCGAGGGGTGTCAGTCGGCGCTGACCTGGTGGCGGAAGGTGTCCCGCCTGGCGTGCAGGCCCCAGAGGAGGTCGGCGAGGACGTTCGGGTCCTTCTCCGGGTCGCCCTCGATGATCCGTCCGCCGATGATGAGCTGCGACACCTGGATGCCCTCTTCGCCGAGGACCTCGTGGAGGAGCTGCGCGTAGGCGGCCTGACCGGCGAAAGCCACCGACGTCCCCGTGACGGACCGTCCGGGCTTCACCGCGGATCCGCCGTTGACGAAGAGGATGGTGCCGCGGTTCTCGCCGAGGAACCGCATGCCGGGCAGCACCTGGTGGACGGCGGCGACGGGTCCGTAGATGGAGAACTCGATGGGACCGCGAAGGTCGGCGGGTGTCGTCTCGAGGACGGGCCGCATGAAGTCCTTCTGGGGGAGGGGGCTGTACTGCAGCACCTCAATGGGGCCGAGGGTCTCGGTCGCCGCCTCGAGTGCGGCGGTGATGGAATCGGGGTTTCGGACGTCCGCCGTGAAGCCGCGAGCGTGGATCCCTTCCTTGCCGAGATCCTCCGCGAGGGCGTCGAGCTTGCCCTGGTTGCGGGAGATGAGCGCGACGGAGAATCCCTCGGCTCCGAAACGCCGTGCCACTGCGGCTCCGAGGCCGCGTCCTGCTCCGATGATTGCGAGAGTTGTCATGTCCGGTTCAAGAGCATCCGGGCCGTAATCATTCCGTGACGTGCCGAGGGCCCCGTCCTAGTGCAGCGTGCCGAGGATGATGCGCTGGATGACGGCGGCGGCGGCACCGCGCGCCCACTGGGCGAAGTCCGAGGGCCGGCGGCTCAGTCGGAGGGGTGAGGCCTCGGGATCACGGTGGTAGGCGATCGCGTCCCGGAGTGCGGTCTCCGCGACGTCCGCGAGGTCCATGCCCTCACCCGAGAGGACCACGAGGTCCACCATCGTCAGGTTCGCGACCGCCGAGACCAGCAGGCCCAGCGACCGGCCGGCCGCCTCGACGACGGCGCCCGCCACCGGATGGCCCGTTGCCGCGAGGTCGAGGATCTCCGCGTAGGACAGCCGCTCCCCGGTGGTCGCGGCGAACCGGGAGCGGATGGCGGGGATGGTGAGCACCGCCGAGGAACACCCGCGGTGCCCTTCCCTGCAGCGGGGCCCGGACGGGTCGAGGGGATAGTGGCCCACGAGGCCCAGGCCGGCGTCGGGCGGGGCGATGACGGCGTCGTTGATGACGAGGCCGTAGCCCACGCCCGCACCCACCGTCAGGACGGCGAAGTTCTTCTCCCCACGCCCGGCGCCGAACCACTGCTCGGCGACCGTGAGGGCCACGACGTCGTTCTCCACGGCGACGGGCAGCCCGGTCCGCTGTTGCAGGAGTTCGGCGAGGGGGACGTCGCGCCACCCGAGGAACGGGGCGCGCAGCACCATCCCGCCGGGGCCCACCTTGCCGCCGATGCTGATGCCGATGCCGCTGAGGCCGTCGAGGGGGCCGAGCTCCGCGACGGCGTCGAGGATGGCTCCGAGGACGTCCTGCACGTCGTGGCCGGGCAGCGCCCGTTCGCTCGCACCGACCACGTCGCACTTCAGGTTGGTGGCGACCGCGGCGGCGGTGTCCCCGGTGAGCTTGACGCCGACGAACCGGTGTGAGTCCGGGCTGATCTCCAGGGGGCGGATGGGCCGCCCGATCGAGGCGACGGCGGCTCCGTCCGCTTCACGGAGCATGCCGGAGTCGAGCAGGGGCTTGCTGAGGCGGGTGAGGCTCGCCACCGACAGACCGAGGCGTGCCGCGAGGTCGCCGCGCGAGATGGGGCCGCGGATCAGGACTTCGCGCGCGAGCGCCCGGGCGGGGCTGGAGGGGGCGAGCGAGGTGACCGCGTCCATGGGCTTCCGTTCACACGAGGGGACTTATTTTCAGGTTAGCGCTGATGCTTCCCCCGGGCCGTCGGCCCGGACACCTCCGCTGGCACAGTTCACCTTGCAGGGGCAATCCAATACCGACTACCCGGTGGCATTCGCGTCGTACCTCATGGCGATGGCACCGTTGTCAGTGGTGTACCTGTTCGCACAGCGCTCGGTGATCTCGGGCGTGATGCGCGGATCGTCCAGGTAGCACCCTTCCCCGATCGTTCTCCGAACCACCTTCGAAAGGCCCGCCCCCGTGACTTCCACCGTCGATCCCGACGTCGAATCCGCCGTCGACGCCACCGCGGAGCTCTCCGCCGTCGACGCCACCGCGGAGCTCTCCGCCGACGCTCTCGCCGAGCGCATGCAGGACCCGCACTGGTGGCGGCAGGCGGCCGTGTACCAGATCTACCCGCGCAGCTTCGCCGACTCCGACGGCGACGGCATCGGTGACCTGAAGGGCATCACATCCCGGATCCCGTACCTCGCGTCGCTCGGCGTGGACGCCGTCTGGCTCAGCCCGTTCTACCCGTCGGCGCTCGCCGACGGCGGGTACGACGTCGACGACTACCGCGACGTGGACCCCAAGCTCGGCACGCTCGAGGACTTCGACGACATGATCGCCGCGCTGCACGCGGCCGGCATCAAGCTCGTCGCGGACATCGTGCCCAACCACACCTCCGACCGCCACGCATGGTTCCGGGAGGCGCTGGCCTCGCCCCGGGGATCGGCTGCCCGCGAGCGGTACATCTTCCGTGACGGGCTCGGCCCCGACGGCGCGGAGCCGCCCTCCGACTGGGACTCCGTGTTCGGCGGCCCGGCCTGGGAGCGGACGGAGGACGGCCAGTGGTACATGCACATCTTCGCCCGCGAGCAGCCGGACCTGAACTGGGACAACCGGGAGGTCCGCGACGACTTCCTGAAGACCCTGCGCTTCTGGTCCGACCGCGGCGTGGACGGGTTCCGTGTGGACGTGGCCCACGCCCTGACGAAGGACATGACCGAGCCGCTGCCGTCCAAGGCGGAACTCGGCCCCGAGGGCGGCGACAACCGCGGGATGCACCCCTTCTGGGACCGCGACGAGGTGCACGAGGTGTTCGCCGAGTGGCGCACGGTGTTCGACGAGTACACGCCGCCGCGCACCGCCGTGGCCGAGGCCTGGGTGCATGCCGACCGCCGCGCCCGCTACGCCAGCCCCGAAGGGCTCGGCCAGGCGTTCAACTTCGACCTCCTCAAGGCCGACTGGAACCCCCTCCAGTTCCGCGAGATCATCACGAAGAACCTCGTCGAGGCCACGTCCTCGGGTGCGTCATCGACGTGGGTCTTCTCCAACCACGACGTCGTCCGGCACGCCACGCGCTACGGCCTGCCGCCCGCCGGCCCCGAGAGCGAGGACGGCCAGGACGGCGCGGCGTGGCTCATGAGCGGCGGCACCGAGCCGCAGCTCGACCGTGAGCTCGGCGAACGCCGGGCGCGCGCCGTCTCGCAGCTCATGCTCGCCCTGCCCGGCTCCGCCTACCTCTACCAGGGCGAGGAGTTGGGCCTGCACGAGGTCGCCGACATCGCCGACGAGGACCGCCAGGACCCCACGTTCTTCCGCAACAAGGGTGTCGACGTGGGCCGGGACGGCTGCCGGGTGCCGCTGCCGTGGACGCGTGACGGCCAGTCCTTCGGCTTCGGCTTCGGCGGCGCGCACCTGCCGCAGCCCGCGTGGTTCGGCGAGTACGCCGTCGAGGTGCAGGAAGCGGACCCGTCCTCCAGCCTCAGCTTCTACCGCCGGGCGCTCGCGCTGCGGCGCGAACTGCAGGGGGAGGAGGACTTCGCGTGGGTCGACGAGCCCTCCGACGACGTCCTGCACTTCACGCGTCCGAACGGCTGGCACAGCATCACCAACTTCGGGTCCGTGCCGGTCGACCTGCCCGAGGGGACCGTGCTGCTGAGCAGCTCACCGCTCGAGGACGGCAGGCTGCCGGGCGACACGACGGCCTGGCTGGTCCACCGTCCGACCGGCTGATCCAGGGTCCGGCGCCGGGAGAATCGGTTGCGGGGCCGCCTGCGACCTCGGGATACTGGGAGGACCGGCAGCACCAGGCGGAGGGGTAGCGGCATCAGCGGATTCCGGGAGAACGAGGAGAGGCTGCGCAGGGCGGCCCAGGTCCGGGCTGCCCGTGGCGCAGGGGACGCGAGCGATGCGCTGGCCGAACTGGAACGGCAGGACGACGAGGACGCCGCCGACGGCGAGATGGCACCGCTGCGTGAGGGCGAGGACGAGGTCAAGCGGGCCCGCCTGATCGTGGACCGCGCCGTGGCCCGCGGCGACTTCGACAACCTGGCCCTCGCCGGCAAGCCCATCCCGGGACTGGGCGAGGCGCACGACCCCGACTGGTGGGTCAAGGGCCTGATCCAGCGCGAGAACATCACGGGGCTCGGGCCTGCGGCCATCATGCTGCGCAGGGAGGACGCCGAACTGGACGGCCGCCTCGACCGCCAGTACACCGAGCAGCAGGTCCGCGAGATCCTCGACGACTTCAACTACCGCGTGATCGACGCACGGCGCCAGCTCCTCGGCGGGCCGCCCGTCATCACCAAGCTCCGCGACGTCGACGCCGAGGTGGAGCGCTGGCGCGACCGCAGGGAAGCGGCCCGCCGGTCAGCCGAGGCCGAGGCGCCGCCCGAGCCTCCGAAGGCGTCCTTCTGGCGGCGGGTCTGGCGCGGCAGGAACTGACGGGCAGGACCGCGCCAGGGGCTACATGTCGGCGTAGCGCCTGGCCTGCGCGAGCGCCTCGCGCATCCCTGCGGCGTCGTGCACCGTCCCGTACGCGGGGGTGTCGCGCTGGTAGCGCCAGCCCTCGGCGAGGGGACCCGCGTCCACGGCGTCGAAGCCGAACTCGTCGAGGAGCTCCACGACGGCCTGCTTCGCGTCCGAGTCGTCGCCCGCGATGGGTAGCGCCCGGCGGTTCGGTATGCCGGCGGGTGCCCCGTCCGTGGTCAGCTGCGAGGCGGCGATGTTGTTGAAGACCTTGACCACGGACGAGCCCGGCAGGTGGCGCTGCACGAGCTCGCTCGTCGTCGTGCTCTCGTCGTCCAGCTCGGTGATCCGCCCGTCCCTGGACTCGTAGTAGTTGCAGGTGTCGATCACCAGCTTGCCCGCGAGGGGCTCCACCGGCACGGTGTCGAGGGCCTTCAGCGGGATGGTGACGACGACGACGTCGCCCTCCGTCGCCGCCTCCTGCGTGGTCCCGGCGCGCGCCGCGTCGCCGAGCTCGCCGATCAGGTCGGAGAGTGTGTCCGGGCCGCGGGAGTTGCTCATGATGACCTGGTAGCCGCGCGCGACCGCGAGGCGTGCGAGCTGCGAGCCGATATGACCGCTGCCGATGAAGCCGATGGTGCTGCGCCGGGCATCCGACCGGTTCGTCCGGTTCGTCCTGTTCTCGCTCATGTCCAGCACAACCGTCCTGAACGGCAGTTATTCCTCCTGCCCGCTCACCCGCGGGCGGCGCCGTCCGTCCAGACGTAGAACTTCTCGGGACGCCCCGCCGATCCGTATTGCGGGACGATCCGTGCCTGCCCCCGGGCCACGAGGAATTCCAGGTACCGACGGGCGCTCACGCGCGCCATTCCGAGGCGCTCTGCGACGTCGGACGCCGAGGTCCCGCGGCCCTGGCTGCGCAGGTCCAGCATGACGGCGTCGAGCGTCGGCGCGGAGAGGCCCTTGGGCGTGGTGATCGTGGCGGTGGCCGACGGCACGCCACCCCCGCGGGTTCCCGTCGTCGTGCGCAGGAGCTGGTCGATACGCCCCTGGTCGAGAGCCGCCGAGCCGTCCGCCGCGTGGGTGTCGAGGTCGCGGCGGTAGGCCACGTAGGAATCCAGCCGCTGGTTCAGCACTGCAGCGCTGAACGGCTTCACGAGGTAGTGCAGCACCCCGCCGGCGACGGCCGCGCGGACGGTGTCGAGCTCCCGGGCGGCAGTGATGGCGATGACGTCCAGCGGGTCGCCGGGCCGGTTCCGCAGTGCGCGCAGCACGTCGATGCCCGTCATGTCGGGCAGGTGGATGTCCAGCAGCACGAGGCGCGGCCGCAGGGTCTCGGCGAGCTCCAGCGCCCGCGCACCGGTGTGCGCTGCGCCGACGACGTCGAACGCGCCGTGCGCGAGCAGGAACCCGGTATGGATCCCGGCCACCTCGTGGTCGTCGTCGACCACCAGGGTGGGGATCGGGGCAGGCGCGGCGGTCATGGCACCTGCAGGTGGGGTCGCGGGGCGTCGACGAGCGACGGTGCGAGCCAGACCGTGAATTCGGCTCCGCCGAGGTCGGATTCGTCGACGACCACGTGTCCCGACCGGCGCCGGGCGATCCGGTCCACGAGCGCGAGGCCGAAGCCGCGCGTCCCGGTGGAGCCGCCGTCCTTGGTGGAATAGCCCGAGGAGAAGATGCCGTCGACGTCCTCGGGGGCGATGCCGGGGCCGTTGTCGGCCACGGTGATCCTGGTGTGGTCCTCGTCGGCAAGGTGCACCGCGATGAGCCCATCGGGTCGTCCGCTGCCGGTCACGGCTTCCATCGCGTTGTCGATGAGGATGCCGAGCACGGTGACGACGTCGGTGGTGCCGTCGGGCTCGAGCACCGAGGTGTCGTCGATGGTCAGGGTGATGCCCTTCTCCGCTGCGATGGTGCTCTTGGTCATGAGCAGGCTTGCGGCGTCCGGATCCTGGATGCCGGGCGCGATGCTCCCGGACACGAGCGATCCGCCGTGCCCGGAGCGGGAGATGAAGTCGACGGCCTGCGCCGTGCGGCCGAGCTCGAGCAACCCGGAGATGGTGTGCATCCGGTTCGCGAACTCGTGGGCCTGGGCCCGAAGTGCCTGTGTGGCGTCGCGCTCGCCGTCGAGGTCCGTGAGCAGCTGGTAGAGCTCGGTGCGGTCGCGGAGGATCATGACGCGGCCCACGCGCTTGCCGTCCACGAGGGCGTCCGTCGTACGGGCGAGGAGCACGCGCTCGCCGGACAGGACGGTCTCGTCCGTGTCTGCGGGGTCGGTGAGCACCCGGGCGAGGGCCGGTTCCATGACGTCCGCCGCCAGCCTGCCCGTCGCGGCGTCGTCGAGCTCCAGCAGCCTCTTCGCCTCGTCGTTGAGCAGCGCGATCCGGTGGTGCTCGTCAATGGCGACCACCCCCTCGCTGATGCCGTGGATCATGGCGTCGCGCGTCTCCAGGAGGGACGCGATCTGCTCCGGTTCGAGGCGGTAGATCCGCCGCCAGACGAGCCGGGAGATCCAGATCGCTCCCGCCGAGCCGACGAGCGCGGCCACGATCAGCCACGCCAGCAGGCGGGGGAGGTCCTCGTAGAGGTCGGCGTCGAGCTCGGACTCGAGGGTGCCGACCGACGCCGTGCCGATGATGGCGCCGTCGCGGTCGAAGATGGGGACCTTCACGCGCCAGGACTTACCGAGCGTGCCGGTCTGCGTGCCCACGAAGGTGTCACCGGAGAGAGGCACCGACGGATCGGTGGAGACGACCTCGCCGATGAGCTCCGGATTGGGGTGGGAGTACCGGATGCCGTCCTCGTCGGTGACCACCACGTAGGTGACGCCCGTGGACTGGCGGATCAGGTCGGCGATGGGCTGGATCGTCGCGCTGGGATCCGCCTCGTCGAAGGCATCGATGACCGAGGGCAGCTGCGCCACCGACCGGGCGACGCCCACCATGCGGTCCTGGTACTGCTCCCGGATCTGCTGGCGCTGCATGGCGACGGCGGTGGAACCGGCGACGGCGACGATCACGAGCACGATGGCCAGCTGCAGGAGGAACAGCTGTGATCGAAGCGACATCGACCTGATCATCTCCATAGTGTGACACGCCTGGGCGCGTCACACCGGGGCGCCGTCGGACCCCGCCTGGCCCGTGGGACCACAAAGACCAATACGAGCACTACGACCGCATGCTTTACCGCCCGTCAGCAGCCTCCCTAGCCTGGGACCAGCAGTGGTGACCCCCATCACATCTCAAGGAAGAGAACACCATGATGATCGAACGCACGACGACGCGCCGCTCGGCCCTCGCATCCCTCGCCCTCGTCTCCGCGCTCGCCCTCTCGGCCTGCGGCTCGATGACGGAGAGCACCACCGCCGGGGACGCGGAAGGCACCATCGAGAAACTCAACATCGTGGTTCCCGCCGATCCGGGTGGAGGCTGGGACCAGACGGGCCGGGCCATGGAGACGGACCTCAAGGAGAACGACCTCGTGGGCAACGCCTCCGTGGTCAACGTCGGCGGCGCCGGCGGCACCAACGGCCTCGCCCAGCTCGCCACCGAGACCGACCCGAACACGCTGATGGTCATGGGCTACGTCATGGTCGGGGCCGTGGAGACCAACAAGGCCACCACCCGCATCGAGGACACCACCCCGATCGCCCGGCTCACCGAGGAGCCCCTCGTGATCGTGGTCCCCGCGGACTCGCCGTACCAGACCATCCAGGACCTCCTCGACGACATCGAGGCCAAGGGCAAGGGCGTCTCCATCACGGGCGGCTCGGCGGGCGGCGCGGACCACATCCTCGCCGGCTCGGTGCTGAAGGAGGCCGGCATCTCCCCGGACAGCCTCAACTACATCCCCTACTCCGGCGGCGGGGAGTCCCTCGCAGCACTGCTCGGCAACAAGGTCAACGCCGGCGTCTCCGGCGTCGGCGAGTACGCGGAGCAGGTGGAGGCCGGCAAGCTCCGGGCGCTCGCGGTGTCCGGCGACGAGGCCGCCCCGCAGCTGCCCGACACCCCGACCCTCACCGAGGAGGGCGTGGACGTCGTGCTCACCAACTGGCGTGGCGTCGTCGCTCCCGGGAACATCGACGAGGCCCAGGCCGAGAAGCTCACGCAGCTCGTGACCGACCTGCACGCGACCGACACCTGGAAGGCCACGCTCGAGGAGAACAACTGGTCGGACGCGTTCCTGTCCGGCGAGGAGTTCCAGGCCTTCCTCGACGAGGACATCACGAGCGTCAAGACGACGCTCACCGACATCGGACTGCTGTAGCCCATGAGTACCTCCATCCAGAACAACCCCGGGAGCGGCACCACCACCGCTCCCGGCAAGCCGATCGGTGAGCTGGTCTTCGCGCTCCTGATCGTCAGCATCGGCGTCGTCGGATTCGTGGCCGGTGCGGGGATCCAGACCCCCACCTCGGCCAGCGATATCGGACCCCGCGCGTTCCCCTACGCCGTCTCGGCGCTGCTCGTCGCCGTCGGCGTGGGCCTGGTGATCCAGGTGCTCCGCGGCCACCGCGGCTCCGCGGACGAGGGCGAGGACGTGGACCCCGACGCGAAGACCGACTGGCTGACCGTCGGGAAGCTCGCCGGGTTCGTCCTGCTGCACGCGTTCCTGATCGTCCCGCTCGGGTGGCCCCTCGCCGCGGCCATCCTCTTCTTCGGCGCCGCGTGGTCCCTGGGGGCCCGCCCCTGGTGGCGGAACCTCGTGACCGCGATCGTCCTCGCCCTGGTGGTGCAGTTCGTGTTCGGCGGCCTCCTCGGCGTCTCACTGCCTCCGGGCTTCCTCGAAGGGCTGGGTGTCTTCGGTGGATAGCTTCTTCCTGCTGATGGAGGGCTTCGCCACGGCGATGCAGCCCATGTACCTCCTCTTCGCGCTCGGCGGGGTGCTCGTCGGCACCGCCGTCGGCGTGCTGCCCGGCATCGGCCCGGCCATGACGGTCGCCCTGCTCATGCCCATCACCTACAGCCTGGAGCCGACGGCGGCGATCATCGTGTTCGCCGGCATCTACTACGGCGGCATGTACGGCGGGTCCACCACGTCGATCCTGCTCAACACGCCCGGCGAATCGTCCTCGATCGTCACGGCGCTCGAGGGCAACAAGATGGCCAAGGCCGGCCGGGGAGCGGCAGCGCTCGCGACCGCGGCGGTCGGCTCGTTCGTCGCCGGCACCATCGCGACCGTCCTGCTGAGCTTCCTGGCCCCGTACGTCGCCGCCTTCGCCGTGCAGATCGGCCCCGTCGAGTACGTGGCCCTGATGATCGTCGCCTTCCTGACGGTCGGCGCGCTCCTCGGCTCGTCGGTGCTGCGCGGACTCGCGTCCCTCGGCCTCGGCCTGTTCATCGCCCTCGTGGGCTTCGACGCCCTGACCGCACAGCAGCGGTACACCTTCGGCAGCCCGTTCCTGGCCGACGGGATCGACGTCGTCCTCGTGGCTGTGGCGCTCTTCGCCGTCGGTGAGGCGCTCTACGTGGCCTCGCGGCTGCGGCACGGGCCCATCAAGGTGATCCCGGTGACGGGCGGCTGGACGAGCTGGCTCCGCAAGGACGACCTCCGCCGCTCCTGGAAGCCCTGGCTCCGCGGGACGTTCATAGGCTTCCCGGTGGGCACCATCCCGGCCGGCGGCGCCGACGTCGCGACCTTCCTGTCCTACGCCTCCGAGCGCAAGCTCGCCAAGGGCGAGAACAAGAAGCAGTTCGGCAAGGGCGCCATCGAGGGTGTCGCCGGCCCGGAGGCCGCCAACAATGCGGCAGCCGCGGGCGTCCTCGTGCCCCTGCTGACGCTCGGCATCCCGACGACGGCGACGGCCGCCATGATGCTCGTGGCCTTCCAGCGGTACCAGATCCCGGTGGGCCCGCAGCTCTTCGAATCGAACAGCACCCTCGTCTGGGCGCTCATCGCGAGCCTCTACGTCGGCAACCTGATGCTCCTCGTCCTGAACCTGCCGCTCGTGGGCATCTGGGTCAAGATCCTCCAGATCCCGCGGCCCTACCTGTACGCGGGCATCCTGGTGTTCGCCGTGCTGGGCGC
Source organism: Arthrobacter sp. TJ-240 (assembly GCF_058269195.1). NCBI lineage: Bacteria > Bacillati > Actinomycetota > Actinomycetes > Micrococcales > Micrococcaceae > Arthrobacter > Arthrobacter sp. TJ-240. The sequence continues at coordinate 339,989 of NZ_JBZCNG010000004.1, forward strand.
GTTCTCGGTGAACTTCACGCCGATCGACGTGATCATCCTGCTGATCGTCGGCATCCTCGGGTTCTTCATGCGCCGCTTCGGCTACCCGATCGCGCCGATGGTGGTGGGCCTGATCCTGGGTCCGATCTTCGAGAGCCAGCTGCGCCGATCGCTCGCCATCTCGCAGGGAGATCCGGTGGCCCTCATCCAGTCGCCGGTCGCAGCGACCATCTACGTGGTCCTGATCGTCATCTTCGCCCTCTCGTTCCTGCTCAAGCGGCGTCAGCGCCAGTTCGAGGCGATGGTTGCCGCGAACGCCGACGCGTCGGACGTCGTCCGCGGTTCCGCGGCGCCGTCCGAAGGAGCTCCGACGGAAGCGACGGCGGCGACGACCACAACTGCTCCGACGACCTCGAGCACCCCCGACCGGAAGGACACCGACCGATGAGCGCCATCGTGGTGGGCTACGTGCCCAACGCCCTGGGGGAGGCCGCCGTCGCCGAGGCGGTGGAGGAGGCGCGACGCCGTGGGGCCGAGCTGGTGGTCATCAACACCACGCGGGCCGACCGCCTCGTCAACCCTGCCTACGCCGACTCCGAGGATGTCTCGAAGCTGGAAGGCATGCTCAGCACCACCGGCGTGCCCTACTCCATCCGCCACAGCATCTCGGAGGCGACGGCAGCGGAGGAGGTCGTCGACACGGCGGAGGAACTGTCCGCGGAGCTGATCGTGATCGGGCTGAGGCATCGCACGCCGGTCGGCAAGCTCATCATGGGGTCGACGGCGCAGACCATCCTGCTGTCGGCACCGTGCAACGTCCTGGCGGTCAAGCTCTGACACGGTGACCGTCCGCGGTGGGATCCTCCGCGGTAGAGTCGCCCGCGACCCGGCGGCCGTGCGAAGGCACGACTGCCGGGTCGCTGCTCTGCCCGGTCCCTAGGCGGCGACGGGGTGCAGGATGAAGTCGACCACCGAGTGGGTGAACGGCCGCGTCCGCCGGCGCCGAGGCGAGCCGGGCAGTGGAGGCGCGCTGGAGACGTAGGTGTGCCCGGTGGGGGTGCGGTACTCGATCGCGTGCCGTGGGCGCGGCAGGGGCCGGGATGACCAGCCGGGAGCTTCCTTGACGTAGTTGCACCTCTCGCACAGGCCCTGCCCGCCGTCGGCGTTCGTGGTCCCGGTGATGCGCCACGGGACGATGTGGTCGGCATGCCGGATCGGCGCATCACAGTACGGTGTGCGGCAGGTCGCGTCCCTCGTGGCGATCAGGCGCCGAAGCCCGGGAGGGAACAGGCGGGCACGGGAGTCCATCGCCACCAGGTGGCCGGTCTCCGGGGCGGTGTAGAGCCGGCGCAGCCACGCCTGAAGGGCGGCGTCGGTCGCTTCCGTTCCGTCCGATGGGTTACCGCTGCCCTCCATGCGCTTCTGTGCGCCGCCCCGGACCAGATCTCGGGCTACCTGGGCCGGGACGGTTCCGTAGCCGGGGAGATAGGCCGGCTCGCTGTCGCCCTGGAGCAGGGTGCGGTCGGTCATGATCAGCTGGACCTCCGTCCGCACCACTCCTGCGGGCGACCCGGTGAGACGTCCAACGAAGGCGTCGGCCATCAACTGGCCGCGGCCGCGCCCGTGGCTGCCGCCCCCGCCGATCTCGGCGTCGGCATGGCGGGACAGGGCGGAGTACGCGCTGATGGCGTCGGCGGCGGGGAGCAGGGCTGTCAGGTAGGCCATGGTGTCCGGAGCGGGCCGGCAACTGACATGGCGCTCACCGACAGCCTTGCGGGCTCGAGCCACGGCGGCCTCCGGCTCGAGGCGGTAGGCGATCGTGCGTGTCCTGTTCCTCAGGCCCCGGGTGCCGACACCATCGAGCGCGCCGGTATCGGCCGCCAACTCCGAATCCACAGCGTGCCTGTTCCCGGTGCTGAGGCAGACGGTCTCGCGGACGATCTGCGTGGCGCGCCACTCGTCCAGGACACCCGTCTGCAGAGCCCTGAGCGTGCGTGGCATATCGGCCACCAGGATTCGAGCGAAGCCCAGCAGCCGCGAGCCCTGGTGCGGGGATTCGCGCCGTGCCAGCGCGACTTCCACGCCTACGCCCCGCCCGCACTGACCGGCCGGCACGCCTGCGGCTGCCTCCGCTCGTCGTCGAGCGGTGTCCAGCGCCAGGGCCGCGAGGGCCTGGTCGGCCGCTATCGCACTCTTCAGGTCCTCGAGCGCCCGCAGGTGCGAGATGAGCGCCTCCTCGTGCCCCTCCGGGATCGCATCAGGGCGGGCAACGGCGGTCGGCCTGCCGCAGGACGCGCAGGCGACGTCGGAATCGGGGTCCGCAGCATCACCCGGCGGGGTACCAGCGGGAAGCGACGCCGAGAGGTTCTTCGGAGCTGCGAGGCTCGCTATCCATCCGTGCACCACGGACGTGTTCACGGCCGGCACGTAGGCGCCGGGGGAGTGGTCGTCCTGAGCGCCTCCGCCATTGTCGAACATGTATTCTATTGTACCCTTTGTGATATAGAACACAATGGCTAATTCTGCTCTGCGGGAGGACGCCGGAGCGCCGGCGACTGCCCCGTGAAGGCCCGTGAGGCGCAGGCGGGGGAGAGTCCGGCCGCACCTGCCCGAGCGTGCTCGACCGACGGGGCGAGGAGCCGATGCGAGATTGTCCGCGCGGGATATCAGACAGGTCGGGACAGGCACACTCGGAATCAGCAACTTCATCTACCTGTTCCCGAATTCGAACTACTCGCGGATCCCATTCAATTCCCCCCGTTTCGGTACTTCCAGCTCCTACCAATCCTCCAAGAGGCAGAATTCGACACCCGGGGTAATCCCCCGAGGTCGGCATGAATCATTTGTCCCGTGGATCGACGCACTCGATCGAGGCCGTGAATCCCAGGGGTTGAATCAACCCACCGGAGACGCATTCTCGGTGAACGATCCGATGGAGCCACGCATGTACGACGTGGCTCCGAAGCGAGCGCCGAGTCGGTCGGTGGCCGCCGCGCGATAGGGCCGGCTGCGCAATTGCGAGCGCCCTGAATGGGTACTCCTGCTTCAACTCCTCGGTGTTTCATCGGGGCCGTGCTCCCATCACCGTGTGGCCGTCGAGTACTGAGGAGATTTGTTCGGGATCCACTCCGCAGGGGTCCCTCCATCACGGCTATGAAGAGCCGGCGCCGGATCGATTGCGCAGGTCAGGGCGCAGTTGACGTTGCCCTCCGCCCTTCTGTGAGTGGCCGCCGGCCGCTGGCCGTGTGTCCTCGTGGAGCTCCGGCACCTGCGCTGTCGCACCGTGCAACGACGTCGTGACCCGGCGCCTCTTCACGCCGGGAATGGGCTGAACCATTCCGTCCCGAGGGCCGTCCCATTTGTGATGAACGACACTTCGTGCGCCAGGGAAGAATTGCCCCCTGTCCATTGATGGTTCGGCTACGCGGATACGAGTAGGAGGCGTCAGGCGTATCGGGGCAAATAACCCGGAAAGGACAGGAAGGGACTGCCATTCGTTTGTCGGGCCGTCGCAGGCGTACCGAGTAAAGCGGTTCAGTCGGGCAAGTAGTCCCCGACGGAAGTGGAGTAGCACCTACTGGTGATCGAGTCGGAGAACCGGCACAAGCTTTGTCGTGAACGCAAATCAATTGTCCGATCAGCTGTAGTCCGGCTGTCGAGAGGGCAGTCGTGAAGCGCTTTCCTGATTGCGCACAAGCGCATTCTGTCTCGTCGCGAGCCATTGGGCTCGTGGTCTCACTTCAAGAGGAGCGCAGTCATGACTGCCACTACCGCTACGCCCCCCGCCCGGGCCTCTGAACCGCAGGAGAGTCCCCGGCCGGAGCAGGAACGGCCCAGGGTCCCGTGCAGCCGCTGCGCGGAGGTTCAACATGGAGGCCCGTCGTGCAACTGACAGCGGACCAGTTCTCCGTCGGGGGTATCGAACACCCCGCCGACCCTGGAACTCACGGCCTGGACCTGTCCGGCCTGAACCGGCCGGGGCCCCGCATCGTGTCGCTCATCCCGGCGCACAACGAGCAGGACGGCATCGTCAAGACCGTCCGCAGCCAGTTCGCACAGACCATCGAACCCGCGCTGGTCATCGTCATGGCGGACAACTGCACCGACGACACCGTGCGACTGGCCCGCGAGGCCGGCGCGCAGGTGGTGGAGACGGTGGGCAACAAGGCCAAGAAGGCCGGCGCACTCAACCAGGGACTGGCCTTGGTCATGCCGCTGCTCGACGACGGGGACTACATCCTGGCCCAGGACGCGGACGGCGAACTCAGTAACGACTTCGTCAAGAACGCCCTGTGGGCCTACGACGTGAAGCCGAACCTGGGCGGGGTCTCGGGCTGCATCATCGCCCGGACTCCCAACAACTTCATCGAACGCGCCCAGGCCATCGAGTACGCACGTGGCACCCGCCTCATGGGGCGTCAGGGTGGCAAGGTGCACGTCCTGTCCGGTGCCGCCTCGCTCTTCCCCGTGCACGTCTTCCGGGCCATCGCCGACGCACGCGGCACGACGCTTCCGGGCGCCGCCGGGAGCGTCTACATGGAGGACTCGCTCACCGAGGACTACGAGTTGACTCTCGCGATCAGGCACCTCGGCTTCGACTGCACCAGCACCAAGCGCTGCCCGGTGGTCACCGACGTCATGCCGACGATCCGGGACCTCGAGGTCCAGCGCCTGCGCTGGTACCGAGGGGCCATGGAGTCGCTGTGGCTCTACGGCTGGAACAAGATCACCCGCCGCACCTGGGGCGGGGTCGCGTTCACGTTCTTCTCTTCCCTGCTCTTCCCGGCCGCGCTGCTCGCGCTGGTCCTGAGCTGGCTGCTGTGGGACATCACCCCCAATCCGTACTACTGGTTCCTCCTGCCCATCTTCATGGCGGAGAACATCGTCACCGCGTACCGGACCAAGGACAGGGCGTCGATCCGGACGGCCATCTTCTTCGTCCCTCTGTGGCTCTATGACAACGCCATGTTCATCGTGTACTGGCGTTCCCTGCTAGGAGCCGTGCGCCGCGAGGCGCGCGTCTGGATCACCTGAGAGGAGGAAAACCAAATGTACGGAGCAAACGGAAGTCTCGCTGCAACCGGCGCCTCGGCCACCGCACTTGCAGCCACCGGGCTGGATGTGTTCTGGATCATCGTCTCCGGCGTGGCGTTCATCATGGCCGGCGTCGTGCTGACGCGGCTGCGCCCCAAGGAGGAGTTCTGAGCCGCTCGGCGGCCCTGCGTGTCAGGGCCGCCGTCGCGGTGCTCGTGCTGACCGTCATGGGCTGCGCGAGCCAGGAACCACTACCACCCATTCCCATTCCTCGGTCCGAGAATCCGGCCGAGGCCGCGGACATGAGTCACCTGCCGGAGCTGACGGCTCCCACCGCTTGTGCCGGCTATGTGGCGCTGACGTTCGACGACGGACCCACGGAGTTCACCTCGGACCTCCTGGCCGTGCTCGCCCACTACAAGGTCCCTGCGGTGTTCTTCAACAACGGCGTCCAGGAGCGGGCACGCCCCCGCGAAGTGGAGCGCACGAAGACTGCGGGTCATCAGCTGGGCAACCACAGCATGACCCACCCCGACCTGCTGTCCATGGATCTGGAGGCGGCCCTCGCCGATATCGACGCGTCGACGGTCGTGCATCGCGACCTCGGGCATGAACCCCCGACGATGTTCCGCCCGCCGTTCGGCAACACCAGCCCCGAACTCAGGGCGGCCGTCGAGGGCCGGGGAATGATCGAGGTCCTGTGGACCGTCGACTCCAAGGACTTCGAGGCCACGACCGCGGAGCAGGTGGCCGAGCAATCCAAGGGCATGACGGACGGCGGGATCCTCCTCCTGCACGACGGCAAAGCCCTCACCGTGGACGCGCTGCCCCTGATCATCGAGCACTACTGGGCGCAGAACCTGTGCTTCGGCCAGGTCGTCACCGCTGACACAGAAATTCCCACTGCCTGGTTCGGCTTGACCCACCGGGCACGAGCAAGCAAGCAGGAGCCATGACCACAGCGACCCTGATGCGTTCCGAAGCATCGCAGATCACCCCAGCAGCCCGCCCGCCCATGAGCCGCGCGAAGAGGCAATGGCTGCTCCTGGGCCTCGTCCTCGCCTACGGCGTCGCGCTCGCGGTCCGCCTGCGCAACACCGCCTTCATCGACGAGGCGCTGTACATCAATGCGGGCAATGCTTATCTGGACTACTGGTCCGAGGGCCGTCCACTCGGTGACGCCGGTGCCTTCTTCTCGGGTCTGCCCGCGCTCTATCCCGTGCTGGCAGCGCTGCTGGACTCCGTGGGGGGCCTCTACCTCGTGCGGGCGTTCAGCCTGCTGTGCGTACTCGGCACGGCTATGGCCCTTTACGGCACGGCGCGGCACCTGTGGGGCAAGCGCGCAGGCCTGCTGGCCGCGGCCACCTTCATGCTGTCCGGCCCGGTGATCTTCACCGGCTGGCTCGGCACGTTCGATGCCCCGGTGATCTTCCTGCTCGCCGCGGGTCTGTGGATCGGCCTCACCCGGAAGGGCTACCCTTCGGCCGTCCTGCTCGGCGCCGTGCTGGCCCTGGCCGCCATGACCAAGTACACGGCCGGCATCTTCGTGCCGGTCGTGCTCGCAGCGACGCTCGTCCTGGGCGTTCTCGGAGCGCGTCGGGCACTCGTCGCCGCCGGAGTGGCGCTCGGCATCCTGGCCACCCTGTGGGCGGTATGGGGGGAGAGCATCGCCCGGGACGTCGCCTTCACCACCACCGACCGGACCGCCCTGTCCCCGACCACCACGGGGGCTCTCCTGGGTCTGGTCGGCGATCACCTGATCGTCGTCCTGCTGCTCGCAGTGGTGTCACTGGTACTCATGGTCCGAGCCGGCGACCGGCGGCTGCTGATCCTGGGCTCCGGTTTGGTGCTCGCGTCGATGGCGCTGCCCATCGGCCAGATGATCCTGGGTGAGGCGGTCTCGTTCGAGAAGCACCTGGCCTACTCGGTCATGCTCCTCGCGCTCCCCGTCGGGTGGGGCCTGGCGCGCTTCTCCCGCTACCCGCTGATGGTCACTCCCGTCGTGATCACAGTGATGATCATGGCGTTGTTCCCCCTGGTGCGTGCCGATGCGATGTATCGCTGGACCAACGTCCAGAGCGTGGTGGCGGCGATCGAGTCCGACCCCCGGGAGGGGCTCTACATCAGCTCATCCACCGACGCCCTCGACTACCACACGAGCGACCTTCCGGGCCTGGCCTGGGAGACGACGTTCGAGCTCTACTTCGAGGGCGAGGGCAGCATCCGCTCCGCCATCGACGACGAGCGCTACCAGGCGGTGATCCTCCGCAGCTCCACCCTGGGGAACCCGGAGCAGGACGCCGCACAGGCCGTGCTCCTGGACGCCCTCGAGGAGAGCTCCGTCTACTCCCTGGCCTTCGAGCCATTCCCCGCGTCGCCCGCCCCGGGCGACAACTGGCTCATCTACACCCGTGGCTGATTCGTCATGGGAAAAGAAAGGGATCGAATGAATGCTCTACGGGCTCTCCGCGTCCGGGGCCTGGCCGTGCTGACCACCGTGCTTCTGGTCGGCCTGGTCGGTGTCTCGCCCGCGAGCGCCGCGCCGTGTACCTGGGGGACACAGTGCGTCGCCGTCAGCATGTCCGCACCCGCCTCCGGTGCCACCCTCAGCGGCACCGTGCCACTGGAGGCGACCGCGCGGGCCACGCAGCCCGCCCGCGGTGCGATCGTCAAGGTCGAATGGTGGCTCTACCACCCCGACTTCACCCGGCAGGTCCCCGAGAACGGTGAGGGCAAGATCCTGCTCGCCGAGTCGACCGCACCGGCCGCAGGTACCCGCACGGACGGCACCTGGCGCAGTTCCTGGGTCGTCGCCAACCGGATGACCACCAGGGACGGGGCCTACGAGCTGCCGGGCACGCGTACCTATACCCTGCCGAACACGGCGGGGTATACCGTCGAAGCGCACGTCCTCGACGAGGAGTGGGTGCGTACCTGGGGCGGGCCTCCCGGCCGCAGCCCGGCAGCCAATGTCACCATCAACTTCGGTGGCACCACCACGCCTCCACCGACGACGACCCCTCCGGCCGCCAACGAGGTCCGCATCGGCTCCGCCGTCCGCACCCTGACCGGCACGAACATCTACCGCGCGGCGGGGGCCCTCGTGCGCTACACCGGCACGCGGAGCCCGGCCAACCCGTACGGTGTGGAGGTGGCCGTCGGACCCGACAACAAGGTCACGGCCGTCTCGCGCTACCAGCCGGGCATGGCGATCCCGGCCGGAGGCTACGTGCTGTCCGGACATGAGGCCTCCGCTGCCTGGCTGGACGCCAACGCCCCGGTCGGCGCGACGGTTCAGGTGGGTGGTGGCACGACGCCGCCGCCGACGCCGACGCCGACGCCGACGCCGACGCCGACGCCGACTCCGACGCCGACGCCGACGCCGACTCCGACGCCGACCACCCCACCGCCGACGACCCCGCCGGCCGCCAACGAGATCCGGATCGGGACGGCGAAGCACGTCCTGAACGGCACCAACGTGGCGCGTGAGGCCGACTACCTGGTGCGTTACACCGGCACCGCGAGCCCGGCCAACATGTGGGGCTTCGAGGTCGCCGTCGGAGCCGACGGCAAGGTCGCCTCGATCAGCAGGCGCCAGCCGGGTATGGCCATCCCGGGCGGAGGCTACGTCCTGTCCGGCCACGGCGAGTCCGAGCGCTGGCTCGAACTCAACGCGCCGGTCGGCGCGACGGTCACCCTGCCGGGCGGGACGCCGCCGCCGACGACGACACCCACGACGCCGCCGCCCACCACCCCGCCACCGGCCACCGGCCTGGCGGCGACAGGGCGCTGGAGCATCGCGAATGCCCCGCTGCCTGCCCGGGCGATCCACTCGACGCTGCTGCGCGATGGCAGGGTCCTGCTGCTCGCGGGCTCCGGCAACAACACCGGCGACTTCGACGCCGGCACCTTCAAGAGCGCCGTGTGGAACCCCTCCACCGGGGCGTTCAAGGAGATCCGGGTGCCCTACGACATGTTCTGCGCGGGGCACGTCACCCTGCCGGACGGCCGGGTGCTCATCAGCGGTGGCACCGAGGGTTACGCAGGCCACAAGAACGCGGTCGGCTACGTGGGGTCCAAGCAGTCCTACATCTTCGACCCGGCCACCGACAGCTACACCAAGGTCAACGACACCATCGAGGGCCACTGGTACCCGACGCTGACCAAGCTCGAGAACGGCAACATCTGGTCCGTCGGCGGTTACGACAACCGCGACGGCGTGGCCAAGGGTTCCACGGCTGTGGAGATGTTCAACGCCACGACCAACCAGTGGCAGTCCCGTGCGGCCACCCCCCAGACCAACCGGTACTGGGGTACCTACCCGCACTTCTTCCTCATGGCCAACGGGAATCTGTTCTTCACGGGTGGCTACACCTTCGGCAATTCGCCGTCGGCCACGGGGTCGGTCATCCACAACTGGCGCAACGCCACCAGCGGCGACGTCCCCGGCCTGCGGGACCGGCAGCTGCGCGACCAGGCCAGCTCGGTCCTGCTTCCTCCGGCGCAGAACCAGACCTTCATGATCGCCGGTGGCGGCTCGACCGACCGAGGCGGGGCGACCAACAGCGTCGACCTGATCAACCTCAACTCGGCCAACCCCGCCTGGACTCCCGGACCGGCGCTGCCCGGGTCGGAGGGCCGGATGTACGTCAACCTCACGACGCTGCCGGACCGGACCGTCCTGGCCTCCAACGGCAGCACGGGACCCCGTGCGGGCAACGTGCTGCGGGCGGCGACGTACAACCCCGCGACCAACGCCTGGACCACGGTGGCGGCGGACCCGGTGGGCCGCAACTACCACTCCTCCTCGCTGGTGCTGATGGACGGCCGCGTGGCGGTCTTCGGCTCCAACCCGGCCGACGGCTCGTTCGAGATGCGCGTGTCGGTCTACGAACCGGGCTACCTGTTCAAGGGCACGCGCCCGACGATCACGGCAGCTCCGGGGGCCACCACCTACGGTGCAGGGTTCGACCTCGGCGTCACCGGCGACGTGGTCAGCGCCTCGCTCACCGCCGTCGGGTCGGCCACCCACCAGACGGACACCAACGCCCGCCTGGTGGACCTGCCCGTCACCGGCACCGGCACGACGCGTCGTGCCTCCGTGCCGTCCAACTCCGCGCTGCTGCCGCCCGGCCCGTACATGCTCACGGTCCTGGATGCCAGCGGTACCCCCTCCGTCGCCAGGATGGTGAATGTCCGATGAGAGCAAAGATCATGGCAGCGGCAGCAGCAGGACTGCTGCTGCTCAGCGGGTGCGCAATCGAGTCCGCCGTAGGCGCCCCTGGCGCTCCGGGCGTGGAGGCGCCCCCGGTACAGGCGGCGGACGCCCGGCCGGATGCGCAGATCCCCGAGGCCGACGTCCCGATCGCGGACGTCGCTCCCGAGGCCGCGGAGGTCAACGAGCCCGGGCCTGAGCAGGCGCAGGGCATCACGATGACCTCCGACACGGTCAAGGGCCTGGAGGCGGGTGATGTGTCGGACACGGCGCTGGCCGGCGGATGCGTGCCGGGCTACGGCACGGACGGGCGGTGCCTTCCACCCATCCCGCCCCGGCTGGCGGCCGAGCACGCCGGTCATGCGGGGATGGACGGGCCGGAGATGGCCATGTTCTACACCTGCGAGGATGTCCGGGCCCTGATCCCCGACGGCCTGGCCACGGAGGAGGACCCGCTCGGGCTCGACTCCAACGGGGACGGCATCGCCTGCGGCGCGGGTGACGACGCCAAGTAGGACGATGACAGGCAGACAACACGGACGAGCGGCGGGAAGGCAGCACATGGTCACCCGCCGCTCGTTCGTCCTCGGAGCAGCCTGGGCTGCCGCACTTCCCTCCCTGACCGATCCCTACGGCAAGCCACTCCCGGCATTCAGGAGCAAGGTCATGACGCCACTGCCGAGCCGCGTGGTCGCCGGCTACTGGACGCACTGGGGCTCGCCGCTCCGGCTCAAGGAGATCCCGGCGCACTACAACACCGTCTTCCTGTTCTACGCCACCCCGGTGGGCGGCGCACCGGGCACCACCGGTGCCGTGCAGTGGAACGATCCCGGTGACGGGCGCGGAGCGGCCACCCACTTCGCGGCGGACCTGGCCGAGTTCCGCAGGACGCGCACGGCGATCCTCACGGTCGGAGGCGCACAGGCCAACGTGGACATCTCCACGCGTGCGCGCGCCCAGACCTTCCTGGACAGCATCGAGCGCATCTACGGCGAGCTCGGCGGATTCGACGGGCTCGACTGGAACAACTACGAGGGCGACCAGCAGCCCAACACCGAGCAGATGATCTGGGTCTCCCGGCAGCTCAAGGCCATGTACGGGCAGGACTTCGCGATCACCAGCCCACCGGCGCCCTGGCGTGCGGTCGACATGGTCCACTGCAGGGCGATGATCGACGCGGGCGTCCTGGACATGGTCAGCCCCCAGTACTACGACGGCCCCGACCTCTCCGCCGAGAACTACATCGTGCGATCCGTCGACGAATGGGTGGCAAGGATGGGCGACGCCGGCCGTGTCGGCGTCGGCTTCGGCCTGGGCAATGCGGCCAACTACTCCACCCGCGCCGTCGTCGAGGGCGCGTGGAAGACCGTGGCTGCCCGCCATCCCGGGATCCGGGGCGCCTTCAACTGGTCCTTGTCGATCGACGAGGGACTGGGCTGGCCGTTCGCCACGGACATCGGCCCCCTCGTGAAGATCGGTGTTCCCGAGACGACCCTGCCGCCCGTCCTCCCGATTCCGCTGCCCTCCCCGAGCCGCACCCACACCGTGGTCGCGGGGGACACCCTGTCCGGCATCGCGACGCGTCTCGGTATCGCCGACTGGAAGGAGATCGCCGACCTCAACGACGACGTCGAGCCCGAGGGCCTGCGTCCTGGCCAGCGCCTGGCGCTGCCCGACACCGCTGGGGAGCCGGCCGTCCCGGATCCGCTCGCGCCGCATCCTCCCGCATGAACGGTCCGGCACCGGCCCCGGGAATGGGGACACGCACTCCAGCGCTACAGGGGGCATGAAGAAGATCGGATTCCTGTCCTTCGGCCACTACCAGGACGTGCGTGGCTCCCTCGTCCCGACGGCCCGCGAGGCCCTCGTCCAGGCCGTGGAACTCGCCGTGGCCGCGGAGGAGCTCGGCGTCGACGGCGCCTACATGCGCGTGCACCACTTCGCCCCGCAGTACTCGGCGCCCTTCCCGCTGCTGGCGGCGATGGCCGCACGGACGAAGACGATCGAGCTCGGAACCGGCGTGATCGACATGCGGTACGAGAACCCGCTCTACATGGCCGAGGAAGCCGCGGTCACCGACCTCATCAGCAACAGGCGGCTGCAGCTCGGTATCAGCCGCGGCTCGCCCGAGACAGCCCTGGACGGCTTCCGCAGCTTCGGCTACGTACCCGGGGTAGGCTCCACCGACGCCGATCTCGCCCGTGACAAGACGGCCCTGTTCCGCGCGGCGATCGCCGGGCACGGTATCGCGGAGGCCAACCCCCGCATGACGGGCAGCACGGGGAAGCTGCCCGTCGATCCGCTCTCACCCGGACTCTCCGAGCGCATCTGGTGGGGCTCGGGCACCAGGGCGACGGCGCGGTGGACGGGGGAGCAGGGCATGAACCTGATGAGCTCGACGCTGCTGACCGAGGACACGGGCGTGCCGTTCGACGAACTGCAGGCCGAGCAGATCGACGTCTTCCGGAAGGCGTGGGCGCAGGCAGGCCACGAGGGGACGGGGAGGGTCTCCGTGAGCCGCAGCATCCTACCCATCGTCAGCGAGACGGACGAGTACTACTTCGGCGTCCGTGCCCAGCGGGAATCGACGGACCAGGTGGGGATCCTCGACGGCGCACGGTCCCGCTTCGGGCGAAGCTACATCGGGCCCCCCGACGTCATCGCCGACCAGCTCGCGGCCGACGCAGCTGTGCAGGCCGCCGACACGGTGCTGGTGACGATCCCCAATCAGCTCGGCGTCGAGTTCAACGCAGCGCTCCTCGGGAACATCGTCAGGTTGGTGGGCCCCGCAGCCGGCCTGCGCTGACATCACCCGGCGCGCGGCGAGGCGGTCCGGGTACCGGCTGCCTAGGACGCGGCGGGGTTCACGCCGCCGGTCAGTTCCAGGGCGACCTCTGCCACGGTGCGCCGGCCCTCCTGCGCACGGGCGACGAGCTCCCGCAGGGCCGCGCGGTCGTCGATGCCGCGCTGCGCCATGAGGATGCCCTTGGCCATGCCGATGCGGTCACGCGTCTGCAGGGCGCCGGCCAGTTCGGTCCGGATGCGCAGGGGCGTCTCCGTGGTCTGCACATGACCGAGCAGGGCAGCGGCGGAGGCTGCGAAACGCGACAGCGCGTGCTCGGTCGCCTCGTCGAAAGCATGGGCCTCCGTCGAGTAGACCTTCATGGCGCCGATCGTGGTCTGCCCCTGGATCAGCGGAACGCTCTGGCAGGAGCGCACCGACATCTCGGCGGCCGCCGCAGCCCACCGCGGCCAGCGCTGACCGGGAGCGGTGGTGTCGTCGGCCCGTGCCGGGCTGCTCGTGGCCCACGCGTCGAGGCAGGGCCCCTCGGAGAGTTCGTACTGCAGCTCGTCGGCTCGCAGGACCGATCCGTCGGTCGCGCCGCTGCTCGTCCGTCGGCCATGGTGGATGAGGGAGACGCCGGCGCCGGTGGCGCCGGGAATGAGATCCCTCGCCGCTTCGGCGAGGAGGTCCACGGCGTGCTGGACGGTTTCTTCGGTGAGGAGCAACCCGCGGATACGGCCGAAAGCCGCGGCGAGGTCGTTGAGAGTGGGTTCGGAGTTCATGGTGTGCCTTCAGAAATCCTGTGTCGGTCAGAACCGACGGTAGATCCAGCCCACTACTGGACCGATTCCAAGATAGCGGCCGCGCCCGCGCGTGGCAAATCTCCTCATCCGGTATGCAGGGTCGGCACCATGGCCGGGCCGGAGCATGGTTTGTACCATGGGTGCAGTTGTCCGGTCGGCGTCTCGCTTCGAAGGGATCTGCGATGAAGGAAAGGCCCGCTCTCCGGTCCCTCGAGCACACGCAGCACCTCCTGCAGGACCTGGTGATGACCAGTACGGGGCTCGACGACTTCCTCCAACGGCTCGTCGAGATCGCATCCGGGGCACTCGCGGGGGATCCGGGGCGTGTCATGGTGGGCGTCACCGTCCTGCGGCAACGCGCGAAGGCCGCGATCACAGGTACCTGCCCGACGGCACGCACCCTCACCGCCATGCAGTACCGGTTCGGCGACGGTCCCGCCGTGCAGGCGGCCAACGGCGGGACGGTGGAGGTGGAGGATTTCCTGCGGAGCGCCGACTTCCCGCTCTACGGCGCAGCGGCACTGCAGCGCGGCATCCGCTCCGCCCTCGGGGTGCCGGTCCCGCTGGACGGCCCGGAGACGGCCGTCCTCACCTACTATGCGCGTGAACCCCGTGCCTTCCCCGAGGAGACGGTCCACCGGGTGGAGCAGTTCACGGCCACGGCGGCCACGCCGCTGGGACTCGCGGTCCGGCTCGCAGGGCTCACCGACAGGACCGAACAGCTCACCGCTGCCATGGAGTCCCGCACGACCATCGACCTGGCGGCGGGAGTGATCATGGCGCGCAGGGGGTGCACGCAGGACGAGGCGATCGGGCTCCTGCGCGCGGCCTCGAGCGCGCGGAACATGCGGCTCCGGGACCTCGCGTCGGACGTCCTCGCGAGCACCGTCGAGGCCCCGGTCAGCACGCACTTCGACTGAGCCGTACGCCTGGTCGCGTCAGGGCCGTCGGGAGGCGGACGCGGACGCGGCGAGTGCCTCGGCCGCCTCGCTGCCCGCGCGGTCGAAGGCATGGGGCCGAGCCGCATAGACGTTCAACGCCGCCTGCCCCTCGTCCCCGAGGGCGATGGGCACCCCGAGGATCGACCGGATGCGCCCGGTGTCGAGCCGCCCGAGATAGGTGGCCAGCGCGGGTCCAGCGCCGTGTCGGAGCAGTACACCGTCGTCCCCGTCGCGGCCGCTTCGAGGCACGGCCCTTCCTGGAGACGGTTCCGGAACTCGTCGGCTCTTCGTGCGAACTCGTCGAGGAAGGCCTGGATATCGGCCGTCCCGGTCAGCAGCGCGAACAGCTCGTCGCTGACACTGCTCAGTTCCTGCTGCTCTTTCACATCGTGTCCCTCGGCCCGGCCGACATGGCGCTCCGCAGTCTACGCCGCGCGTGCCGGCGCCGGTTCAGTCACCGAGGGTTGAGCGGTCTGCCGCGGCGCGGTCCACTTCCTCCTTCGCCCCGGCGACGGCGTCGTCCGCCTCACGGGCCGCCCGTTCCAGGCCGGCCGCCTCCGAATCGATGTCGGCGTGTTCCCTGCGCAGCGCCTCCAGGCGCTCCTCGAGATCCTCGATCGACGCGGCCACCCCGTCGCGCCGCACCGCCAGGCGCTGCGATCTCCGCTGCAGATCCGCGGCGGCGTCCTCGGCTTCCGCGAGTGCGTCGCGTGCCGCTGCGAGACGTGCCTCGGCCTCCTCGCGCTCGCGGGCGCCCGGTTTCTTCGGGCTCCGCTCGCGGCCCGGGGTCGTGTCGTCCACGCTGTCGCCGTCCTGCCCGGGAGCGGTGAACGGGCCGCCCACGGCGCCCGTCAGGTCCACCGGATCCCAGCCCGACGCCTCCAGTGTGCGGACGAGCCGCCCGGTCAGCACCGCCGCGGCTGCCGCCGGGTCCGCGAGGGCGGCACGCAGCGTCTGTTCGACGCCGGGCAGGGCGCCGGACCCGGCGTCGACCCCGGCCTCCGCGGCCGCCTCGAGCGACTGGCGGGCGACGGCGGCGAGCAACCGTTGGCGTTGCTGGCCGAGCGCGTGGAGCTGAGCCCGGTCGAGGTCGGCCTGCGCCTCCTTCAGCGAGGCTCCGAGCTCCAGTACCTGCTCCACCTCGTCCCTGCGGCGGGTGACGAGCAGGTTGACGAGCCAGGCGGCCGAGGCGGGCTTGGGGAGTTTGCGCAGCACGGCGGCGAGATCCTTGTCGCCTGCCTGCGAGGCCTGCTTCGCGGCAGCGTTGCGCGCCTCCGTGAACCGGTCGAGCGGCAGCGCGTAGAGGGCCGAGGCCTGGTCCACGAGGTCCATGGTGCTGCGTCCTTCCGTCCGGCCCGCGGTGCCTCACCCGGGAGCGGGATCCACCCCGGCTGCGAGCACGCCCGATTATAGGCACCGGGGCTCCGGGGAACCAGCACCATTTGGCCTGTGTGGATCGTCCGCCGGCGGGTAGAGATGGAAGAGGTGCCCCGCACGGCTCGATGTCCCCCCCGTCCCAGGAGATTCCTTGTACACCTCGGTAGCAGACCAGACCACGGACCAGCTCGGCGGACCCCTCAGCGTGCTCGTGCGGCAGAAGCGGGACCATGTGAGGCTCAGCGCGCTGATGGAGCGCCTGAGGGGGACCGCCGGCGAGGACCAGGCTGCGGTCCTGCTCGACATCTACCGCCTGGTGTTCCCCCACGCCTTCGCCGAGGAGTCGGTACTGTGGCCCGTCATGCGCCGGGTCCTCCCGGACGGCGAGGAGCTGACCCTCGAGGTGGAGCGCGAGCACCAGGAGGTCAACGAACTCGTCACCAAGCTCGAAGGGCTCGAGGACGGGTCTCCCGAGCGGGCGGACGTGCTCGGTCGCCTCACGGAGGTCCTCGACGACGACGTCCGCGACGAGGAGGACGCCCTGTTCCCGCGACTCCAGGCCCGGGTCACCCGGCGGGAGCTGCAGGTGCTCGGCGTGCTCTGGGAATTCGTGCGGCGGATCGCCCCCACACGCGCCCACCCGGTGGTCGCCCGCCGCCCGCCGGGCAACGTCGTCGCCGCCCTGCCGCTGTCGGTCCTCGACCGCTGCCGCGACGCCGTGGACCGCGCGCTCCTCGGCGCTCCCGACTCCGCGACGCCGGCACTCCACCGGGCCAGTTCCACGCTCGCCGCGGCCTCGCACGCCGTCGAACTGCTGCCCATCATGCGGTCCGGCGAGGATCCCTCCACGCGCGCCGTCGCAGGCAGGCCGCCGTTCCCGTGGGGGGCCGCGGTGCTCGGTGCCGCCGCCGCCGGGCTCGTCGTCGTCGCCCTGCGCCGGTCGGTACGCCGGCGCGGATAGGGCTCCGGCGTGCCGCGTCCAGCTCCAGGCCGCTGCGGCGCAGGGTGGCCGCGGGTCGCGGGTCGGTGTGTACTGGGTGGAGCGGCGTTGCCCGCCCCTGCGAGGAGAGGACGTATGCGATGGAAACCCGATGCCCCAGCTGCGGGTCTGCCCTGACCGAGCTCGACGAGGGTCAGTGGCCGGCCGAAGGGCCTGTGCCGGCCGGGACGATCGCCGTGTTCCAGTGCGAGCAGGACCACCGGGTCACGGTCGGGCAGACGCAGGTCTCGGCCTAGGCTCCCGCGTCCTCGATGATGCGCGAGAGCTCGTCGCGGAGCACCCGCGCCTCGTCGACCGTGATCTCGAGATGCTGGTCCTGTTCCACCCAGCCGATCCTGATCATCGGCCGGTCCTGCGCGTCCGCGGTGTGGGACAGCCCGACGGCGAGGGCACGGCCCCCGGTTTGCGTCACGTCTCCGACGATCAGCTCGCCGCCGTCATCCTCTGCAATGGCCATGGCTCCTCCTCGGGTCGGATTGCTCCTCCCATGCTAGGCGCCCGCCTCGGCCGGGCGCAGGGCGAGATTCGGGTGCAGCAGTTCGAAGCCCTCGGCGGTGAGGGCATCCCTGTCGAACGCGTCCGGCAGCAGGACCACGGTGGCCCTGCTGTCGCGGATGCTGGGGCCCGCCGTCCCGGATTCGAGGGGCGCGCATTCGAGACCCACCCCGATGCCCTCCTCGACCAGGAGGCACACGGTGCCCTCGGTGCCCGTCCCGTCCACGGGCGTCGCCGCGAAGTACTCGACGCCGTCGCGTTCGGCCAGGAAGCGCGTGCTGTCGAGGTCGATGCCGTCGAGGTCCGTCCGGATGGTCAGGACG
Source organism: Arthrobacter sp. TJ-240 (assembly GCF_058269195.1). Classification (NCBI taxonomy): domain Bacteria; kingdom Bacillati; phylum Actinomycetota; class Actinomycetes; order Micrococcales; family Micrococcaceae; genus Arthrobacter; species Arthrobacter sp. TJ-240. The sequence goes on from NZ_JBZCNG010000004.1 coordinate 357,941, forward strand.
TCCTGCTCCGTCTGCTCCTGATCCAGCAGCCCGATCACCGGTCCCGTGCAGCCCGTGAGGGCGAGCACCGCCGCGCCGCTCCACGCGGCCGGCAGCAGGATACGGGACGGCAGGCGGCGCATGGGACTCCTGGGGACGGAACGGGAGGTGGCGGTCCCAGCCTAGCGAGGCACCGCGCCTAGTGTGGAGGCCATGAACTCCACTTCGCTGGCAGGGCGCACGTTCGTGGTCACCGGTGTCAGCCGGCGCAAGGGCATCGGCTACGCCGTCGCCTCGCGCCTCGCCGGCATGGGCGCGAGCCTCTTCCTGCACCACTACGCACCGCATGACGCCGATCAGCCCTGGGGTGCCGACAGCATCGACGACGTCGTGGCCTCCCTGCGCGGCCGGCTGCGGGACGGGGCGGGCCTGGCCCACGCGAGCATCGACCTCGCGCGGCACGACGGCGGTGAGCTGCTCATCGGAGAGGCCCGCTCGGCGCTCGGCCATCTCGACGGGCTGGTCTGCAACCACGCGAGGAGCGGGGGAGACGGCCGGCTCGACGAGATCTCCTGGGAGGACCTCGATGCGCACTGGCAGGTCAACACGCGCTCCACCATCCTCGCGACGCAGCACTTCGCCGACCAGCACGACGGCCGGGAGGGCGGGCGCGTCATCTGGATGACGTCCGGGCAGGTCGCCGGCCCCATGCCGGGGGAGATCGCCTACGCGGCGTCCAAGGCGGCGCTCGCGGGACTCACGGCCTCCGTCGCCGACCACCTCGTGGACCGGCGCATCCTGCTGAACACCGTGAACCCGGGTCCGGTCAACACCGGCTACCTCGACGACGACACGGCGGACCGGCCGCTCGAGACCCTGCAGGATGTCCTCGCGCACTTCCCGTCGGGGCGCTTCGGTGAACCCGACGACCCCGCGCGGCTCATCGCCTGGCTGCTGAGCGACGAGGGGCGCTGGATGGTGGGTCAGGTGCTGAGCACGGAGGGCGGCTTCCGGCGCTGGGCCTAGCGGATGCCGCTCCGCGCCAGGCCCTGTACGAAGTACTTCTGGAACGCCAGGAACATGATGATGATCGGTGTGATGGAGAGCAGCGCGAGCGCCATGATGGCCCCGTAGTCGGCGCCGTACTGACCCTGCAGGTACAGCAGCCCGATGGGCAGCGTGAACAGCTGGGCGTCCTTCAGCGCGATCAGCGGCCACGCGAAGTCGTTCCACTGGTACATCACCGTCAGCAGCACCAGCACGGCGATGAGCGGCTTGCAAAGGGGCAGGATGATCTGCAGGAAGATGCGCACGGTCCCGGCGCCGTCCATCCTGGCCGCCTCCAGGAGTTCGTCCGGGATGGCGATGATGAACTGCCGGGCGAGGAAGATCCCGAAGGCGGACGCCGCCGACGGGAAGATGACCGCCCAGAACGTGCCGTAGATCCCGAGCTCGGTGACGAGGCGGAACTGCGCCACCATCAGCACCTGGACGGGTACCATCATGGTGCTGAGGACCAGCAGGAAGACGAAGCCCTTGGCCCTGAAGTCGAGCTTCGCGAAGGCGTAGCCGGCGAGCAGGTTCACCGAGACGGTGAGGACCGTGATGATCGCGGTGACCACCACCGAATTGCCGAACCAGGTGGCCGCGGGGAAGGTGCCGAAGATGGTCCGGAAGTTGTCGAGGGTCCACTCGGACGGCCAGAGCTGCAGCTCGCGGCTCACGACGTCGGCGCTCGGTGAGAAGGCGATCGTGATCATCCAGTACAGCGGGAACATCATCACGAGGCCCACGACGGCGGCGGTCACCAGCCGTGCGACCGCGGAGGCCCGCTGCGCGGGTGACACGCGCCGGACGCGGGGTGTGAAGCCTGCCGGGCCGGCTGCCCGCCCGCGGGCGGGAAGGGGGTGTGCCATGGGGATCCTGTCCTGTCCTGGAGGGCTAGCCGACGGTGTCGCGCGAGCGGTTGCCCCGCCACTGGATGGCCGTGAAGACGAGCGTGACCAGGAAGATCACGATCCCGATGGCCGCGGCGTAGCTCTGGTCGCGGGTCACGAAGCCGTTCTCGTAGGCGTAGGTGACGAGCACCGACGTCGACCGCCCGGGCCCGCCGCCCGTCATCACGAAGATGGTGTCGAAGACCTGGAACGAGTAGATGACGTCCATGATCAGGAGGAAGAACGTGGACGGGCCCACGAGCGGCACCGTGAGGTAGCGGAACTGCTGCCACGAGCTCGCCCCCTCCAGCCGCGCGGCCTCGTACAGTTCCGGCGAGATGCCCTGGAGCCCGGCGAGGTAGATGACCATGTTGAACCCCACCCGGATCCACAGGGTCACCAGGATGATCGAGGTGAAGGCCGCCGTACCCTGCGACTGCCACGGGACGGTGGCGAGCCCGCCCTCCCGGAGCAGCTTGTTGATGATGCCCGTGGCCTCGTCGAACAGCAGGACGCCCATGAGGGCCGTCGCGATGCCCGAGATGACCATGGGCAGGTAGATCAGTGTGCGGAACAGCTTCCGGCCGGGCAGCACCGAGTTCATGAGCACGGCGAGGCCGAGCCCGAGGGCCAGGCTCAGTGGCACGGTGATCAGCGTGAAGGCGGCCGTGTTGAGCGCCGACTGCCAGAACGTGGGGTCCGTGACGAGGCGCCGGTAGTTCTCGAGGCCCACCCAGCCGCTGGCCCCGAAGCCGCTGGACTCCTGGAAGCTGATGAGGAACGCCCAGCCCAGCGGGAGGAAGAGGAAGATGCCGAGCAGGATCAGGTTGGGGCCGAGGAACCCCGCGGCAGCGCCTGTGGAGCGCTGCTGCCGCGAGGTCCTGCCGGGCCTGGCCGTGTAGGTGGCAGCCGGGGAGGGCGGTGGAGCGGTGTTGCCGGTCGACTCCTCGCGGGCCGAGGTGTCGGCGGACATCAGCCGGCTGCCTCGTCGACGGCCGCAGCGATGTTGGCGAGCGTCTGCTCCACGGGCTGGCCCTGGGTGAAGGCGGCCTCCAGCTGGTCCCGGAGCTTCGGGTTGATGGTCGCCATGGCCGGTGAGGTGAGCTGCTGGACGTCACCCGGCTCCAGCGTGGTGGCCTGCTCCACGAAGATGCCGGCGATGTCGGGCCGCGTCTGGTAGTCCAGTTCGGTGCCGACGAGGCTGTTGAGGGTGGGCAGCTCCATGGCGCGGGCGCAGAAGTCGGACATCTGGTCCGGCTGCGTCATGAACTTCAGGAACTCGGCCGCGAGCTCGGGGTTGCGGGCGCTCCTGGTGGCGACGAGGGCGTTGCCGCCCAGGTCGCAGGCACCGCGCTCGTCGCGTGGGAGGTAGGTGGCGCCCCACTCGAAGCCCTGGATGTTCTCCTCGAGACCGGGCAGGACGAAGTTGCCCACGAAGGCCATGGCCGTGGTGCCCGCGGAGAACGCGTCGTCGGCGTAGGTCGAGGACTTCACGGAACTGCTGGGAGGCACGAGGCCGTCGGTGAAGAAGCCCTGCGTGAACTCGAGCGCCTTCCTGCCGGCGTCGGAGTCGATGGCCGACCCGGTGAGGTCGTCGTTGAAGAGGCGCCCGCCCGCCTGGAACAGCCAGCTCAGCCACCGCGTGGAGCCGCCGAGCTGCCAGTTGTACACGAAGGGGTAGAGGTCGTCGGGGAGGGACCCGCGCAGCTGCTCCGCCACCTGCCGGAACTCGTCCCACGTCCAGGCGGAGTCGAGGCTGTCGGGGACGCTCCCGATGCCGGCCTGCTCGAAGAGGTCCGTGCGGTACACGAGGGCCGAGGTGTCCGTCTGGTGGGGGACGCCGAAGGGCTTGCCGTCGAACTGCACCGCCTGCCACATCGACGGCAGGAATTCCTCGGCGGCCGCGGTGTCGAAGTAGCTGCTGAGGTCCAGGAGCTGGTCCTGGCTGCTGTAGGCGCCGATGGTGCCGTAGTCCACGCGGAACAGATCGGGGGCCGTGCCTGCCTGCAGCTGCGCATCGATGTTCTGGAAGATCTGTTCGTAGGGGACGAGGTTGAGCTCCACCTTCGCGCCGGAGTTCGCGGCCTCGAAGGCGGCGATGCCGTTCCGGAAGCCCTCCTCCTCGGCCGGGCTGCCCCACGTGGTGAAGGTGAGGGTGTCGGCGTCGCCGTCGCCCCCTCCGCCCCCTCCGTCGTTGCCGCCGAATCCGGCGCAGCCGTTGAGTGCCGCCGCCGCTGCGAGGAAACCTGCGCCGCCGAGGATCTGCCGTCTGGAAATGGTCATCGTTGTGCCTTCCGGGTCAGGGTGGTCACAACGTACAGCACCCCACCGACGCCGCTCCAGCTCTTGCTACGCGGGGCCTATCACGGTAGGGCGGCCGGCGCGGGTGTCAGAAGCCGACGACGGCGTGCGGCACGTAGTGCTCCTCGAGGGCCGCGACCTCGTCCCCGGTCAGCTCGAGGTCGAGCGACGCGAGGGCGTCCTCGAGGTGGTGCGGCTTGCCGACGCCGACGATCGGCGCCGACACCACGGGATTGCGGGACACCCAGGCGAGGGCCACCTGCGCCCGGGTCACGCCGCGTGCCTCGGCCACCGTGCCGACGGCGTCGGAGACGCGGCGGTCGGCATCGACGGTGCCGTAGAGGGTCTTGCCGAACTGGTCGGACTCCGAGCGCGACGTCGTCTCGTCCCACGCCCGCGTGAGCTTGCCGCGTGCGAGCGGGCTCCAGGGGAGGACGCCGATGCCCTGGTCGGCGCACAGTCCGTACATCTCGCGTTCCTCCTCACGATTGATGAGGTTGTAGTGGTCCTGCATGGTGACGAACCGCGTCCACCCGTTCAGGCGCTGGAGGTAGAGGGCCTTGGAGAACTGCCACGCGAACATCGAGGACGCGCCGATGTAGCGCACCTTGCCCGCCTTCACGACGTCGTGCAGGGCCTCGAGGGTCTCCTCGAGGGGCGTCGCGGGGTCGAAGCGGTGGATCTGGTACAGGTCCACGTAGTCGGTGCCGAGGCGGCGGAGGCTGTTGTCCAGTTCCGCGAGGATCGCCTTGCGGGAGAGGCCGGCTCCGTTGGGTCCCTCGTGCATGCGCCCGTGCACCTTGGTGGCGATGACGGTGTCCTCCCGGCGTGTGAAGTCGGCCAGGGCCCGTCCGACGATCTCCTCGCTCGAGCCGTCCGAGTAGACGTTGGCGGTGTCGAAGAAGTTGATCCCGGCGTCGACGGCGGCGCGGATCAGGGGCCGGCTCTCCTCCTCGGGCAGCGTCCACGCGTGGTTGCCCCGGTCCGGGGTGCCGTAGCTCATGCAGCCGAGTGCGAGGGGCGAGATGTCGAGGCCGGTGGAGCCGAGTTTCACGTAGCGCATGGTTCCACTCTAGTCAGGGCCCTCCCTTCCAGGGAGGGGAGGAGCGGGCGCCCAGTGAAGCCGTTCGCTACCGTGGGCGCCCGCGGGCGTGACCCTTGCGGATCGGGCAGGGGGCTTCCCCCACGGAGCCCCTACCATGCCAGCAGTAACTGTAGCCGTGTACCGGCGGAAAACAAACCGCATGACCGGTTTATGGCGAATCGAGGAAGAGATCCACCAGTCGCGGCACCCGCTCCTGCCGGTCGGCGGCCATGACGCCGGGCAGCAGCATCCGCCACAGGTCGCCGAGGCGTTCCAGCACGTCCTGCCGTCCCGTCAGGATGTCGGACACCATCTGCACGCCCGTGTAGGAACCCACGACCAGGCGGGCGAACGCCTCCGCATCGAGTTCCCGGCGCAGGTCGCCGTCGTCCTGCGCCGCGCGTGCGAGCTCCGCGAAGCTCGTCGACCAGTCCAGGTAGGGCTGCCGGACGTCGTGCCCGAAGGCCGACGCCTCGAAGGTCAGGCGGATGCCGGCGCGCATCAGCGGGTGCTCGATGAGCTGCAGCGTGAATCCGCGGCAGACGAGGACCATGGTCTCCATCGCCGGCCGGCCCAGTGCCTGGACCCGCGCACCCTCGGCGGAGGCCATCGCGTGCTGCTCCCCGATGACGGCGACGGCGAGGTCCTCCTTCGCAGGGAAGTGGAAGTACAGCGCGCCCTTGGTGACGCCGGCCTCGGTGGCGACGGCAGCCAGGGCGGTGCCGCCGTAGCCCTGCTCCTGGAAGATGCGGGCGGCGGCGCCGATGATCGCCGTGCGCGTGGACCGCGCGCGCTCCTGCTGCACCATCAGGCGCCGCCGGATCCGGATGCTCGCTTCATGCTCCAATTGTCCGCCAGATGGCAAGAGGCACACCGGATGTTGCGCCCGGCTAGGGCAGGATGGCTACGTGACACGCTCAGGATCCGGCAACCCGGACGATCAGACACCCGCCCCGCGCCGACCCCTGCGGCGGCGGCAGCCGCAGGCACCGGCCCCGGAGCCGCACGGTTCCTCCGTGGCCCGGCGGTTCCGCCCGCACGCGTTCGCCGACGGCCTGCGGGCCAGCGCTGCCTGGACGGCGCGCTGCATCATCGTCCTCGCCGGCCTCGTCATCCTCTGGTACCTGACGCGGGCGCTGTGGTCGATCGTCCTGCCGACGCTGTTCGCGCTGCTTCTCGCCTCGGTCCTGTGGCCCGTCAACCGGTTCCTGCGTCGGGGCCTGCCCAAGGTCCTCGCCGCCCTCGCCACGCTGCTCGGGTTCGTCGGCGTGGTCGTGGGGATCGGGGCACTGACCATCCCCGCCATCGCGAGCGGCATCACCGACCTCTCCGGCCTGGCCCGGGACAACGTCGCGGACCTCGCGGCCTTCGTGGCCCGCCCGCCGCTCAACCTCGACGCGGTGAATCTCGACGGGATCGTGGACACCGCCCTGGCCCAGTTGCAGGCGAACGTGGGGAACATCGTCAGCGGGATCACGGCGGGCCTCAGCGAGGTGACCTCGGCCACCATCGTCGTGCTGCTGGCGCTCGTGTTCACGTTCTTCTGCCTCAAGGACGGCGACCGCTTCATGCCGTGGGCGTCCCGCTGGACCAACTCCGCGGCCTACGGCCACGCCTCGATGATCGCGAGCGGCACCTGGCGGACGCTCTCCTCCTACATCTTCGCCCAGGCCACCGTCGCGCTGGTGGACTCCGTGTTCATCGGCCTGGGCCTCGTGCTGCTGGACATCCCGCTCGCCGTCCCGCTGGCCGTGCTCGTGTTCTTCTCCGCCTTCGTGCCGGTGGTCGGAGCCATCGTCTCCGGACTCGTGGCAACCCTCGTGGCGTTCCTCGCCTACGGCTGGGTGACGGCGCTGATCGTGCTCGGACTGGTGATCCTCGTGCAGCAGCTCGAGAGCAACTTCATCCAGCCGCTCCTGGTGGGCCGCACGCTCGAGATCCATCCCGCCGTCGTCCTGGCCTCCGTCACGGCGGGCGGCACGCTCTTCGGCATCGTCGGGGCGTTCCTCGCCGTGCCCACCACGGCCGTGGCGATCGTCGTCCTGCGGTACCTGCGTGACCTCTCGATCGAGAACCGCCCGGAGACCGGCGTGGCGTCCGGCAACCCCGACGCCGTGCCTGCCCATGCCCCGCCCGACGCGGGCGGTGGCGGGTCCGCCGCGGAGACGCCGGCCGAGCCCGGGCCCGTCGGGCACCGCGCGGAGCAGCCCGGTGACTAGGCGCCCCGTGATCCGCCCCGTGATCCGCCCCGTGATCGCCGTGCTGGAGGGCGGGCGTCCGGTGCGGGGGCTCGAGCGCGTCGCCGGGCTCGCCGACGTGCGCGTCACCGGGGCGGAGGGCCTCGCCCGGGCGCTCGACGGCGCCGACGTGCTGTACCTCTGGGACTACTTCTCCGGTGCCCTGCCCGCCGCGTGGCACGCCGCCGGGTCCCTGCGCTGGCTGCACGTGGCGGCGGCCGGCGTGGACAAGCTCCTGTTCCCCGAGCTGGTGGCCTCCGACGTCGTCGTGACCAACGCGCACGGCGTCTTCGACCAGCCCATGGCCGAGTACGTGCTGGGCGCCATGCTGCACGCCGCGAAGGGCTTCGGCCCGCTGCGCGACGCCCAGCGGGAGGCGCGGTGGGCGTGGCGCGAGGGCCGCAACGTCGCAGGCAGCAGGGCGCTCGTGGTGGGGACGGGCAGCATCGGCCGCGCCACCGCCCGGCTGCTGCGGGCCGTCGGAGTGCGTGTCGAGGGTGCGGGACGCACCGCGAGGGAGCACGACGACGACTTCGGCCGCGTGCACGCGACGGCGCACCTGGCGGCCGTGGTCGGCGCGTTCGACTACGTGATCCTCCTGGCGCCGCTGACGCCGGCGACCGAGGACCTCGTCAGCGCGGAGGTCGTCGCCGCCCTGAAGTCCACCGCCGTCCTCATCAACGCAGGGCGCGGCCGGCTCGTGGACGAGGCCGCCCTCGTGGACCGGCTGAGCGCCGGGACGCTCGCGGGCGCGGTGCTCGACACGTTCGCCGTCGAGCCCCTGCCGCAGGAGAGCCCGCTGTGGTCGCTGCCCTCGGTGCTCGTGACCCCCCATATGGCGAGCAACGCCGATTCCTGGCTCGACGACCTCGCGACACAGTTCGAGCGGAACCTCCTGCTCTGGCTGGACGGCCGGCCGCTGCCCGGCGTCGTCGACAAGATGCTCGGCTACGTGCCCTCGACGGGCTGATCCGCCGACGCCTGGGCCTGGATGACGAGCAGCATGATCCCCTCGGGATCACGGACGTACGCCACGGTCTCGCCCCACGGCATGGGCTCCGGGAGCAGGGGAACCAGGGAGCCGGCATCCTGCGCGGCGGCGACGACGCCGGGGAGGTCGTCCACGTAGAGGCAGACGTCCACCGCGTTGCCGGTCGACGGCAGGGGCGTGCTGCCGTACAGGGCGGGCGACGTGCCTGTTCCCAGAGCCAGCTGGCCGTCGCCGACGCGCAGGGTGACGTAGACGGGTTCGCCCTCCTCGGGGAACCGGTAGAGCACCTCGGCCGAGAACACGCGTTCGTAGAACGAACGGGTGGAGGCCAGGTCGCTGCAGTTGATGATCGGGAACACCTCTCGCCGCGTCATCGCCCCAGCGTAGGCCCATGGACCTCCGCCTCGCCGGGGAGCGGCGCGCGAGGTCGCCGGGGATTGGCGCGGGCCGCGCGGCGGGTGAGACGATGGCGGCTGCCGCCACCCAGACCGACCAGGAGCCACCCGTGCGCATCCGCCTCCTCCGACCGGAGATCCGCAACAGCGCCCGCTCGGTCTGGCTGTACTTCGGCCTCATCCACCTCGGGTTCCTCGCCCGGCTGCTGCCCTTCGTCCTCGGCGGTGGAGTGCTCAGCGACATCCGCTTCTACCGCGAGTGGGCCTACCTCGCCCTCGACGACGGCACCTGGCAGGGCATCGACACGGCGTGGGTGTACCCCGTCGGGGCGCTCGCGCCGATGATCGCCGCCACGGCCTTCGGCCCCTACCTCTACCAGCTCGCCTGGTTCGTGCTGTTCGCCGGCCTCAACGCCCTCGGCACGGCAGCCCTTCTCCGGCGGGGCACCGCGTCGTCGTCCACCGCCGCCTACTGGTGGCTGACGGCGACGGCGCTCCTCGGGCCGGTCGCGGTCGGCAGGATCGACGGCCTGACGGCGCCGATGGTCATCACAGGGCTGCTCCTGGTCGCCGCGCGTCCGTTCCTCGCATCGCTCCTGCTCAGCGCCGCCACCTGGATGAAGGTGTGGCCGGCCGCCGTCGTGCTCGCGGCGCTCGTCGTGGTCCGGCACGGACGGCTGCGTATCCTGGGCGCAGGGATCGCGCTGACGGCCGGGATCGCCGCCGTGGTGGCCGTGGCCGGAGACGTCCGCAACCTCACGGGTTTCCTCAGCGCGCAGGGCGCCCGCGGCATGCAGCTCGAGGCGCCCCTCAGCACACCCGGCGTCTGGCAGGCGATCACGGGGACCTCGGGCGCCTACTTCTTCGAGGACGAGGTCATCAACACCATGGAGGTCCGGGGCGCGCTGAGCGGGCTCGTCGGCGACCTCATGACACCGCTGCTCGCCCTCACCGTCGTCCTCGTCGCCGCGTTCCTCGCGATCGCGCTGCACCGCGGTGCCCGTGCGGACGCCCTGCTCGCCACGGGGTCGCTGGCGCTCGTGAGCACCCTCGTGGTCTTCAACAAGGTGGGCTCCCCGCAGTTCATGCTGTGGATCGCGGCCGTGATCGCCGCGGGGCTGGTCCTCGACCGCGCCGCCGAGTGGCGCTACCCGGCGCTCGCGATGCTCGGCTGCGCGGCCCTCACCACGCTCGTGTACCCCGTGTTCTACGACGCCCTGCGCTACGAGCTCAACCCCGCTGTCGCCGTCCTGCTCACGCTCCGGAACCTGCTCGTGGTGAGCATCTTCGTCTGGTCGCTCGTGCGCCTCGGACGCCTGACGGCGCGCGCCCGCATCCCGGCCGCCGCGACTACGGGTGCCTGACGCCCTGCCCCGCAAGGACGGTGCGGTAGCCCTCCCGGTACGTCGGGTAGGTGAAGGAGAACCCCGTGGAGCGCAGCAGTCCGCTGTCCACACGGCGCGCACCCCCGCGGCTCGGCGCCGCTTCGCCGCGGGGCGGCTCCGGCAGGCCGAGCTCGGCGGCGATGAACCGCAGCACCTCCCCGAGGTCCACGGGCAGCTCGTCGCTGCCGAGGTAGATCGGCGCGGGCTCCGCGACCTCCGTGACGAGGTGCACGATCGCCGCCGCGGCGTCGTCGCGGTGGATCCGGTTGGTCCACTGCGGTTCCGCCGGCAGCACGGCCGCCCCGCTGGTCACCTGGTCGATCAGGCGCGTCCGGCCGGGCCCGTAGATCCCCGAGAGCCGGAGGACCGTCCCGCGGTCCGACCGGTCCAGGAGCACCTGCTCGGCCTCGCGCACGAGCCGCGCCGTCGGCGCCGTGCTCTGCGCGGGTGAGTCCTCCGTGACGAGTGCGCCGTCGAAGTCCCCGTACACCGCGGTGGAGGAGACGAAGAGGATGCGCCGCGGTGAGACGCCGTCGCGCTCGAGGGCGTCCAGCACGTTGGCCGTCGCGTCCACGTAGGCGCTGCGGTAGGCGGCCTCGGTGCGCTCGCCGGCCGCCGTGGCGATGACGACGACGTCGGTGTCCTCCGGGACCGGCGGCAGCGACCGGGTCAGGTCCGCGGCCACGCCCTCGATGGCTCGGGGGAGCCGGTCGGGGGAGCGGCGCCAGCCGACCACACGCCCGCCGGCGGCGGCGAGCCGCAGCCCCACCTCGGTCCCGAGGTCCCCGCAGCCCGCTATCAGCACCGTCATCGATCCAGCCCTCCTGCTCGCCGGCCCGGGCGGCCGCGCACGTCGCCAGTCTAGGGCGCCGATCCCGGCCGGGCTCCCAGCCGCCGGTCGTAGACTGGCCCCGCAGCGTGCCGGGGAGTGCCGGGCGGAGGAACGAGCGAGGGGGACACGTGGGACGGGTCATCTCGGTCTCGGACAGTGTGGTGATCGCACGGTCGCCGCGGACGCTCTACGCCATGGTCAGCGACGTCACGAGGATGGGCGAGTGGAGCCCCGAGAACAGCGGCGCTGTGCTGGCCGGGGCGACGGACGGTAGGGCGGGCGTCACCGTCGGCACGGTCTTCGACGGAGCCAACACGCGCGGCCGCGTCAGCTGGACCACGCGCTGCACCGTGACCGTGGCCGAGCCCGGGCGCGAGTTCGCGTTCCGCGTGCACGCGATCGGCGGTACGAAGCGCCGGATCCCCGCCCGCATCGCGTCGTGGCAGTACACCTTCGAGGAGCACGACGGCGGCACGCTCGTCACCGAGACGTGGACGGACGACCGGCCCTGGCACGACGCCGCCGCGCAGGCGTTCGACTACGTGGCGACCGGCGGGACGACGTTCGCCGCGTTCCAGCGCGGCAACATCCGGCGCACCCTGCGGAACCTGAAGGCGGCGGCCGAGTCCGGCACACCCCGGCAGGGCCGCTAGTCGCGGATCCGCACCGCCGTCTCCCGCAGGTACAGGTCCACCCGCGAGTAGGCGTCCCGGGTGAGCGCCTTCCAGAGTTCGACGGCGAGCCGCGGTTCCTCCTTCTCCACGGCCCGGATGGCCTGGGCGGTGAGCACCTTGACGTGGACGTCCTCCAGGGCCTTGACGGTCGTCTCCTGGCGGTCGTCGCTGCCCAGCGCCAGCTCACCGAACGTCATCCCGGCGCTCAGGGTGGTCAGCTTGAGGCGCTCGCCGGTGGGCCCGGGTGCCGAGGTGACGATCCTCCCGGAGAGGATGAAGAACACGCCGCCGAACGTCTGCCCGACGCGCCGCACTACGTGGCCCTTCTCGTAGGTGCGGTCCTCCATGTGCCTGGTGAGGGCCTCGACGTCCTCGTCGGAGAGCGGGCTGAGCGCCGGGCACTGCGCAACCTCCACCGTCGACGGGAGCAGGAGGTCGCCGCCGTACCGCATAATCAGTTCGTTCTCGCACCATTCGACGGCGGCGGTCCGGGTGTCGAAGGTGGGGACGGGACGGTCGACGTCCCTGAAGGTCTCGGCGAGGGTGCCCTCGCCGTCGATCAGCACCAGGTCGCAGTCGACCTTCGCGAGGTTCTCGCGCACCTCGCCGAGCAGGCGGAGGGAGACGTCGGCCACCTCGTCGACGCGGCGCAGGTCGAGGACCACGAAGTCGACGTCGTCGTCGAGCCCGCTCAGCTCGCGCACCATGGACTCGGTGCCGGCGAAGAGGAGGTCGCCGTTGAGTTCGATCACCATCGCCTGGTGCCCGTGCCCGCGCAGCACGTCCATGGCCTCGTCGGTGCGGCGGATCCCCGAGGGTGCGGCCAGGATGTCGTACCTGGCGCGGATGGCCGAGCGGCCCGCCCGAGCCGCGCGCACGAAGTGCAGCTCCATGTCACGGGACAGGCGCTGGCTCGTCGCCATGCCGCGCACGCTGCTGCCGTGGTCGTCGAGCGGCGGCGAGTACACGGCGAGCCCCACCTGGCCGGGCAGGACGGCGATCGTCCCGCCACCCACGCCGCTCTTGGCGGGCATGCCCACGGTGCTGATCCACGTGCCGGCGTCGTCGTACATGCCGCACGTGGTCATCACGGACAGGACCCGCTCGACGGCGAGGATGTCCATGGCCTCCACCCCGGTCAGGGGGTTGCGGCCCGAATTCGCCAGCGTGGCCGCCATGACGGACAGGTCGATGCAGTTGACCATCACGGAGCACTGCCGGAAGTAGTCCTCGATGACGGGTGTCGGATCGTCCTCGATGATGCCGAACGACCGCAGGAGATAGGCCAGGGCACGGTTGCGGTGGCCGTGCTCCAGTTCGGACCGGAAGATCTCCTCGTCGACGCCGAGCTGGCGGCCGGCGAAGTGCGAGTAGGTGCTGAGGATGCGCTTGAAGCGCCGGTTGCCGCCGCGGGACTGCACGAGGGAGGTGGCCGTGAGGGCGCCGGCGTTGATCATCGCGTTCGCGGGGCGGCCCGTGCCCGGCGCGAGCGAGATCTCGTTGAACGAGTTGCCCGAGGGCTCAACGTCCACCTTCGCGTCCACGGCGTCCATCCCGAGGTCGGAGAGCGCCAGCCCGTAGGTGAAGGGCTTCGAGATGGACTGGATGGTGAATTCCTGGCGCGTGTCACCGACCTCGTACATGTAGCCGTCCACGGTGGTCAGGCAGATGCCGAAGTTGTTCGGGTCCACGTTCGCCATGGCGGGGATGGTGCTGTACGGCTTGCCGTCCTTCAGATCCGAGATCTCCCGGTGGATGGTCCGCAGGTAGGTCTCGATCGGTGATTCCATGCTCTCCACCCTACGGTGCGGGAGCGGGGGCCTCCGTCGGGGTAGCAGGTGGTCAGAGGATGTTCAGCCGATGGTCAGCGGGTGGTCATGGTGGTCAGGGTGTGGCGGATGGAGAGCACGAAGAGCTGGGCGACGGCGGTCGTGATGCCGAGCAGCAGCAGCACGGGCGCGGCGAAGATCGTCCTGTCGTACCACGGGGCGACATAGCTCTGGCCCGAGGTGAGTGCCTCCATGGCCTGCTGCGCGTAGATCGACGGCGCGGCGAGGAAGAACACCCCGAGCGCGGCGAGGACGCCGGCGGTGATCCAGGCCCAGCGGTCGTACGGGTTCCGCGGCGGTGCTTCGTCCTGCTGCGCGGGAGCCGCCACCTCGCGGATGGCGGAGGTCTCGACGGTCGGAGCCGGAGCCGGAGCCGGTTCGTCGGGCAGCGCGGGGGCGAGCGGCGCCGGTGACGCCATGCGCGAGGCCGACTCCGTGGCACCGCCGCGCTGGTAGATGCCCTCGTAGCGCGGGTCGTACGTGGACTGCACGCGGTCGGTCATCGATCGTCCCTCCCCCTGGTTTGATGGATGACCCAGTAAAGCACGGTGGCCCGGGCGAGGGAACGGCGCCACGGTCCCTGGCGCCGGCGTGGTCAGCGCCGGGTGGCGAGGCTGTGGAGCAGCCGCTCCTCGGCGTCGTGCCCCGGTGTGATCCCGCGGGGGATACGCAGCAGGAAGATCACGCCGAGCACCCACCAGAAACCGAACAGGATCCACGGCGGCGGAGTAAGCGCCGCCGGCATGCCGGGCAGGTACAGGCTGAGCAGGCCGACGCAGAGCACGACGGCGATCCAGCCGATCACGGTGCCACCGTTTCCGGCCCCGCCGATGCGCAGCGGCCGCTCCATGGCGGGTTCGCGCCGACGCAGGATCACGAAGACGAGCGCCACGAGGATGTAGGCGAGGACGATGCTGGGAGCACCGGAGTCGACGAGCCAGCCGAGCATCTGCGTGCCGAAGAACGGCGCTGCGAAGGACAGCGCACCGATGAAGATCAGCGCGTTGACGGGTGTCCGGTAGCGGGGGTGCAGGACGCCGAACCACCGGGGGAGCATGCCCGAGCGTGACATCGAGTACATCAGTCGGGATGCGCCGAGCAGCAGCGAGTTCCAGGAGGTCAGGATGCCGGCGATCCCGCCCGCGATCAGGATGTTCGCCATCACGTCGGACCCGAACATCGCGCCCATCGCGTCCGCCGTCGCGATGTCCGCACCGGCGAGTTCGTCCGCCGGCATGGCGGAGGACGTCGTCAGGATCGTCATCACGTACCAGATGGTCGCGAGGACGACGGCGACGACGACGAGCCGGCCGATCTGCCGCGCCGGGATGTCGACCTCCTCCGCGGACTGCGGGATGACGTCGAAGCCGACGAACAGGAACGGCACGACGACGAGGACGGCGAAGAAGCCCGCCGATCCGCCCGTGAAGAAGGGCTGCATGTTCGTCGACGAGCCACCGGTGATGCTGCCGAAGATCAGGATCAGTCCGATGACGAGGAGAAAGACGACGACGAACGTCTGCGCTGCACCGGCGATCTTGACGCCTCGGATGTTGACGAGCGTGATCACGACCGCGGCGACGGCGCCGACGAGTGCCCACGTGAGGTGCACCTCGTCACCCGCCACGGTCCAGAGCGGGATGCGGCTGAGACCGGGGAAGATGTACTCCGCGGTCCGGGGGAGGGCGACCGCCTCGAAGGCGACGATCGTGACGTAGCCCCCGGTGATGGCCCAGGACCCCACGAAGGACCATCGCGGGCCCATGCCCCGCAGCAGGAAGTTGTGCTCGCCGCCGGCCTTCGGCATCGCGGCCGTCAGTTCGGCGTAGGTGAGTCCGACGACGCCCATGATGATTCCTCCTGTCACCATCGCGAGCACCGCTCCGCCGGTTCCGGCCGAGGCGATCCACCCGCCGGTGAGCACCACCCAGCCGAAACCGATCATCGCGCCGAACCCGAGGGCGAGGGCGTCCCAGTTCCCGAGGACCTTCAGGAGCGAGGTGTCCTCCCCATGCGTCGTGCCCTTGGGGCTCTCCGGTGTCGGCATGATTGCTCCGTCCTCTGCGGGTCCACTGCTGATGCTGGGTCCGGGTCGCCGGTGGACGGTCCCGATCGGCCGTCCCTCCGCTGGACTCCGGGTGACCCACTGTAGGTGATCGACGGGCCCGTGGGGAGTGTCCGGGCGACGGCGGATGATGGAATGATCTTCTGACCGCAGACCCGTGCGGCCCGGACCACGATCGGAGTCGCGAATGCCAGCGCGTCCTGCCCGCAGCACGACGAACCCGCCGCGCCTGTCCCTCCGGCCCCCGCAGGGCGTGACGCGCGTGGACGAGCCGCACCTGCTCGACGGCGACCACCGCGAGGGCGAGCACTACGAGCGGCTGGCCCTCGACGGCGAGGAGCTCGCCGGTATCACCCTGCAGGAGTGCGTGCTCGACGGGGTCTCGCTGAACGACACCGAGCTGCGAGGCGCCCGGATCATCGAGTGCGCGTTCGAGGACCTCTTCGCCCCGGTCCTCCGCGCCCCGCGCAGCAGCTGGCGGGAGACATCGCTGCGGAGCACGCGCTGGGGGTCCGCGGAGCTCTACGACAGCCGGTTCGACGCCGTCCACCTCGACGGCGGGAAGCTCGACTACGTGAATCTCCGCAGCGCGCGGCTGACGGACGTGCTGGTGAGCGGATGCATCATCGGGGAGCTGGACCTCACCGGCGCGAAGGCGACGCGGCTCGCCCTGGCGGACTGCACCATCGGCACGCTCACGCTGGACGGCGCGCAGCTCCGGGACGTGGACCTGCGCACCAGCAGCTTCCGCAGTATCCAGGGGCTCGACGGGCTGCGCGGCACCACGATCGACGAGTACCAGCTGCAGCTGCTGGCGCCCTTCCTCGCCGAGAGCATGGGCCTGCGGATCGAGGACTGACCCCGGTCAGGGTCCGGGCAGGATCGGGTCAGGGGCCGGTCAGGCCCGCGGTGCTCATAGGTGCTCGTGGGCGCCTCGCAGCTACTCGGGGTGGCCCGGGCCGGTGGGGTGCGCGACGCCCGGGGGATAGCCGGGCCCGCCCGGGTGGGCTGGGCCGGAGGGGTGGCGGTCGTCGTCGTGGTCCCGTGCAGGAGCCGGGGCAGGCGCCGGGGCCGGGGCCGGGGTGGGCTTCTGGACGGTGCTCGGGGCGGGTCCGGCCGCGGGCCGGTGTACAGGCGGTCGGAACGGCGCGAGGGGCGGCCCTGCCGGAGACTGGGTCTGCAGCGACGCCGGCTCCGGCGTGCGCGTCCACGGCGGCACGTCCGGGTCCGCCGGCAGGAGCGTGGGGTAGGCGCCCCACCCCCCGGGGTACGGAGCGGCAGGCGGCGCCACCGGCTGCGGCGCGACCGTGCGCGTGCGGTCGATGCCCAGGCGGTCCGCGAGGCGCACGATGACGACGGCCGTGACCCCCATGGTCAGGGCGGACACGACCAGGCCCCCCACCGAGCCCTCTGTGGAGTTCACGTCCACAAGTCCGAAGGCGCCGAGCACGAAGATCGTCATGTTGTTGATGGCATGGACGGCGATCGCGGCCTCGAGCCCGCCCGTGCGCCAGCTGATCCAGCCGGCGAAGATCGCGAAGATCGCCACGTCCGTCTGGCCGAGCGGGTCGTAGCCGTGACCGAGGACGAACAGGGGCACGGGGAGCAGGATCGCGAAGGCCGGGTGTCGCAGCCAGCTGCCGATGGCCTGCATCAGGAAGCCCCGGAAGACGTACTCCTCCGCGGCGGCCTGGAACGGGACGGCGAGGAGGGACAGCGCCAGCATGACGAGGAGGATCGTGGTGTCCTGCTGGACGGGTGCTGCGGCGGCCTCCTCGGGGAAGAAGAACCCGATCCCGGTCGAGACGGCGAGGCTGGCGAGGAAGACGGCCAGGGCGGCGCCCGTGCAGATCGCGAGCCAGCGCCAGCGGATCCGGCCGGCCACGGAGGACAGCAGACCGATGGGTTTCGGCCCCATGATCAGCGCCGCGAGGGCGAGCGCCGGGATCATCAGGATGAGGGACACCAGGGTGAAGGCGAACATCACCGGGTTGCTGAGGTCCAGCACGGTCAGGGCGTCGAGGTAGGGATCCACCCCCGTGGGCGAGAGGAACGCCAGGCCCAGGCCCGCCACCAGGACCACCAGGAGGAACACGATGTAGAACACGAGGCCGAGCAGTGCCGTGAGGAGCGGTTTCCACCATCGGTGACGCGGCCACGAGAGGGCCAGGCGGTGGTATTCGTACTGTCCGTCGACCTGTTGCATGGTTCTACCGTAGTGCGGATTCCTTGGCGTTCTCTGCGCTGTTTTCCCTGCGGTCATGCCGGTGGCGCAGGTGGCCGAGGAGGGTGACGATGGCGGAGAGCATCGCGGACACGGCCACCCCGAGCCAGAGGCCCACGGAGAGGGTCAGCGCGCCCACCACGGCACCAGCCATGATGAGCACGATCGCGGAGGCACGGCGCGCCCAGAACGGGCTCTTCCCGCCGGCGAGCCGTGAGTCCGAGGCGAGGCCGGTGATCGTGGAGGTGACCACGACGGTGGTGATCTCCGCGACCTTGAGGCGCTTCGCCGTCGCGGCCTGGACGCCCATCACGGTGGCGAGCACCGACGTCGTGATGCTGCCGAGCACCTCCTCGGCGTGGACGTCCACGAGCGCCACGTACACCGCGAGCGCCGTCAGGCCGACCGTCACGGCCAGCAGGGTGCCCGAGGTGCGGCCGGACCAACCTTCCGGCGCCTTCCTCAGCACCCGGCCGGCGAGCGCCGCGCCGACCATGAAGAAGACGAGGGCGAGGGCCGGGCGCAGGATCGGGAGGTCGGCGCCGCCGGCGAAGGCCATGCCCAGGAGCACGACGTTGCCGGTCATGTTGCCCGTGAAGACGCGGTCGAGCCCCAGGTAGCCGACGGCGTCGATCACGCCCGTGGAGAACGTGAGCGCGAGCATGAGCCACAGATGCAGGCGGTCCGTCGCCACCCTGTTCTTCTTCACGATGTTTTCCTTCGGTAATAACCTTGAAACGAATGTATACGAAGCTTATCGTCGTACCCGTGATTGTATTCAATCTGAGTACTCGTCGCAGTGCAGAAGCAGTTCCGTCCGCCCCCTCGTGAGGAACCCCATGCAGCACTACCCGCAGCACCCCCGGGGCCCGATGCCCCGCCGTCCCGGGAGGCCGGTGCGCCTGCTCGCCGCGGCCGCCGTCGCGCTGGCAGCCCTGACCGCCTGCCAGCCGGTGCAGCCGCTCCCGGCGGCACCCGTGCGCGACGACGTGACGGGCGTGCCCGTCGGGGACACCGCCGTCCGGGAGGGCGGCGACCTCGTCATGGCGCTCTCCGCCGAGCCGGACCGCCTGGATCCGACGACGTCGTCGTCCCTCTACACGCGCTATGTCATGCAGACCATGTGCCAGAAGCTCTACGACATCGACGCCGAGGGCGAGCTCGTCCCGCAGCTCGCCACGGCACTGCCGGAGATCTCCGAGGACGGCCTGACCGTCACCATCCCCGTGCGCACCGACGCGGTGTTCGCGGACGGCGAGCCGTTCGACGCCGACGCCGTCCGTGCGACCCTCGAGCGCCACCTCACCCTCGAGGGCTCCACGCGCAGGAGCGAGCTCGGACCGATCAGCGGGATCCGGGCCGTCAGCCCCGACCGCGTCCAGATCAGCTACGAGAAGCCGTTCGCACCGCTCACCGCCGCGCTCGCCGACCGCGCCGGCATGATGCTCTCGCCGAAGGCGATCGCGGAGCAGGGTGCCGACTTCGGCACCAGCCCGGTGTGCGTGGGGCCGTTCAAGTTCGTGAACCGCGTGCCGCAGACGTCCATCACCGTGGAGCGCGACCCGCTCTACTACGACGCCGACAGCGTGCACCTGGATACGATCACCTACCGGATCATCACCGACGCGAACATCCGCGCCGCGAACCTGCGCTCCGGTGACGTGCAGGTGGCCGACACCATCTCGCCGCAGGACGTCGACGCGCTGCTCAAGGAGGACGGCGTCGGCGTGCTGCAGGTCGGTTCCCTCGGCTACCAGGGGCTCACGGTCAACGTGGGCAACACCGAGGGCGTGGGGGAGCCCACGGGCAGCATCGACACCCCGCTCGCGCAGGAGAAGGCGGTCCGCATGGCCCTGTCCATGTCGATCGACCGCGAGGCCCTTGTCAACACCGTGTTCAACAGCTGGTTCGAGCCCGCCTGCTCGCCCATCTCACCCGACAGCCCGTACGCCTCCGCAGCGAGTGAGGCCTGCCCGCCGTACGATCCGGAGGGCGCGAAGAAGCTCCTGGCGGACGCCGGCCTGGAGATCCCGTACCCCGTGCGGATGCAGGTGACGAACACGCCGGACACCCTGCGCTACGGGCAGGCGCTCCAGGCCGCCGTGGCCGACGGCGGCTTCGAGCTCACCGTGGTGCCCGTGGAGTACTCCACGCTCCTCGACGTGCAGTCCCAGGGCGATTTCGAGGCCCTGCAGCTGGGCTGGTCCGGGCGGATCGACCCGCACGGCAACATGTTCAACTTCCTCTCGACCGGGGGCGGCAACAACTACTCCGGCTACAGCAACCCCGCCGTGGACGACCTGCTCACGCAGGCCGCGCAGATCAACGACGTCGGCGAACGCGCGGCCCTCTACGGCCGGGCCGTGGAGCTCGTGCAGCAGGACAACCCCCTGATCTACCTGTACCGGCAGCGGAACCTCACCGCCTACAGCACGGACGTGGCCGGTGTGGAGACCTTCGCCGACGGCGTGGTGCACCTGAGCAGCGCCGCCTTCATCGAGCCGTCCGCCGAGGAGAACTGACATGGGCCGCTATCTCGTCACCCGGCTCTGGCAGTCGGCCGTCACCCTGATCCTCGCCTCGATCGTGGTCTTCATCGGGGTGCGTCAGCTGCCCGGCGATCCCGCGCTCGCCATGGCGGGGGAGGAGGCGACCCCCGAGCAGCTCGCCGCCGTGCGGGCGGAGATGGGCCTCGACCAGCCCCTCGTCACCCAGTACCTCGCGTTCGTGGGGAACATGTTCCGCGGCGACTTCGGCGAGTCCACCCGGACGGGCACGCCCGTCACGGAGCTGATCGCCACCACGCTGCCCGTCACGCTGTGGCTCTCGGCGTACGCGATCGTGGTGGCGATCGTCGTCGGGATCGTCTTCGGCGTGATCGCCGAACGGTTCCGCGGACGCTGGCCCGAATGGATCGCGAACGCCTTCGCCCTCATCGGCCTGTCCGTGCCCAACTTCTGGCTCGGCATCCTCGCGATCCTGTACCTCTCGGTGACCCTCGGGTGGTTCCCCGCCTCCGGGTACGTGGACGTGCTCTCGGACCCGCTCCGGGGCCTCTACTACCTCACGCTGCCGGCCCTGATCCTCGGTACCGGGCTCGCCGCCGTCATCATGCGCCAGACCCGAGCGTCGATGATCGAGACCATGACCACGGACTACGTGCGGACGGCGCGCGCCAAGGGCCTCGGCCGGGGCCGCGTGCTCGTGCGCTACGGGCTGCGGAACTCGCTGATCGTCGTCGTGACCATCGTGGGCCTGCAGCTCGGCGGGCTCATCTCGGGCGCCGTGGTCACCGAGCGCATCTTCGCGCTGCCGGGCTTCGGGAAGCTCACGCTCGACGCCGTCTTCACGCGCGACTACCCCGTGATCCAGGCCGTGGTGCTGATCATCACCGTCAGCTACATCCTCATCAACCTCGCCGTGGACGTCCTGTACTCGGTGGTCAACCCCAAGATCCGCGTCGGAGGAGCAAACTGATGGCCGTCGAGACACTGCCCGCCGGAACAGGGACGGGCGGCGAGGGCCTCGGCTCCGGCCGCGGCCGCATCCTGTCCTCCCTGCGCTCCAACCCACTCGGCATCACCGGCGGAATCATGCTCGTGCTCGTGGTGCTGGCCGCGCTCCTCGCCCCGGTCCTCGCGCCCTATCCGCCCACCGAGGTTCACTTCGCCACCCCGTTCCAGCGCCCGCTCACCGAGGGTTTCCCGCTCGGCACCGACGACCTCGGCCGGGACATCCTCTCGCGCCTGCTGTTCGGGATCCAGACCTCGCTGCAGGTCGGGGTGCTCTCCGTGCTCCTCGCCGTGGTCATCGGCACGCCGCTCGGCCTGCTCGCGGGCTACTCCCGCGGGTTCGACGCCGTGATCTCCAGGCTCACGGACGTCACGCTCGCCTTCCCGTTCCTCATCATCGCCGTCGGTCTCGCCGCCATCAGCGGACCCAGCCTCGGCAACGCGGCGATCGCGCTCGGCATCGCGCAGATCCCCACCATGATCCGCGTGGTGCGCGGCGAGACGCTGCGCATCAAGGAGAGCGACTTCGTGCTCGGCGCCCGCACCATGGACGCCTCGCCGACGTGGATCATGCTGCGGCACGTCCTGCCGAACGCCACCTCCGCGATCATCGTGCAGGCCACGGTGATCATGCCCGTCGCGGTCATCGGCGAGGCCCTGCTGTCCTTCCTCGGCCTCGGCATCCAGCCGCCCACCCCGAGCCTCGGCATCATGCTCTCCGACGCCCAGCAGTACCTCTTCCGCGCACCCAGCGCGGCCATCTTCCCGGGCGTCGCGATCGCCCTGATCTGCCTCGCCTTCAACCTGTTCGGGGACGCCCTGCGCGACGCCTTCGACCCGACGAACACCACCCGGAAGTGACAAGAATGACGTACACGGCCCCACCCTCCTTCACCACGCGGCCCACCCTCCAGGGCACGTTCGGCATGACCGCGTCCACCCACTGGCTCGCCACAGCCTCCGCGCAGGCCGTCCTCGAGCGCGGCGGCAACGCGTTCGACGCCGCCGTCGCCGGCGCCTTCGTCCTGCACGTCGTCGAACCGCACCTCAACGGACCCGGCGGCGACATGACCGGCGTCTTCGCCACCGCCGAGGAGCCGGGCCGCCCGGTGGTCCTCATGGGCCAGGGCCCCGCCCCGGCCGCCGCCACCCGCGAGCACTACCTCGCCGAGGGCCTCGAGCTCGTCCCCGGCGCGGGTGCCCTCGCCGCGGCCGTCCCTGCCGCCGTCGACGCCTGGCTCCTGCTGCTGCGCGACCACGGCACGTGGGAACTCGCGGACGTCCTCGCGTTCGCGATCGGCTACGCACGCGACGGCCACCCGGTCGTCGGGCGCGTGGGTGCGACCATCGCCGCCGTGGCGGATCTCTTCACCGAGCACTGGCCCACGTCCGCGGCCCTCTGGATGCCCGAGGGCCGACCGCCGCGCGAGGGTGAGGTCATCCGGAACGAGGCCTACGCCCGGGTTCTCGGCTCCCTCGTCGCCGCGGCTGCGGATGGTGCCGGCAGGGCGGAACGCATCGACGCCGCCCGGCTCGAGTGGCGCACCGGGCTCGTGGCGCAGGCCTCCGCCGCCTTCGTCGCGACGCCGCACCGGCACTCCTCGGGACTCGACCATGCGGGCGTGATCACCGCCGAGGACTTCGCCGGTTTCGAGGCCGGTTACGAGGACGCGACGACGCTCGAGTTCCGCGGCCACACCATCGCCAAGACCGGCCCGTGGGGACAGGGCCCAGCCCTGCTGCAGACCCTCGCGATCCTCGACGGGTTCGACGACGACCGTCTCGACCCGTCCACGGAGCTCGGCGCCCACACCATCCTCGAGGCGCAGAAGCTCGCTATCGCCGACCGCGAGGCCTACTACGGCGACGCCGACGTCCCCATGGAGTACCTGCTCTCCGCGGAGTACGCCGCCGGGCGCCGCGCCCTCATCACCGATGAGGCGTCGCTCGAGTTCAGGCCCGGGACCGTGCCAGGCATGCAGCCCTTCACCCCGCCGCTGCGCACCGACTACACGCCGCCCGCCCTCGTCGGCAGCGGCGGATTCGCCGGGGTGGGCGAACCGACGGTGTCACGCAGCGGCGAGACGCGCGGCGACACGTGCCACATCGACGTCGTCGACGCGGCCGGCAACATGGTCTCCGCGACGCCGAGCGGCGGCTGGCTGCAGTCCTCCCCGACCATCCCCGAACTGGGCTTCTGCCTCGGCTCGCGGCTCCAGATGACGTGGCTCGAGGACGGCGCACCGTCCACCCTGCATCCCGGCAAGCGCCCCCGCACCACGCTCACGCCCACGCTGATCCTGAAGGACGGCAGGCCCGTCGTCGCCCTCGGTTCCCCGGGCGGCGACCAGCAGGACCAGTGGCAGCTGCTCTACATCCTCCGCACCATCGTCGGAGGCTACACACCGCAGCAGGCCATCGACGCGCCGTCCCTGCACACCACGTCCATCCCCGGGTCCTTCTGGCCGCGCACCTGGGAGCCGGGTGGCGCCGTCGTCGAGGACCGCCTCGGCGAGGACGTCATCGACGGCCTCGAACGCCGGGGCCACGTCGTGACGCGGGCGGGGGACTGGTCGCTCGGGCGCCTGTCCTCCGTGGCCAGGAACCACGAGACCGGTGTGCTGTCCGCCGCCGCCAACCCGCGAGGAGCACAGGGCTATGCTGCAGGACGCTGAGAACATCCTGGAGGTCACGGACCTGGAGGTCGCCTTCGGCGGCACGCCCGTGCTGCACCGGATCAGCTTCTCGATGCGGCGCGGTGAGCGCGTGGCCATCGTTGGCCAGTCCGGCTCCGGCAAGTCGACGGCGATCGGCGCGATCCTGCGCCTGCTCCCCGGCAGCGGGCGCATCTCGCACGGCTCCATCGTGCTGGGCGCAGGACGCACGCGGGGCGACGTCGAGGACCTCGCCACGGCGACCGAGCCCGTGCTGCGCACCATCCGCGGGCAGCGCGTGGCGCTCGTGCCGCAGGATCCGATGTCCAATCTGAACCCGGCCATGAAGATCGGCCCGCAGGTCGCCGACGCGATCGTCGCCAGCCTGCGCGGCGAGGCGAAGCCCGACCGCGCCGAGGTGCGGAAGCGGGCCGTCGCCCTCCTGTCCGAGGCGGGCATCCCCGACGCCGACCGCCGCTACGGGCAGTACCCGCACGAGTTCTCCGGCGGCATGCGGCAGCGCGTGCTCATCGCCATCGCCCTCGCGGGCGAACCCGAACTGCTCATCGCGGACGAGCCGACCTCCGCGCTGGACGTCACGGTGCAGCGGCAGATCCTCAACCACCTCCAGTCGCTCGTGGATGCGCGCGGCACCTCGCTGCTGTTCATCACCCACGACCTCGGGCTCGCCGCCGATCGCACGGACCGCATCATCGTCATGTCCGAGGGGCGGATCGTCGAGGTGGGCACACCCCGGCAGATCCTCCTCGCGCCGCAGGAGGAGTACACGCAGCGGCTCGTCGCAGCAGCCCCCTCCGTCGCGGCGGCGCTCGACGCGACACCGCTGATGGCGTCGGCTCCCGCGGACGGCAGGGCGCCGTCCATCCTCGTGGTCGAGAACCTCGTCAAGGAGTTCGCCCTCCGCGGCCAGCGCGGCAGCACGGTGCGCGCCGTCAACGACGTGTCCTTCACGGTGCCGCGCGGCACCACCACGGCGGTCGTCGGAGAATCGGGCTCGGGCAAGACCACCGTGGCGCGCATCATCCTCGGGCTCGAGACGGCGTCGTCGGGGCAGGCCCTGATCGACGGCGAATCCCTGGCGACCACGCGCGGCGCCCAGCGCCGGGCGCTCCGGCGCAAGGTGCAGCCCGTCTTCCAGGACCCCTACGGTTCCCTCGACCCGACGTACAGCATCGAGCGCCTGATCGACGAGCCGCTGCGCATCTTCGGCGTCGGCGACCGGGGGAGCCGCCAGTCGCGGGTCGGCGAGCTCCTGGACCAGGTGGCCCTCCCGCGGTCCGTCGCGCAGCGCCGGCCGAACGAGCTCTCCGGCGGCCAGCGGCAGCGCGTCGCCATCGCCCGGGCGCTCGCCCTCGAACCGGAACTGCTCATCTGCGACGAGGCGGTGTCCGCGCTCGACGTGCTCGTGCAGGACCAGATCCTCGCGCTGCTCGCCGACCTGCAGGATAGGCTCGGTCTCACCTACCTCTTCATCACCCACGACCTCTCGGTGGTCCGGCAGATCGCCTCCGCCGTCGTGGTGATGAGGTCGGGCGACGTCGTCGAGAGCGGTTCGGTGGACGACGTCTTCAACCGCCCGCGGGCCGAGTACACGAAGGAGCTTCTTGGAGCGATCCCCGGTGCGGCCTTCGCGGCCTGAGGCGGACGCGGCCGCCCCGCAGCGCGTCCTCGACGCCCTCCGCCGCGACATCATCCTCGGCACGCTGCACCCCGGTACGCGGGTGACGGAGGCCGCGCTCGCCGCCACGTACGGGGTCTCGCGCATCCCCGTCCGGGAGGCGCTGCGCGCCCTGGAGGCGGAGGGCTTCGTCGAGTCGCGTCCCTACGCCGGCTCCACCGTGGCGCAGATCCCGCTCGACGACGCCGAGGACCTGTTCGCCGTGCGCAGGGTCATCGAGGCCACCATCG
Organism: Arthrobacter sp. TJ-240; assembly: GCF_058269195.1. Taxonomy (NCBI): domain Bacteria; kingdom Bacillati; phylum Actinomycetota; class Actinomycetes; order Micrococcales; family Micrococcaceae; genus Arthrobacter; species Arthrobacter sp. TJ-240. Next base: position 383,969 of record NZ_JBZCNG010000004.1, read on the forward strand.
CGCGGCGTGCGGCGCTGCGCGCGACGGCGCACTTCGCCGGCGAGGCACCGAGCACCGAGTGGTGGACGGCACGCCGTGCCCTGGTCGACATCCTCGACGACGGCGACCGCGCCGTGGCAGCCGACGCCCTCGCGGACCTGCCCGAGCTGAACATCCGCTTCCACCTCGGCGTCGCCGAGCTGAGCGGCAGCGCGTCGCTGGCGGCCCTGCTGCGGCAGATCTCCGGCAAGATCGAGTGGCTCTACGCGGCGGACGTGGACAACCGGGGCAAGCAGTCGTGGGGCGAGCACCGCCTGATCATCGCGGCGATCGACGCAGGCAACGCGGACGAGGCCGAACGCCTCATGGCAGGCCACGTGGGCTCCTCGCAGCGCGGGTACATGGAGCGGTTCTCGGCGGACGCGCCGGGACCGGGGACTGCGGGCACGACGGCGGCGAAAGCTACAGGAACGGACGCAGCGGGGCGAGGATGAGTTCGCTGGCGCGGGCCACGACGTGGCGGCCCTCCCACTCCTCACGCGTCAGCACACGGCTGTTGGACGAATCCACCGCGAAGATCTTCTCCATGGTGCCCGCGAGGTGGCGGTCGAAGATCTCGAGGTTGATCTCGTAGTTGCCCGTGAGGCTGAGGCGGTCGATGTTCGCCGTGCCGACCGTGCTCCACTCGCCGTCGATCGTGGCCGTCTTCGCGTGGATCATGGAGTTCTGGTACAGCAGGATCCGCACGCCCGCGTTGATCAGCGACGAGTAGAAGCCGCGCGAGAGCCAGTCCGAGACCACGTGGTTGGAGTCCTCGGGGAGGATCACGCGGACGTCCACGCCGCGGCGGCTCGCCCGCAGGAGGGCGTCGAGGATCTGCCGGTCCGGGATGAAGTACGCGGTGGTGATGAAGATATGGTGCTTCGCGCGGTTGATCGCATCCAGGTAGATGCCCCGGATGGGGAACACGAGGTAGGCGGGGAGGTTGTTGACGGCGCGGATGCGCGGTTCCCAGAAGGACGCGCTCAGGTCCGGCAGCTCCGGCCGGCGCGGCTTGGCGCGGAGGTTCCAGAAGCTGGCGAAGGCCTCGCGGAGCTCCCACACGGACGGGCCGCGGATCTCCAGGTGCGTGTCCCGCCACTTCGTCGCGTAGAGGGAGCCGATGTTGTACCCGCCCACGAACCCGACCTCGTCGTCGACCACGAGGACCTTGCGGTGGTCCAAGCCGGTGCCGCGGATGTTCGTGAACAGGATCGATGGGCGCAGCACGGGGAAGCGGTAGGCGTTGACGAGCGGGTGGAAGGAGTAGAAGAACGGGTTGACCACGAGGTTCGCGAAGCCGTCGTAGATGACGAAGACCTTCACGCCGCGCTCGGCGGCCCGGTTCACGGCATCGCGGAACCGCGCACCGACGGCGTCGCCCTTCCAGATGTACGTCTCGAGCAGCACCTGGTGCTTCGCGCCGTCGATCGCCGCGATCATGGCGTCGAAGAGGTCCTCGCCGTACGTGTAGACCGTGGTGTCGGTGTCCGCGATCGTGGTGTGGAAGGTCCCCGGCTGGGGGAAGCCGGGCCGCCGGGTGCGGCGGCGCTTCTGGTAGGTGTCCACGCCCACGAGCCCGCCGATGACCACCGCCTGCGCCGAGAACAGGGTGATCGCGGCCCGCTTGACCGTCACACCGGCGAACCCCATCATCGTCCTGCGCTCCAGCCACCTCATGCGCCCAGCGTATCGCCCCTTCCCGGACAGGCCGTGGTCCGGCCCGGCCGGGGCCGCGCCGTTCGTGGTGATCACCGATGCCGGCCGACTAGTGCCGGCCGATCTCGGTGGCCTGCGCCACCGCGGCGTCGACGCCGTCCCGCCACGGGAAGCCGTGCCCCGGAAGGACGGTCCCTGCGGCGGTGGCGCGCAGTGCGTCGAGCGAGCGCAGGGCCGTCGCGAAGTCCGCGGTCGCTGCCATGGCCACCACCTGCGGGCCCGGGTGGCCCGTGTAGGGGTCACGGGTGACGAGGGCGTCGCCGCTGATCACGGCATCACGGTCCGGGAAGTGCAGGGCGCAGTGCCCCTTGGTGTGGCCGGGGGTCGGGACCAGCAGCGGCGCACCGGGAAGGGCGGCTAGGCCCTCGGGGGTCAGCGGCAGGGTGTCCTCCACGCCCTTGACTGCCACGGCACCCGCGGCGGCCATCTGCACCAGACCGGGGATCGCGCGCGGGTGGCGCAGCGGGTAGAGGAACGGCGAGCGTTCCCGCTCGTAGCTGTAGGGGTGTGCGGCGAGGAACGCGTCGTCCGGGTGGCAGTACACCGGGATCCCGTACCGGGACCGCAGGTGCTCGGCGGTGCCCACGTGGTCGAAGTGGGCATGCGTCAGGACGACGGCGCGGATGTCCTCCGGGGCCCGGCCGATCCGGCTGAGCGCCTTGAGGAGCAGGGCCTTGGAACGGGGGAGGCCGGTGTCCACCAGGAGCAGGCCGTCGTCGTCCTCCACGAGGTAGACATTGGTCCGGGCGTGCTCGATGAAGTGGATCCCCGGGGCGATGTCCGTCCTGATCATGCGTCTCCTTCGATGGTCACCTGCACCCGACCCTAGGCATCCGGGGCCGCCGGGGACAAGGCCTCGATCAGGTCGGGTCCGTCGTTGCGCACGGACCCCACGCGGTTGCCGACGAGCCGCGGGACCAGCTCGGGGTCGGGGATGGCGTCCAGGAGCCCCTGGACGGCGGGCCGCGAATCGTTCCGCGGGTCGAGCCAGTCCCCTCGCAGGTCCGGCGGGACGATCACGGGTGTGCGGTCGTGGATCTCGCCGAGGGCATCGCTCGCCGGCCGCGTGATGATGGTGCAGCTGACCACCCACGAGCCCTGCGGGTTCTCCCCGGACACCGTCGCGGGGTCGCGCCAGAACTCGTACAGCCCCGCGAAGCCCAGGTGAGCGCCGTCGGTGCCGTGCAGGTAGATGGGGCTCTTGGACCCGTCGGCGTTCTTCCGCCATTCGTAGTACCCGTCGGCGGGCACGATCGCCCGGCGTTTCAGGGCCGCTGTCCGGAACGAGGGCTTCTCCAGGACGGTCTCGCTGCGCGCGTTGATCATGCGCGAGCCCACCGAGGACGATTTGGCCCAGGACGGGATGAGGCCCCAGCGGGCGAGTTCGAGCCTGCGCGTCAGCTCACCGGTCTCCGGGTCCAGCCGTTCGACGACGAGCTGGACGGTGTCCGTGGGCGCCACGTTCCACGAGGGCCGTACCTGGTCCTCGACCGCCTCGTCCACCTCGAAGGCGTCGATGAGGTCGGCCCTGTTGCCCGCGATGACGAAGCGCCCGCACATCTGCCCGTGCCTCCCGTGTCTGCCGTGTCGCCCGTGTCTGCCGTGCCTACTTCTTCCTGCGGTCGAGGAGCAGGGACAGGGCGATCCCCAGCATCCAGCTGTCCTTCGCGAGCGCGACGCCGTCCTGCGTGGGGCGGATGCCGTCGTCCATGGTCAGCTCCGGCGTGCGCAGGTACATGGTCATCATGCCGGCCGAGAAGGCGAGCAGGCCGAGTCCGGCGACCCTGCTCGGGACGAAGGGTGCGAGCAGTGCCGCGCCGAGGCCGATCTCGCAGCCGGCGAGCACCTTGCCGAACTGCTGGGGCTCGAGCTGGCTGATCTGCGGGAACGCCCGGGAGGCCATGGCCTGCAGGTAGCCGGCCGAGCCCTCGTCGAGGCTGGTCTTGCCGAGACCGGAGTTGAGGATGAACGCCCCTGTCGCGAGGCGGAGGGGGATGTGGCTGGGGCGGATTCCCATGGTGGTGCCTTTCGCTGGGGAAGTACGTGGCCTGAGCAGCCTACGACGCGGGCCCCCGCCCCGCCAGCCCTTGCCTCCCGCGCCTGTTTCCTCAATGTTTCGCGCCATGCCGTGGCGCGTTCATGCAGCCCGCAGCTACCCCTGCTTGGATGGGGTGAAGGCAGCGAAGTCCCATCAGCTATCGGAGTAGGTTCCATGGTCCCCCGGACGGCAGAGCATCCTCGGCCCCAGCACTTCATCCTGCACATGAGCGACACGCACCTGATCGCCGGTGACCGGCCCCTGTACGGGGCGGTGGACAGCGAGGAACGGCTCCGCGAGGTGTTCGAGGACCTCGAGGCCTCGGGCGCCCGGCCGCAGGCCATCGTCTTCACCGGTGACCTCGCCGACAAGGGAGAGCCCGGCGCGTACGCGAAACTCCGGGCCATCGTGGACCCGGCGGCGGACCGGCTCGGAGCCCGGGTCATCTGGGCCATGGGCAACCACGACGACCGCGCCGCGTTCCGGGCGGGACTGCTCGATGACCACCCGTCCGTCCGCGCGGATGCTCCCGTGGACGCGGTGCACTTCGTCGACGGCCTGCGGATCATCACCCTGGACTCCACCGTCCCCGGCCACCACCACGGCGAGTTCACCCAGGACCAGCTCCGCTGGCTCGCGGGCGAGCTGGAGGTGCCGGCACCGCACGGCACCATCCTGGCCCTGCACCACCCGCCCGTGCCCAGCGTGCAGGACCTGGCCGTGCTGGTGGAGCTGCGCGACCAGCGCTCCCTCGCCGACGTCGTGCGCGGCTCGGACGTGCGCACCATCCTCGCCGGCCACCTGCACTACTCGACGACGGCGATGTTCGCCGGCGTCCCGGTCTCGGTGGCCAGCGCCACCTGCTACACCCAGGACCTGCTGTTCGACGGCGGCGGCACCCGCGGACGGGACGGCGCGCAGTCCTACAACCTGGTGCACGTCTACGAGGAGACGATCGTCCACTCCGTGGTGCCCGCGGGCCGCCACCCCTCGGTGGGCGAGGTCGTCCCCAGCGAGGAGGCCCGGCGCCGGCTCGAGGCCGCCGGCGTGAGGATCGCCGACACGCACCGGGCACGCCAGCTCACCTCGGCCTGACGCCCTACTCCAGCGCCCCCGGCAGTCCCACGCTGAAGAGCGTCCGCGGGTCCTGCAGCAGCGCCGGGGGGTCGAAGTCCGCGCGCCGCAGCCACCCGTGCAGGCGCGCCGGGCGCAGCAGGCCGTCCTCGTGCATGAGCACCGGACCCACGCGGCCCGTGCGGAAGTGCTCGCCGTCGGGATCGGCGATGGCCACGGCGTCGCCGTCCTCCACGGACTCCTCGAACACGTGGAGCTGCCGCTCCCACTTCGGGGCGGCCCGTCCCCCCGGAGGCTCGGGCGGCATCAGCAGCGTCGCATCGCCCTCCGGCGGTTGGGACGCGGCCCTCCACACCCACAGCCGCCTCCCCTCCGGCTCGACCGGGATGCGCTCCTGCTCCGGCACGGGCCAGACGTAGGGCAGGTCCTCGGGGATCCCGGGGAACCGGCTCCGGTAGATCTCCGGGGCCTTCTGGATCAGGTTCGACTGGTGGCTCACGTGGAACGCGGGCTCGCCCAGCCACGGCGGCATCGGCACGTCCGGGTCGTCGAGCACGTGCGGGGCGAACTCGAGGATCTGCCGGTGCGTCGAGTCCGCGTGCCCGCGCGACACCCACTCGGACACCATGGCCAGGCCGTAGACCGTCAGGGCCGGCACGTAGCCCATCCACATGCGGATGGCAGGGTGCTGCCGCCACCCGTAATCGGGGATCACGAGGGCGCGCAGTGCCTGCAGGGTCTCCACCCGCTGCTTGCCGAGCCTCGCCTGGTCCAGCACCCGGGCGCTGGCCGCGAAGTCGGGGTACGGCAGGAAGGTCTGCATCGCGCCAGTCTCGCATGCGGCGCGGGCAGGCCGGCGGGCGGCCTAGATCTCCCAGGGAGCCTTGACCGGGAAGTACTTCTCGAGGAAGTCCGTCACCAGGTGGGCCCGCTCGTCCGCCGCGACCTCGGGGAAGCTGCCGTCGTTGAGGCAGAAGAAGTCCTGGCTGCGCTTGTCCAGCATCTTGTTGAGGCTCTTCAGCCCGGAGCGCATGGTGGTGTCCACGTACTTCACCCGGGCCATCTCCTGCGTGACGGCCCGCCCGGTGAGCAGGGCGTAGTAGTGGTACAGCGAGTTGGTCACGGAGATGTTGTCCTTGGCCCGGAAGCGCGACGCCGCCGTCGCCTCGAACTCCGCCGCGAACTCGTCCTCCATCTCGAGCAGCACGCTCTTCCGCAGGGGAGCGGCGGTGTGTTCGAGGTGGCGCGTGGTGATGCGCCCGAAGCGCTCGTGCAGCAGGCGCCGGTTGACGCGCGCCGCGTTCTCGAAGCCGCTGCGCTCGGCGTCGTTCTCGCCGAGGCCGATGCGCGTGTCCGCCTCGATGAACTTCGTGATCCCGCCCGGGGAGAAGAACATGTCCGGTGCCACGGGACGGCCGAAGAACATGTCGTCGTTGGAGTAGAGGAAGTACTCGGACAATCCCGGGATGTGCTGCAGCTGCGCCTCGACGGCCTGCGAATTGTGGGTCGGGAGGACCGACGGGTCCTTGAAGTGCTCCTCCGAGCGCACGAGCGTCACCGACGGGTGGTCGGCGAGCCACGCGGGCCGGTCCGAGTCCGTGGCGATGAAGATACGGCGGACCCACGGCGCGAACATGTAGACCGAGCGGAGCGCGTACTTCAGCTCGTCGATCTGGCGGAAGCGGGCCTCGTGGTCGTCACCCTCGCCCACCACCACGCTCTGCATGCGGGCCGCGCGGGCGGCCTGGAACTCCGGGCTGCTGCCGTCCACCCAGGAGAAGACGATGTCGATGTCGAAGTCGATGTCCGTGGCGTGGTCCGCGAACATGTTGTCGATGGTGGGCCAGGTGAGCCCGTGGCGCTCCACCTCCCCGCGCACCACCTCGGCGGCCGGCAGGGTGCGGCGTGTCAGGGAGTTCTCGACGGGCAGTTCGATGGCCGCCCCGAGCGCCCACAGCTCGATCTGCACGCCGGCGGACGGGCCGTAGGCGAGCCCTCCGAGGGGTTCGATGCGCGGGCGGAACAGGCGGAAGATCCGTGCCTTCCGGCTCTTCGAGAGCTCGCCGTCACTCACCAGGAGCGTGGTGCGGCTCTTGGTGTCCACGGTGCGGGAGTAGAACGGTTCGTCACGGCACGCCACGACGAGCGCCGCGATGAGCCGTGCGTGGTCCGCGAGGTCCACGGCGATGACGGGCCGCTGGTCGTTGCCGCGGACCAGGAGGAACTCGATACCCGCCCGGTCCAGGGCTGCGCGGATGAAGAGCAGGTCCTCGACCATGGCCTGGTGGGGCGTGCGATCCTGGTTGATGAGGGTGAAGCGCCGCTTGACGGTCGTGATGTCCGAGCGGCCCTCGAACCGGGCTACCGCCGCGCGCGACGCCGATTCGAGGATCTCGGCTTCATTCTCCGGCTCGGGGGCACCGAAATAAATGTCGTGTTGGGCAGCCGTGTCTGTAATCGGAACCTCCGGAAGTGGGTGTGTGCGCTCCCCATGATAGGGCCTGGCGGGGGGTGTCGATGCGGGCGGACACCCTACCGCCTCGGGGCGGCCCGGTCCAGCCCTTCGCGCCACGGATTCAGGGTTGCTGCGGAGTGCGGCGCACCCGGGAGGCCACCCCGGCCCGCCGCGCCTGCACGCTGACGGCCTTCTCGTAGTACGTGACGAGCTGTTCGCACAGCACCGGCCACGTGCGTCCCTGCACGGAGGCGTGGGCGGCACGGCCGAAGGCGCGGCGCTTCGCGTCGTCACCCGTGAGGTCGGTCACGGCGGCGCGGAGTCCCGCCAGGTCGCCCGGCTCGTAGATCCATCCCGTGCGTGAGGAATCCACGAGGTCCAGCGGCCCGCCCCGGCCCACCGCGACGACGGGCACACCGGACGCCATGGCCTCCTGGATGGTCTGGCAGAACGTCTCGGACTCGCCGGGGTGCACGAAGACGTCGAACGTGGCGACCATCCGCGCGAGGTCCAGACCGGTCTGGAAGCCCGCGAAGTGCGCGCGGGGCAGCCGCTCGCGCAGGCTCTCCTTCTGCGGCCCCGATCCGATGATCACGAGCCGCGTGCCCGGCACGGCGTCGAGCGCGGCGAGGTCGGCCACCTGCTTCTCGGCCGCGAGCCGGCCCACGTACCCGACGATGCGCTCTCCGGGCGCGGCGACGGTGTCCCGCCAGGCGGCGTCGTACCGGGTGGGGGAGAAGCGCTCCGTCTCCACGCCGCGCCGCCACAGGTTGAGCCGCTGCACCCCGTGGGAGCGCAGCTGCTGCAGCGCGAAGGTGGACGGTACGAGGGTGAGGGTCGAGGCGTCGTGGATGTTCTCGACGCGCTGCCACAGGAGGGACTCGAGCCACGGGAAGCCGTAGTGCGCGGCGTACGCCGGGACCTCGGTCTGGTAGACGGAGACCGAGGGGACACCGAGCTGCTGGCACGCCTGCACCGCGCGCCAGCCGAGGACGAACGGTGAGGCGATGTGGACGACGTCGGGCCCGAACTCGGCGAGGATGCGGCGCACGCGCGCCACCGTGCCGGCGGCCAGCCGCACGTTCGCGTACCCCGAGAGGGGCATGGAGGGGAGGGAGTGCACCGGGTACCCCTCCACGGTGGCGGGTGCCTCGTCGTCGAGCCAGGACGACGACGGGGCGATCACCAGCACCTCGTCCCCGCGGCTGCGCAGGTGCGCGAGCACCTTCAGGAGCGAATGGGTGACCCCGTTCATGTGGGGCAGGAATGATTCTGCGACTACGGCGATCCTCACACTCCCAGACTCCGTCGCGGAGGCGGAGGGCGGGCCACTGCCGCATGGAGGTCGGGTGAACTCCGGGAGAACTCGGTCCGGGCCGCGGCTACTCCCGCCCGGCGTGCCCGCCCTGTCCGGCGCCGCTGGGTCCGACCCCGCCCTGTCCGACGCCCTGTCCGCCGGTGCCCTGTCCGCTGTGGGCGCCGTGGGCGAGCTGCTGGGCCAGCGTGTCGATCTGCAGGCTGACTGTCCTCAGCTGTTCCCGCACCCGGGCGTCCGACTCCGCGCCCTGCGCCTCCGCAGCCTGCTCGTCCGCTGCGCGTGCCGTCGCCACGTTCTCCACGAGCCAGGAGGCGAACGCGGCCGTGACCGCGCTGAGCACGCCGATCCCGCCGAGCATCAGGCCGGCCGCCACGATCCGCCCGGCTCCCGTCACGGGGTAGTAGTCGCCGTACCCGACGGACGTGACGGTGGTCAGCGCCCACCACAGAGCGTCGGGCAGGGTCAGGATGTTCGCGCCCGGGGCGTCCTGCTCGACATCGAGCACCGCGAGCGCTCCCGCATACCCGAGCACCGTCATGGCCGAGAGGACGTAGAGGAGGATGTGCCCGCGCAGCGCGTCGCCCCCGGACCGGTTGAGGACGCGCAGCAGGGGGATGAGCCGCAGCAGGCGCAGGGGACGCAGCATGGGCAGCAGCAGGATGACGAGCTCGTGCAGGTGCCGGACGAACCAGCGTCCCCGCGCCGGCGCGAGGAAGAGGCAAACGAGGTAATCGACGAGGAAGAGTGCCCACACAGCCCAGATGACTCCCTCGAGGAGCCGGGCCTCCGCCGGATCCGGCTCGGCCGTGACCTGCAGCGAGTACGCCGCGAGGTAGAGCACGGCGGCGAGGATGAGGGGTATCTCGGAGCGGCGGCGCCACTGCGTCTGCTTCATCTGCTGCATCGGCACGTGCGCGCTCCTCGGTAGGCTCCCCGGTGACGGGTAGCCCCGGGATTCCTCAGCCTACGTACTGCCCGGCGGCCCCGCAGGCCCGATTTCCACGGGTCAGTACTCGCGGTAGAGCTCGCCGACGGGGACGTCGGCCGCGAGGCGGTTGCCGGGACCGGGCAACGGGCACGCCCACTGCTCGTCGTAGGCGCAGGACGGGTTGTACGCGAAGTTGAGGTCCACCACGAGGCTGCCGGGAGCCCGGCCCTCCCCGAGATGGGCGCCCTTGATGGTGTCGAGGACGTAGCGTCCGCCCCCGTAGGTGCCGCCCGCCGTGCCCGCCGTACCGTCCCGGAGGGGCAGGAACAGGCCGCCCCCGTAGGAGCCGAGCTTCCACAGGGCCAGGGTTCCGAGCCCGGACAGCACCAGGGTGCCGAGGCGCCGGAACGGCACCACGCCGTCGGTGCCGGTCGCCACCTCCATCTCCTCGTCCGCCCCGTCGTCGTCGAGCAGGGCCTCGAAGCGGTACGCCGGATCGTAGGGGGCGACGGCGAGCCCGGGGAAGGACGCCCTCGCATGCTCCCCGAGGGCCGAGGCCGGGTGGGTGCGGAAGAGCTCGTCGCGGCCCCGCCGCCACAGGCCGTGCGCCGCCTCGGGCGACTCGGACGTTGCGCGCTCGCGGACGTCGTCGTACAGGCCGAAGACGCGCCGGCGCCAGTCGGCAGTGGCCAGTGCGGTGGTGAGGGCCGTCATGGTGTCAGGCTACGGGACCGCGGCACCGTCTAGTTGCCCGGGCGTACTGTAGCGGGGTGACTCTCGGCATCTTCTTCATCGTGCTGGCCTCCATCCTCGTGGGAGCCGTGGCGCAGCGTATCGCCGGCCTCGGGTTCGCCCTGCTGATCGCGCCGTTCCTCGTGATCATCCTCGGGCCGCACGCCGGCGTGCTCCTGGTCAACATCTGCGGTGTGGTGTCCTCGGCCATCATCGTGGGCCGGGTGTGGAAGGACATCGACTGGAGCATGTTCCGCTGGCTCGTGCTGCCCTCGCTGCTCGGTTCCGTCCCCGGGTCCTTCCTCGCCGTCGCCGTCCCCTCGGCGCCCCTGTCGGTCACGGTCGGCGCCGTGGTGCTCGTCGCCCTCACCATCTCCCTCGTGCTGCAGCGGTCCGACGTCGTGGTGCGCGGCAATGCGCCGAAGGCCGTCGCGGGGTTCACCGCGGGCCTCACGAACTCGATGGCCGGCGTGGGCGGCCCGGCCGTGAGCGCGTACGCCGTGCTCTCGCGCTGGCCGCAGCGCCCGTTCGCCGCGACGCTCCAGCCGTTCTTCGTCTGCATCGGGATCGTGACGCTGACGCTCAAGCTGCTCCTGGACCCATCCCAGGCGCCGGTCCTCGCGGCGTGGATGTGGGTCGCGATCGGGCTGGCCATCGTCGCCGGCATCTACGCGGGGGAGAAGCTCGGACGGTTCGTCCGCGACGACCAGGCGCGGCTGTTCGTCATCGTCATCGCGTTCGTCGGGGCGGCCCTCGCCGTCGTCAAGGGGGTGCTCGACCTCTCCGGGTGACCGGCGCCACCCCACCCGGAGCGGTCCCCGGTCCGCGTCGCGCGGCGCCCCGGGCTCCCGCCGGTGGCACCATGGAGGGGATGAAACTCCCCACCAAACCCCGTTCCCTTCCCATGCCCCTGTGGCTGCAGGGGGTGTTCGAACTCGGTCAGGCGGCCCTGATCTCGGCGCTGCTCGTCCTCCTGCCCGTCGCCGCGGTCTGGCTCACCGGCGGGTTCGCCGACCGTACGCCGGAGTCCGCCGCGCGGCTGGCCGGGCAGGGGTGGCTCGTCATGCACGGCGTGCCGCTCTCGCTGGGGCCGGGACTCCTGCACGTGGTGCCGCTCGGGCTGATCCTCGTGCCCCTGCTGCTCGCCTGGCGGGCGGGGCGCCGCCTCGCCCGCGCCTCCTACACCGATCAGCTGTGGCAGGCACTGCTCGGGGCACTGCTCACCTACGCGCTGATCGGCGCGGCCGTCGCGCACTTCTCCGGCACCCCCGACGCGTCGGCGTCCGTGGCGGCCGGGGCGCTGATCCCACCGGTGTCCGCCGGGATCGGCCTCATCACGGGCGCCTACCGGGAGGCGGGGGCGTGGAGCCGGCTCGTCGGCGTCGACTTCGCCGCATGGGTGAGCCGCACCAGCCAGCACTCCCGCTGGGCGGGCTCCTACGCGTGGTCCGTCCTCCGCTCGGGTTTCCTGGCGGTGATGGTGGCACTGTGCCTCTCGGCCGCGCTGCTCGCCGTGGCCATCGGGCTGAACTGGGCGGGCATCGCCGCCGTCTACGAGCGGATCGACGGCGGGATCGCCGGTGCGTCCGTGGTGACCCTGCTCCAGCTCGGGTTCCTGCCCAACCTCACGATCTGGACCATGGCCTGGTCCACGGGGGCCGGATTCGCGCTCGGCACCGGCAGCTCCCTCACACCGCTCGCCAGCACAGTGGGTCCCCTGCCCGCGCTGCCGATCCTCGGTGCCCTGCCGGCCGGCACGCTCGAGTACGGCTACGCGGCGCTGGCCATCCCCGTCCTCGCGGGTCTCCTCGCCGGGTGGTGGTTCTTCCGTGAGGGCGAGAACCACTTCGACGAGTGGCTCGTCCTCCACAACCCCCACCGGTGGCTGACCTCGACGGCGTCCACCCTTGCGCTCGCGCTGCTCATCGGCATCACGGCCGGGATCGCCGGCGCGGGAGTGGCCCTCGTCTCGCGGGCCTCGCTCGGCCTCGGCCGCTTCACGGACCTCGGTCCGGACCCGCTGGCGATGGGTCTGTGGCTGGCCGTCGAGGTGGCGGTCGGAGCCGTCCTCGGCCACGCCGTCGGGCCCCTGCTGGAGCGCGAGCCGCGCCGCCGCTAGGGCGCGGTCCTGTCCGGGGTCCTGCCTCGGGGCGGGTCAGCCGTTGAAGCCCTCGAGCTCGCGCAGGCCGTCCTCGCACTGCCCCTGCGCCTCGAGCGTGAGGGCGCGCGACATGCAGTCCTCGTAGGTCTGTGTGACGCGCCAGAGGAGCACCGAGGCGCCGATGCCGGTCACCAGGAAGAGCGACGCCGCGAGACCGAGGGACGTCGCCACCAGGACGAGGCGGGGCAGCTTCGCGCCGATCGCCTTCACGAGGGCGACCACACCGGCGCCGAGCGCGAACAGCGACAGCACGAGCGCGAGCACCTTCCAGGGCAGCATCAGGTTGCTCGCCAGGACGGCGCCCAGCAGGGTCAGCAGGAACAGGCGCAGCCACAGGCGCGCCGAGGCGTCACCGTCGGTCCTCGTCCGCCCGGCCCCGGTGTGTCCCGGCGTGCCCTGTCCCGTGCCCTGCTGCGTCATCGTTCCTCCTTCGGCATGGTTCAACCCTAGGCGAGCGGCGACCTAAGGTTGAGCCATGCGCATCGTAGTCCTCGTCTCCGGCAGCGGATCCAACCTCCAGGCCGTGATCGACGCCGTCGCCGACGGCACCCTGAACGTCACGCTCGCGGCGGTGGGCGCGGACCGGCCCAGCACCGGCGGCGTGCAGCGGGCGGCCGAAGCGGGCATCGCGACCTTCGAGGTCGACTTCCGCCGGTACACGGACCGGGCCACGTGGAACCGGGCGCTCACCGACGCCGTCGCGGCGTACGAGCCCGACTACGTGGTGTCCTCGGGTTTCATGCGGATCGTGGACCAGCACTTCCTGGACCGGTTCCCCGACCGCTACCTGAACACGCACCCGGCCCTGCTGCCGAGCTTCCCGGGGGCACACGGCGTCCGCGACGCACTCGCCTACGGCGTCAAGGTCACGGGCTGCACGGTCATGATCGCCGACGCCGGCGTGGACACCGGGCCCATCCTCGCCCAGGCGCCGGTCGCCGTCCTGCCCGACGACACCGAGGCCACCCTGCACGAGCGCATCAAGGTCGAGGAGCGCAGGCTCCTGATCGAGACCCTCGCGGGGCTCGCGGCTGCCGGCTCCGCCGCTTCGGCTGCCGGGTCCGCCGCCGGCTCCGGGGCGGGGGCCTGACGTGCCCCTGGTCGCCAACGCCGTCTACGTCGACGGGAAGAAGCGCATCAACCCGGAGACCCTGGACCAGACGTTCGAGATCATGCGCGACAGCGGCGGCATGGGGTGGATCGGCCTCTACCGGCCGGACCGCGAGGAGATCAGCGCCGTCGAGGCGGAGTTCGGCCTGCACCCGCTCGCCGTCGAGGACGCCACCAACGGGCACCAGCGCGCGAAGCTCGAACGCTACGAGGACACCCTCTTCCTGGTGCTGCGGCCGGCCCGGTACCTCGATGCCGAGGAGAAGGTCGAGTTCGGCGAGCTGCACATCTTCGTCGGGCGGGACTTCGTGGTGACCATCCGGCATGCGGAGTCGCCCGACCTCGGCATCGTGCGGCGCCGGCTCGAGGCCGATCCCGAGCTGCTGGGCACGGGGCCGCAGGCCGTGCTCTACGCGCTGCTGGACCAGGTGGTGGACGAGTACGGGCCAGTGGTGCAGGGACTCGAGAACGACATCGACGAGATCGAGAACGAGCTGTTCGGGGGAGCCCCCGACGTCTCCCGCCGGATCTACGAGCTCCACCGCGAGGTCATCGAGTTCCAGCGGGCCGCGCAGCCCCTCGACGCCATGATGGACGGGCTCCTGCGGGGCTCGGAGAAGTACGAGATGGACGCCGAGCTCACACGGAACCTGCGCGACGTGCAGGACCACGTGATCCGCGTCGTCGAACGTATCACCACGTTCCGTACGCTGCTCCAGAATGCGCTCACCGTGCATTCGACGCTGGTGGCCCAGCGGCAGAACGAGGAGATGACCCGGATGACGGAGACGTCGCTGACGCAGGGCGAGGAGGTCAAGCGCATCTCCTCCTGGGCGGCGATCCTCTTCGCGCCCACCCTGATCGCCTCGATCTACGGCATGAACTTCGACGTGATGCCCGAGCTGCACTGGCAGCTCGGCTACCCATTCGCACTCGTGCTCATGGTGGGCATGGGCGCCGGGCTGTACTGGGCGTTCAGGCGCAACCACTGGCTCTAGGCCCGGACGCGGGTGTTGCCGCCGCCGGGTACCGGTCCGTCAGTGCAGCCGCGCGCTCTTCGTCTCCGGGGCGTTGAAGGCCATGAAGACCACGGCGAGCAGCACGAGCCCGCCCGTGAGGGCGAACGTGAGCGGGAGGCCGAGGAGCGGCCACAGCAGGGTGCCGAAGATCAGCGGCACGAGGCCCGCGCCCACCCGGGAGATGGTCGACGCCCAGCCGAAGCCGCTGCCCCGGAGCTCGGTGGGGTACAGCTCCGAGACGTACGTGTAGAGCACGGGGATGGCCACCTGCACCACGAACCCGAAACCGAGCAGCCAGGCGGTGGCGACGGCGGGCAGGTCCAGGGTCAGTGCGAAGGCCACCAGGAGCAGGGCGGATCCCGGACCCGTGATGGCGAGGAGCCACTTGCGGCCGACCCGCTCCACGAGCAGGGCGGCGGCGACGACGCCGAGGAAGCCGACACCCGTCATGAACGTGGTGGTGATGAACGCAACGGACTGCGCGTAGCCGGAGGCGATGAGGATGCGCGGCATCCACGTCAGCGCACCGTAGTAGACGAGTAGGATGGTGAGGAACAGGCTCCATGCGGTCAGCGTGATGCGCCAGTTGTAGCGCCACAGGCCGGTGAGCTGCCCCGAGATGCTGCCGAGGGACAAGCGGGGGATGTCCTCCGGGTCGGGCAGGCGCCAGGCGCGTTCCGTCGCGCCGGTCCGGGCGACGAGGCCGTCGATGACCTCCCGCGCCTCCTCCTGCCGACCGCGCTGCACGAGGTAGAGCGGGGACTCCGGGACGCCGCGCCGCACCCAGAACACGAGGAGCGCGGGGAGCACCATGACGAGCATCGCGTAGCGCCAGTCGCCGAACTGCGCGACGACCGCCGTCGTCACCACCCCGCACAAAAAGGCGCCCACGGGCCACCACGCGTCCATGGCCGTGAGGACCCGGCCGCGCTGGCGCCGCGGGGTGAACTCGCCGACCAGCGCGTAGTCCACCGGGATGCAGCCGCCGAGGCCGAAGCCCGCGAGGAACCGGAACACGCAGAACCAGACGATGTCGGGGGAGAACGCCCCGAGCACCGTGAAGACGGAGAAGACGAGGAGCGTCAGGGTGAACGCCTTCTTGCGGCCGATGATGTCCGCCACCGACCCCCAGGCGAACGCACCGACGGCCATCCCGATCAGGTTCGACGTCGCGATCCACGCCGCCTGGCCGGGGGAGAGCCCCCAGTCGCCGATGAGCAGGGGGATCAGGTAGGCGTTGAGGGTGACGTCCCAGGCGTCGAACATGAAGCCGAGGCCGCCGATGAGGAAGATCTTCCCCTGGACCTTCCAGCGCCAGGGGAGATCCTGCACCACCTGGTCGCCGGTGGGGAGCTGCGTGTTGATGCTCATGATGCCTTCGTGGAGGGGCCGGGTACTGCGAGAACTGTACCGGGAAGCACCCCGCCGGATCGCCGGGGTGGGGCCGGCGACGGGGTGCCGCACGCCGCCACCTATAGACTGGTGCGCGACCCCGGCGACCCCCTGACTGACGGAGAACTGCGTGAGCCCCCACCTCGACCGTGTCCCCATCCGTCGCGCACTGATCTCGGTGTTCGACAAGACCGGCCTGGAGGAGCTGGCCCAGGGCCTGCACCGTGCGGGCGTCTCGATCGTCTCCACCGGCTCGACGGCGCAGCGCATCGCCGCCGCGGGCGTCCCCGTGACCGAGGTGTCCGAGGTGACCGGCTTCCAGGAGACCCTCGACGGGCGCGTGAAGACCCTCCACCCCAAGGTGCACGCCGGGATCCTCGCGGACCGCCGCCGGCAGGAGCACGTGGACCAGCTGGCAGAGCTCGACATCGAGGCCTTCGACCTCGTGGTCGTGAACCTCTACCCCTTCGTGGAGACGGTCCGCTCGGGTGCGGACTCCGACGCCGTCGTCGAGCAGATCGACATCGGCGGCCCGGCCATGGTCCGGTCCGCCGCCAAGAACCACCCGTCGGTCGCCGTCGTGGTCGATCCGGCCAGGTACGGCGACGTGGTCGCCGCGGCCGCCGAGGGCGGCTTCGACCTGAGGGCACGGCGGCGGCTGGCCGCGCTCGCCTTCGCGCACACCGCCGCGTACGACACCGCCGTCGCGTCCTGGACCGCCGAGCAGTTCGACACGGACGACGACGACTTCTCCTGGCCGGGGTACGCGGGCCTCGCGCTCGAGCGCTCCGAGGTGCTCCGCTACGGCGAGAACCCGCACCAGCAGGCGGCGCTGTACGTGGAGAAGGGTGCAACGCCGGGTATCGCCCAGGCGGACCAGCTCCACGGCAAGGCCATGAGCTACAACAACTTCGTCGACGCCGACGCAGCCCTCCGCGCGGCCTTCGACTTCGACGAGCCCGCCGTCGCCATCATCAAGCACGCCAACCCCTGCGGTGTGGCTGTCGGTTCGGCGGACGCCGAGGACCCGATCGCGGACGCCCACGCCAAGGCGCACGCCTGCGACCCGGTGTCGGCCTTCGGCGGGGTCATCGCCGCGAACCGCGAGGTCACGGCCCGCATGGCGGAGACCGTGAAGGACATCTTCACGGAGGTGGTGATCGCGCCGTCGTTCTCCGCCCAGGCCGTCGAGATCCTCTCGCAGAAGAAGAACATCCGGCTGCTGACCCTGCCCGAGGGCTACGGTCGCAACCCCGTGGAGTTCCGCCAGGTGTCCGGGGGAGTCCTCATGCAGGTCGCCGACACGCTCGACGCCGACGGCGACGACCCCTCGGGCTGGACGCTCGTCGCCGGGGAGCGGGCCGACGACGCCACGCTCGCCGACCTCCGGTTCGCATGGACGGCCTGTCGGGCCGCGAAGTCCAACGCGATCCTGCTGGCCAGGGACGGTGCCTCCGTCGGCGTCGGGATGGGCCAGGTCAACCGTGTGGACTCCTGCCGCCTCGCCGTCGAGCGTGCCAACACGCTCGCCGACACCGAGCGGGCCCGCGGGTCCGTGGCGGCGTCGGACGCGTTCTTCCCCTTCGCCGACGGGCTTCAGATCCTGCTCGACGCCGGTGTCCGCGCCGTCGTCCAGCCCGGCGGTTCGGTGCGGGACCAGGAGGTCGTCGATGCTGCGAACGCTGCCGGCGTCACCCTGTACCTGACGGGCGCGCGCCACTTCTTCCACTGACGCCACCGAAGGGTCCCGCCGTTAGGCGAAGGCCCGCGGACCTCGGTAAGTTAGAGCCGATGGGCAACCCCCAAACCGACCACCGCAGATCACCAGGGAGAAGCCAACCCATGGCCAGAATCATCTACACCCATACCGACGAAGCGCCGATGCTCGCCACCTACTCGTTCCTGCCGATCATCGAGGCGTTCGCGTCCACGGCGGGTGTCGAGGTGGAGGTCAGGGACATCTCGCTCTCGGGACGCATCATCGCCCTCTTCGGCGACCACCTCACCGAGGACCAGCAGATGGCCGACGCGCTGGCGGAGCTCGGCGCCCTGGCGAAGACGCCGGAAGCCAACATCATCAAGCTGCCGAACATCAGCGCTTCGATCCCGCAGCTCAAGGCGGCCATCGCCGAGCTCCAGGGCCAGGGCTACGCGCTGCCGGACTACCCGGACCACCCGTCCACCGACGAGGAGAAGGACGTCCGCGCGCGGTACGACAAGGTCAAGGGCAGCGCCGTGAACCCGGTGCTCCGCGAGGGGAACTCGGACCGCCGCGCACCCGCGTCCGTCAAGAACTACGCGCGGCAGAACCCGCACAGCATGGGCGCCTGGACGCCGGAGTCGAAGACGAATGTCGCCCACATGACGACCGGCGACTTCCGCTCGAACGAGCAGTCCGTCGTCATCCCGGCAGATGGCACCCTCCGCATCCAGCAGGTCGCGGCCGACGGAACCGTCACCGTGCTCAAGGACTCGATCCCAGTGCTCGCGGACGAGGTCGTCGACGGCACCGTCATGCGCGCCGATGCGCTCAACGAGTTCCTCAAGGCCCAGGTGGCCCGGGCCAAGGACGAGGGCGTGCTCTTCTCGGCCCACCTGAAGGCCACCATGATGAAGGTCTCCGACCCGATCATCTTCGGCCACGTGGTCCGCGCCTTCCTGCCCGAGCTCTTCGAGACGTACGGGGAACAGCTCACCGCTGCCGGACTCAGCCCGAACAACGGCCTCGCGTCGATCCTCGGCGGCCTCGACAAGCTGCCGGAGGACGTCCGCGAGGGCGTCCAGCAGGCCATCACCAGGGGCATGGAGGACGGCCCGGCGATCGCCATGGTGGACTCCGACAAGGGCATCACCAATCTGCACGTCCCGAGCGATGTGATCGTCGACGCATCCATGCCCGCCATGATCCGCAGCTCCGGCCACATGTGGGGGCCGGACGGCAAGGAAGCCGACACGCTCGCCGTCATCCCCGACAGCAGCTACGCCGGCATCTACCAGGTCGTCCTCGACGACTGCCGGGCCAACGGCGCGTTCGACCCGACCACCATGGGCACCGTCCCCAACGTCGGCCTCATGGCGCAGGCCGCCGAGGAGTACGGCAGCCACGACAAGACGTTCGAGATCCGGACCGAGGGCAAGGTCCAGGTCCTCGACGCTGACGGCTCCGTGCTGATCGAGCACGACGTCGCACCCGGCGACATCTGGCGTGCCTGCCAGACCAAGGACGCCGCGATCCTCGACTGGGTGAAGCTGGCCGTCACGCGTGCCCGCGCCTCGGCGACGCCCGCCGTGTTCTGGCTCGACGAGAGCCGCGCCCACGACGCCAAGCTGATCTCCAAGGTCGAGGCGTACCTCGCCGAGCACGGCACGGACGACGTCGAGCTGCAGATCCTGACGCCCGTCGACGCCACCGCCTTCACACTCAAGCGCATCCGCGAGGGTGCCGACACCATCTCCGTGACCGGCAACGTGCTGCGTGACTACCTGACCGACCTGTTCCCGATCCTCGAGCTCGGCACGAGCGCCAAGATGCTCTCGGTGGTGCCCCTGATGAACGGCGGCGGACTCTTCGAGACCGGCGCCGGCGGATCCGCCCCGAAGCACGTGCAGCAGCTCGTGAAGGAGAACCACCTGCGCTGGGACAGCCTGGGTGAGTTCCTCGCCCTCGCTGTGAGCTTCGAGCACCTCGCGACGTCGACCGGCAACGCACGTGCGCAGGTCCTCGCCGACACGCTGGACCGCGCCACCGGCACGTTCCTGCTCGAGAACAAGTCGCCCAGCCGCCGCGTCGGCGAGATCGACAACCGTGGGAGCCACTACTTCCTCGCCCGCTACTGGGCGGAGGAGCTGGCCGAGCAGGAGCAGGACGCCGAGCTCGCCGAGAGCTTCGCGCGCGTCGCCGAGGCGCTGACGGGCAACGAGGACACCATCGTCTCCGAGCTGCTCGCCGTGCAGGGTTCGCCCGCGGACATCGGGGGCTACTACCACCCCGACGTCACGAAGGTCACCCAGGTGATGCGTCCCTCCGCGAAGCTGTCCGAGGTCCTCGCGATCCTGGCCAAGTAGTTCCTCACCGATCAGCCGGCGTTCCACCCGTGTGGTACGCCGGCTGATCACTTCAACAACAACCATTTACATGCGCCCCAGGACAAGCTTATGGTTGCTCCACGGTCTCAACCTGGGGTGGTGTCGCGATGAAGATGCAGAAGCGTCGGTCTTTCACGACCACCCTGCGCGTGTCGTTCCTGACCGGGGTCGGAGCCCTCGGCTGGCTGGCCCTCGGTGCCACCGGAGCCTCGGCCGCCGAGTCTCCCCGCGACGCCGGTCTGCTCGATTCGGTGGTCGGCGTCGTCGACTCCGTGAGCGCACCCGCCGTCTCCTCCCTCTCGAAGCCGCTCTCCTCGGTGACCCCCGCAACCCCGGCTTCCGCTGCGGCGCGGCCCCTCCTGGCAGATCTCCCCGTCGTCCCCGACCTCGTGGCCCGCGTGCCACAGGTAGCCGCGCAGCCGGCGGGCACCGTTCTCGTCCCCGTGACCTCGGCGGTCGACACTCTGGTCGCCCATGTGCCGGTCGTGCACTCCCTGGTACCCGCCGGGACGGTCACGGGTGTGACCTCCCCGGTGATCGGGGCCGTCGACGGAGCAGTCGGCGGCGTCACCGCGCCGGTGCTCGAGGTCGTCGCGCCGGTCACGGAGGTCGTGACCCCGGTGGTCGACGTCGTCGTCCCGGCTCCTGGGATCATTCCTCCCGTCGACGTCGTCGTCCCCGTGCTGGAGGACGCTGCGCCAGTGGCGGCTCCCGCAGTGCCCGCGGTCGACGCCCTGCCCGGCGTCGCGGGAACACCTGCCGAGCCGGTCCGCGCCGACGACGTCACCTCCGCTTCCGACGACGTCACCTCCGCCTCCGGCGGGGCTGGCGGCGCGGTGCAGGACGCGCCTCGGACCGCCTCCGCTGCTCCCGTCGGCAGCGTCGAAGTGGCTGGTCGGAACGCTTCCCTTCTCCCGGTGACCCTGGCAGGCGTCGAGGCCGGGGATATCGCCGACGCCCCCGTTCTGGCAGGTATCGCTCAGGCAACGACCGCGCTGCCGGACCTGCCGACCGCGCCCATCGCTGTGTCCGCGGGCGCCCCGACCTCCATGACCAGCGGCGGCACCACGGCCCCGCTCGCGGCGCTCAGCGGCGCGGCCCTTCTTGTCGTCATCCTGCTCTCCGGCCGGGCCGACCGCTCCGCGGTTGCCGGTCTTCCGACCTCCCCCAGCTTCGATCCCGGCTCCTCTCCTGATTAGTGGTGGCCTCGCCGTGCTCCGCGCGGCAGACGGCTCACGGCGCCTCGGGCGTCTCCACACCACTTCGATTCACAGGAGAACATCATGCGTACATGCGTGCAGCGCGGGCTCTACGGGGCCCTTCTAGCCGGGGGCGTCGTCGTCCTCGGAGCAGGGTCGGCAGTGGCTGCAGACCTTTCGGCAACACCCGATGCCGAGCTCGCTTCGAGTCTCAGAACCGTCATCACCGCACCCCTGCAGTCCGGGACCACGAGCGGTTCGGTCATCCAGGAGACGGTGGTCTCGCTCGATGGTTCCCCCGACCTCGGTGTCGACCTCGGCGTCATCGGCAGCGGATCCTCCGATCACCTGCTCGACGGCGGACTGCTGAACGGGGGAGTCCTCGGCGGGAATGTCATCTCGCCCGAGATCGTGGTGCCGGTGAACCTGTCCGGAAACTCGGTGTCCGTGATCGGTGATTCGTCGACGGCAGACGGGTCCACGTCGACCGGGTCGACCGGTGGTGCGGCTCCCGCTCCCGCTCCCGCTCCGGCAGCGGCTGAGGGCGGCCTGCTGAACGGGGGACTCCTGGGCGGGAATGTCATCTCGCCCGAGATCATCGTTCCGGTGAATGTCGGCTGCAACGATGTGACCCTGATCGGTGACAGTGCCTCTGATTGCACGAACGGTTCCACCGGCACCACGACTGGAACGACGCCTGGCATGACGCCCGGTAGCACTGACGGCGGCATCCTCGACGGGAATGTGATCTCGCCCGAGATCGTGGTGCCGGTGAACCTGTCCGGCAACTCGGTGTCCGTGATCGGTGATTCGTCGACGGCAGGCGGGTCCGGGTCGACCGGGTCGACCGGTGGTGCGGCTCCCGCTCCCGCTCCGGCTGAGGGCGGCCTGCTGAACGGGGGAGTCCTGGGCGGGAATGTCATCTCGCCCGAGGTCATCGTCCCGGTGAATGTCGGCTGCAACGGTGTCACCGTGATCGGTGACAGTGCCTCTGATTGCACGACCGGTTCCACCGGCACCACGCCCGGAACGACGCCCGGCACCACGACCGGAACGACGCCCGGTACCACGCCCGGCATGACGCCCGGTACCACTGACGGCGGCATCCTCGACGGGAATGTGATCTCGCCCGAGATCATCGTCCCGGTGAATGTCGGCTGCAACGGTGTCACCGTGATCGGTGACAGTGCCTCGGATTGCACGAACGGTTCCACCGGCACCACGCCCGGAACGACGCCCGGCACCACGACCGGAACGACGCCCGGCATGACGCCCGGAACGACGCCCGGTACCACTGACGGCGGCATCCTCGACGGGAATGTGATCTCGCCCGAGATCATCGTCCCCGTGAATGTCGGCTGCAACGGTGTCACCGTGATCGGTGAC